>JALVZH010000345.1:2328-18049 GCA_027022105.1 Bacteroidales bacterium | reverse complement strand
CCTATAGCTCAGTTGGTTAGAGCACCTGACTCATAATCAGGTGGTCCCAGGTTCAAGTCCTGGTGGGCCCACCAATAAAAACCTTATAACAAATGCGTTATGAGGTTTTTGTGTTTTAGGGAAATGGGACTCCCACGCCATTCCAACCCGCAAGGCCAGCCTGTAGATGTCTCGGAATTGGGACGCGGGAGAGGGGCAGCGTCGGATTGTCCTTTCAGGTCGCCGTTGGCCGGGCGGGTGGAGTCCTGAAAGGCCGAAAAGGGGGAAAGGAGAAACCCTGTAAAAAAAGAAATTCCAATGTCGAAATTCCAAATCCCAAACAATAATCAAAATCCAAACCTCAAAACTTCCCGACCGATGTTTTAATAAAGTACCTTTTAAATCACCTCGGTTTTTTGGGTGTTGAATATTAAAATTTACCAGCTGGAGGCAGACACGTTTGGAATTTGAAGTTTGGGATTTGAAATACTGTGCACCAATCCCCTATTTATCAGTTATCATAATGCAAATTGGAAAGAAGAACAAGTATGAGATTCCGTCGCCATTCCGACCCACAAGGCTAACCTGTTGATAGCTTGGAATTGGGATGCGGGTGGTGATATATATCGGCGGGGAAGTTGACTAACGTAATCTATACCCTATAGTTCAAAGGACACCATTGTGACGGAGGAGAGGCACGAGATGCGTAAACCTGTCGGCATGCAACTATAAACCCGGCCGCCCAAATAATAAAACAAAAACGAACCCGTTTATCACAACAAGAAAAAATTTTACCATTCCTTGTACCGGACAATGTGGGATTAATGTTGTAGCTTTGTGCAAAATTATTTTTCACAAAACCATATTTTAGTAAATGAGGAAAAGAACAGTAAACAAGTACGAATTGAGCAATTTAATTGCCGAACGCTGGAGCCCGAGAGCTTTTGACCCGCAAAAGAAGATAGAAAACAGAACAATGATGAGTTTGATAGAGGCTGCCCGCTGGGCACCTTCGGCTTTTAACGAACAGCCCTGGAGGTTTATGGTGGGGCATCGCGGCGACCCCACTTTTGATAAGATCCTCTCCACTCTGGTGGAGTGGAACCAACAATGGGCCAAAAACGCTTCGGTACTTGTTTTGAACATTGGTAAGAAAACATTTACAAAAAACGGTAAAAAGAATGTGGTTTTTAAGTATGATGTGGGACAGGCCGTGGCTTTTATGCTTGTGGAAGCCATGCACCACGGCATCATTTCTCACGAAATGAGTGGTTTTGACCCTGAGAAAGCTTCGGAAATTTTTAAAATCCCTGCAGATTATCAGCCTTTATCGGTCACCGCTTTCGGTTATTACGGCAACAGCTCCGACCTTTCGCCCGAACTGAAAGAGCTGGAATTTGCCACACGGAAAAGGAAGAATATCAACGATATTGCTTTTGGCAAAATGTTCGGCGACTGCTTTAAAGAATAGTTAATACCAAACCCATGAAAAAGTTCCTTTTTGTTTTGCTCGGACTTACCGTTTTAGGGTGTGGAAACCCGAAAACCAAAAAGACATCTGAAAACAACAGCGAAAAAAAAAGCATCAGTATTCCTGTTTTTAATGCCGATTCGGCCTACAGTTATACGGCAAAACAGGTTTCGTTCGGGCCACGTGTTCCCGGCACCAAAGCCCACGAAGAATGTGCAAACTGGCTTGTTCAAAAACTGTCCGGGTTTTCCGATACGGTCTTTGTTCAAAAATTCAAAGCACGCACTTACGACAATGTGGTAAGGCAGGGAAAGAATATAATTGGCAGTTTTCATCCGGAATATCAAAACAGGATTTTACTCATGGCGCATTGGGATTCGCGTCCTTTTGCCGACCACGACAAAGACCCTGCAAAACACCGCACACCCATTGATGCCGCCAACGACGGTGCCAGCGGAGTGAGTGTGCTGTTGGAAATGGCACGGCAGTTTCACAAGCAAAACCCGGATGTGGGGGTTGATATTGTCCTTTTCGACCTTGAGGACTGGGGCCCTCCGTCCGACCTGAACCTTTCGGGAGAAAACTACTGGGGACTGGGCTCACAGTATTGGGCAAAAAACCCGCATGTTCCCGGTTACACAGCTGTTTTCGGTATTTTGCTCGATATGGTGGGTGCAAAAGATGCCACCTTTACGAAAGAGTACTTCTCACGCCAATATGCCCGCTATTATGTTGACCTGGTGTGGAACAAAGCTTTCAGCATGGGTTACGACAATTATTTTATTGACCGCGACGGGTACCCCATTGACGACGATCATAAATTTGTAAATGAAATTGCCGGCATTCCCTCCATAGATATTATTCATCTTGATACCGAAAGCTCCAACGGCACTTTTTACGAATACTGGCATACCACAGGCGATACAATGGATAAAATAGACAAAAACACCCTGAAAGCCGTGGGACAGGTGCTGTTAACCGTAGTGTATCAGTTTCAATGAAACCGGCAATAAGCTATTTTTTCGTATTTTTACTGACAGGAATTCTGTCAGGAACCGTTTTGGCTCAAAACCAATTACCGGTAAAAAGTTACAACTGTTTTCAAACTTCCGGTTCCATTGTCATTGACGGCGTGTTAGATGATGCCGATTGGAAAAATGCACGGTGGTCCGGTAATTTTTCGGATATCGAAACCGGTGCAGCCATTCCCTCCGACAAGTTCACCCGCTTTAAGATGCTGTGGGACAGCAATTACTGTTATATTGCCGCATGTCTCGGCGAACCGCATATTTGGGCTGCACTTACCCAACATGATGCTATAATTTACCACGACAACGATTTCGAGGTTTTTATCGACCCTGATGGCGACAGCAAGAATTATTATGAGCTGGAATTAAATGCCCTCGGTACTGTGTTCGACCTTTTTTTAAACAAACCTTACAACAAAGGAGGGAAAGCCGATATAAGCCGGGGATTCCGGGGATTGAAATCGGCAGTTGCGGTTTACGGAAGCATTAACAATCCCCGTGATACCGACAGCCGCTGGACAGTGGAGATTGCCATTCCATGGAGTGCTTTTGATGAGAACCATATACCGGAAAACGGGGAAACCTGGCGTTTTAACTTTTCCAGGGTAGAATGGCAGACAGATACTGTTGCGGGAAAATACCAAAAGAAAAAAGGAGTTCCCGAGAGCAATTGGGTATGGTCGGTACAGGGAGCCGTAAACATGCACATCCCCGAAAGGTGGGGAAAGATTACATTTATTAAAAAACCTGCAAAACACTTTGTGCCGGAATATTGGGTATGGGCCGGAGGACATAAAAAACGGGGATTGGACTGGTGGCAAAAAGAGTTGCAAAAATTAAGCAATGCCGGCATAACAGGCCTGTTGCTTTCGGGTGACAGTGCCACGCTGCATGATGTATCCCTTTTGGCTTCCTGCTTCGGAATGGAAACCCATGCCTGGTTTTGGACCATGAACAAAGGAGACGCAAAGCCGCAATGGCTTTCGGTTAATGCGGACGGAAAATCGTTGAGCGAACAAAAAGCTTATGTGGATTACTATAAGTTTATGTGTCCCGCCCTGCCGGAAGTTCGAATGTTTCTGACGGATAAAATCACTTCCCTGACCCGCATCAAGGGCATAAGTGGCATTCATTTCGACTATATCCGTTATGTGGATGCCATTTTACCGGAAAAACTGCAACCCCAATACAATCTTGTACAAAAAGATGTTCTGCCGCAATTCGATTACGGCTATCATCCTTACATGAGAAAGATTTACAAAAAAAGATACGGCATTGACCCCATTCAATTAAAAGATCCTTTGCACGATACATCCTGGTTTAATTTCCGGCTGAAGGTTCTCGACACAACGGTGCGGATGCTGCGCGACAGCATAAAACATGCGGGATTAATGGTAAGTGCCGCAGTTTTTCCAACACCTGATATATCGAGGAAAATGGTTCGTCAGGATTGGGATCAATGGGAATTGGATTATTATTTCCCCATGGTGTATCATAACTTTTACGGAAAAGGCTACCATTGGATCAAGAAGGTAGTTGAGGAAGATAAAAAAGCAGCGGGTTCCGGTTCAAAAATCTTTTGCGGACTTTATGTTCCTGCTTTAAAGAAAGACAATACCCTTAGTAAGGCCATCAGGGCAGCCATGAACGGAGGTGCCGACGGAGTGGCGTTTTTCGACCTTGATGCATTGGATGAGAATACACTCCGGCAAATAAAAGCCTATACATCAACCCCGAAGAATGTTTTTACAAAATAGCCTATTCCAAAAGAGATAGCGGCTACACCCAGCGAGATAAAAGCCATGGAGATAAACCGTTTTTTAAAACTTACCGCCTTGGCAACCGAAATATAATAGTTATAAGTCGCTATAATGAGCAGTGTGATAACAAGCATGGCAATTAACGCAATATACGGATCTGAAATAAGGAAATAGGGCAAAACCAGGAAAAAAACAGTAAGCAGATAGGCTACTCCGGTATAAACAGCCGCCGTAACAGGGTTGACATCCTCTTTTTCTTCTTCTTCCTGCGAAGCGAGGTAACCCGAAGCTGCCATGGAAAGGGCTGCTGCAATACCCATAATAAGTCCGGTAAAGGCAATGACGTTTGTTTTTGAAAAAGCAAAACTGAGCCCGGCCAGCGTACCGGTAAGCTCCACCAGTGCATCATTGAGCCCGAGCACCACGGCACCCACATACATCAGCCGTTGGTCTTTCAGAATCTTTAAAAGTTCCTGCTCGTGCTCCTTTTCTTCCTGCTGGATTTGAGCCACCTCGGGAACCTTTTCGGCGGCTTTTTCATAAAAATACTGGGCATCTTCTTCTCCCCGCTCCATCAGTTTCAAGGCAAAACTCAACCCGAAAATTCTGGCAAGCCAAACGTAATAATTTGCCTTCCATATTTGGGGTTTCAGGGACACACCCGTTACATTTTTCCAGATATTGTAATGTTTCAATTCATCGTCCGAAATTTTTTCCAGCGTTTGGCGGTTGTGTGCTTCTTTGCATACCGTCGCCAGCTTTTTATACACCAGATGTTCGGTAATTTCGGCCTGTTGCTGGTCTAAAAATTCCTTTTCCATGGTCTGTCCCTTCTTTATTTAATTTTTGAAGGTAAAAATAAAACAATCTGACAATCTGTCTCTTCTTTGTGCACAATATGTTTTATCAGACTATAAAATTGTTTAAAGTCTAAACATTAGATGAATTATAAAATATTGAAATCCAGAAAAATGAATGTCTTTTTTTAATAAACCCACCCCTACGCTCCCGACGTAAAGTCGGGACAGGCTCTCCAAGCAGGGGAGCTAACTTTTCCAATATGGATTCTTCTCATTTTGAACATTTTAATTCCATTTAACGTTATGTTTTGATTAACGGTATAATTTCCCCTTCCGCCTTAGGCGGAGGATTAAGGGGTGGGTCAATTATGTCTTTTATATCCAGCACCCTAAATATATCTTTCCTGTATTTCATTTAATGAATCTATTGATGAATAATTTTTTAACCCACCCCTGCACCACCCTACGTAAAGTCGGGACGATCTCTCCAAGGAGGGGAATAATGGAATTCATTTTCTGGTTTTCAATATTTTATACTCATTGTCATCATGTTAACATTAAACAACTTCTATAACAAGTTTATTGTATAAATGTCTTTATCCGGATAAAGAAAGAAAGAATAAAATCCTAAAAAAATGTAAATAATACTTGACACGATGTAAATTATTATATACATTTGCACCCGAAATAATTATTTGAAATATGAAATTGGAAAACAGATTAAAAAAGATGCGTTTCAACAACAATCAGATAACACAGGAAGAACTGGCAAAAGAACTGGATGTTTCCAGACAAACCGTTAATGCCATTGAAAACGGAAAGTTTAATCCGTCGGTAAAACTGGCGCTTGCAATTGCAAAATTTTTTAAGTGTAATGTTGAAGATATATTTTATTTAAAAAAGGAGGATTAATTATGAACAAGCGATTTATTTTTGAACTTATCATTGGGGTTGCCCTTCTGGCATCCATTTTAATTTTCGGACATCAGGGAATGGTTGCTCTGGTGTTACTGGCTCTTTTGCCGTTAATCAATAAAAAGAAGAAGTTTGACGAACGTGAGATCCAATTATTTTATAAGATTGGCAACATCACAGCGGCAGCTACATTTCTTTTCAGTGCAATAATCTATTATTTGTCTGACATGAGTATAAATGGCGAGACAATCGGTACTAACTGGCTGTTTTATCTGTGTGCCGCTTTCCTGATTTCCCATGGTGTTACGGGACTTGTAATTTTAAGCAAAGAATAAATTTAATCCCGGAAAAAGGTTAATGCAATTATACGTCAGACTATTGCACGGAATCCACACGGTTAACCAAACCGGGATTAAACAAAATCAAAAAAACCGGGAGATTGCATCATGCCGTCCCCCGGTTTTTTTACGGATTATATTTCAGCTATTGCTCTTTGGAAGAAAAAACAACAATCTCGTCGGCTACCACTTCGGTGATGTAGTGTTTTGTTCCTTTGTCGTCTTCCCAGCTGCGGTTCGATAATTTTCCGTGCAGGGCAACCTCTTTTCCCTTTGAAAGAAGTTTGCTTACTACCTGTGCCGTGCCGTTCCAGGCAACAATGTTGTGCCATTGGGTCTGTTTTACGGTCTCACCGTTTTTGTCGCGGAAATAATCGTCGGTAGCCAGCGAAAAACGGGCCATTGTGCGGTCGTTGCCAAAGCTTTTGATTTCAGGGTCGTTTCCCAGACGTCCGATCAGGTTTACTGAATTTCTTAATGTTTTCATGATTTTAAATTTTTAAAGTTTAACAATTAGTTGTTTAAGTGTGTCATCAGGTTTAAGAACGATTGACGGGACAAAAGTATGGCAGGCCCAAAGACTAAGTCGGTTAATAACTATTTACTTCCGTTTAACATTCGTTTATTGTCGTTTACAAACGGATATATAATTATAATACTGTAAAATATAAATTCCACTTCCGGAATCAAAATAATTATAAAAACCGCTTGATTTTTTTGTGCGGGGTTCTTACGGCCGGAATTATCCCGTAAAACGGTTGGTATTACAAATTTCACTTACTTTTGTATCCGCTAACGAAAGAGACAAGAGAGGAAGAGACAGCAATGGAAAACGATAATATTCAAAATAAAAATACAGAGCCTGCGGCACGGGGATGTTGTGTGGTGGCTTCATCAAGCCGTGAGAGCCTTTCGGTTAATCAATCGAAATGCTGCAAGCTTACATCTTACAATTGGTTGAAAGATTTCCCCGATATGCCCGACGACAACGGATTGCTGTATGCGGAAATCCGTTTTAAGAACGATCGGAAAGACTTTTTCAGTTATCCCCGCGAAATGAAGCTGAAAGAGGGGGAAATAGTAGCCGTGGAAAGTACCTCGGGACACGATATCGGCATTGTATCGCTTACGGGTGACGCCGTTCGTATTCAAATGAAACGGAAAGGAGTTGATACAGAGCGTACTACCTTAAAAAAGATTTATCGCCATGCACGTGTTGCCGATGTCGAGAAATGGTTGGAAGCCGTAAAACGTGAAAACGAAACTTTGGTACGTTCACGGGAAATCATCAATTCTCTGGGGCTTTCCATGAAACTCAACGATGTGGAGTATCAGGGCGACAAGACCAAAGCCATATTTTATTACACTGCCGACGACCGTGTGGATTTCAGGCAACTCATCAGGAAACTGGCGGATGCCTTTAAGATAAGGGTTGAGATGAAGCAGATAGGTGTACGCCAGGAAGCGGCCAAGCTGGGCGGTATCGGTTCCTGCGGACGCGAGCTTTGTTGTTCTTCGTTTATGTGCGGTTTTAAAAGCGTTTCTACCAGTGCGGCACGCATTCAGCAACTATCGTTAAACCCCCAAAAACTTGCCGGACAATGCGGAAAACTGAAATGCTGCCTCAATTACGAACTGGAAAGCTATATGGACGCCCTGAAAGAGTTCCCCGACACAAGAATTCCGCTGAAAACAAAAAAAGGCATTGCACGCCACAAGAAAAACGATGTGTTTAAACGGATTATGTGGTATGCCTATACGGATAATCCCAACAACCTGCTTGCCATTTTGGTGGACAACGTAAAAGAGATTATCGAGATGAACAAAAAAGGGAAATACCCCAAAGAGCTTGAGATGTATGCCCAGAAAACCGAACTGACGGTGGACGATAATCATGCTTCCGATGATGATTTTGCAGGGTATATTTGATAATAAATCTATTAAATGAGAAATGTAATAAATCCACCCCTTAATCCTCCGCCTGATGCATAAAGAAAATTATTTACGCTAAAGAAAACATAATCGTATATTGAAAAAAGAATGTTCTAAACGAAATGATATTTATATTGGAAAATTGAGTTCCCCTCCTTGGAGGGGTTAGGGGTGGGTAAAAAATAGGAGTGGGTAAAAAAAATAGTATATCAAAAATTTATTAAAAAGAAACACAAAAATACGATTAAAAAATTCTGATATTGAACAACATAACAGACCCACCCCTTAATCCCCTCCCAAGAGGGGAGATTAGTACCGTTAACCAAAACATTATCGTTAAATTGGAAAAAAGGCTTAAATGAAAAAAGATTTTTATTGGAAACGCTAACAGTTCCCCTCCTTGGAGGGGTTAGGGGTGGGTAAAAAATAGTATATCAAAAATTTATTAAAAATGAAACACAAAAATACGATTAAAAAATTTTGAAATTGAACAACATAACAGACCCACCCCTTAATCCTCCCGACGTAAAGTCGGGAAGGGGAGATCAGTACCGTTAACCAAAACATAATGTCAAAAGGAATAACAAATGTTTAAAATAGAAAAGCATTTATAATGGAAAATTGAGTTCCCATCTTTGGAGAGTTTATCCCGACTTTACGTCGGGAGGGGTGGGTTATACATGAATTTTTATAAAATCTTTATAATGTAATCTAATTGTTACCGTCACATGCGCCTGCTGATAATAGATAATTATGATTCCTTTACCCGGAATCTGGTTCAACTTGTGGAACAGGTTGGCAGATGTGACTTTTTCATCCGCAAAAACGACCGGCTGCAAGACCTTAACCGCAAACATTTCGACAAAGTGCTTATTTCGCCCGGGCCGGGTATTGCACCGGAAGCAGGCGATTTAATTCCGTTTATTCAAACTTATGAAAACAACACCCCCATGCTGGGTATCTGCCTCGGATTTGAGGCGCTGGGACAAATTCACGGTGCCGTACTGAAGCGGCTGCCCCAGCCGCTGCACGGATTCAGAAACAAGGGTAATGTTTTGAATAACAACGGTATTTTCAAAGGTTTACCCGCCGTTTTTTACATAGGCCATTACCATTCATGGTATTTCGAAAAAGAGACCTTCCCGCAAGAGCTTATTATTGACATGACGGACGAGCAGGATTTGATTATGGCTTTTCACCATGCCCGGCTGCCCCTTACGGGATTACAGTTTCACCCCGAATCAATTATGACGGAATATGGTGAAGCGATGTTGAAAAACTGGATTGGGATGTGATGAGAGAGCCTGTCTGTTAATCAGGGACGGCATTCGCATTATCAAACGAAATAATTCTAATTTATCCCCAGCTCTCTTTCCAAATAGGCTTTATTTTCCTCAGCACTTTTCAAATAGGGATGACCGGCAGCCAATTTTTTCTGCAATATTGCCACAGCTTTACAAATATATCCGTAAGCTTTTTGTTTTTCGCCAATTTTATAATACAGATGTGCTAAATTATTATATAAAGTCGCCAAAGAAGGATGATTTTCATCAAAGACTTGTTCAAATATTTTTGAAGCTTTAAAAGCATATTCCAAAGCCCTGAAATAGTCGCCTTTGGCATGATAAATCAATGAAATATTATTATACGAAGTTGCCAAATCAGGATGATTTTTATCAAGGATTTGTTCCCTGATTTTCAAAGCTTTCAAAGCAAATTCCAAAGCCCGGTTATAATCGCCTTTGGCTTTATAAATCACTGAAATATTATTATACGAAGTCGCTAAATCAGGATGATTTTCTTCAAGGACTTGTTCCCGGATTTTAAAAGCTTTCAAAGCGAATTCCAAAGCGCTGTCATAGTCGCCTTTGTCCTTATAAATCATTGAAATATTATTATAAGAAGTCGCCAAATGAGGATGATTTTCTTCAAGGACTTGTTCATAGATTATTAAAGCTTTCAAAGCAAATTCCAAAGACCGGTCATAGTTGCCTTTGTCCTGATAAATCATTGAAATATTATTATACGAAGTTGCCAAAGAAGGATGATTTTCTTCAAGGACTTGTTCCCGGATTTTTAAAGCTTTCAAAGCAAATTCCAAAGACCGGTCATAGTTGCCTTTGTCCTGATAAATCATTGAAATATTATTATACGAAGTTGCCAAATCAGGATGATTTTCTTCAAGGACTTGCTCAAAGATATTTAAAGCTTTCAAAGCAAATTCCAAAGCCTGGTCATAGTCGCCTTTGTCCCTATAAATCATTGAAATATTACTGTACAAAGTCGCCAAATAAGGATGATTTTCTTCAAGTACTTGCTCAAAGATATTTAAAGCTTTCAAAGCAAATTCCAAAGCCCTGTCATAGTCGCCTTTGGTATGATAAATCGTTGAAATATTATTATATGAATTCGCCAAATCGGGATGATTTTCTTCAAGGACTTGTTCTGTGATTTTTAAATCTTTCGAAGCATATTCCAAAGCCCGGTCATAGTCGCCTTTGGCCTTATAAATCAAAGAAATATTATTGCTTAAAGTTGCTGTTTTTTCATTTTCTTCTTTTAAGTTATAAAGCAATGAACTACCATAGGGCAACCATTTGAAAGCAAGAACAGGATTTTTTCTATATAAATGTGCATATTTTTCAATTAAATGCAGCACTATATTTTTATAATACCCGAATTCCGGTGGATATTTATTAAGTATAAATTGCCGTATAACAGGCGGACAGCGGTAAAATTCATCATCATCTATTTTTTGCCTTTGCAACCAGGATAATTTATCCAATTCGTTTAATTGTTTTTTAAAATTCAGTGTTTCTTCGGGTTTTAAAACTTGTTTTATTTCGTCGTAAGGCATAAAATCAACAGGCAAAACAGCAAAATAGCGCAAAACTTTTATTTTATCTTCGTCCAGATTACTCAAATCGAATAATTTATTCAAATATCCGTTTATCTTCAGTTCTTCATAAGTATAATTAGTTGTAACGGAATAGTTTGCAATATCATTATTTACACCTTTGAATGCTGCAATAAGTTCGTCAATATCGGTTTCTTTGCCTGCCTCTTTTAATAATTTGGCCGAAAGTTCCAGCGTAAATGTATGGTAATCCACTAATTCCATCAGAGTATCCAGCTTGTCGTCGTCTATAGTGCCGCCGTAACCGTAATAGTTTAAAAACATTTCTTTTGCATCTTCTTTCGGCATTTTCTCAATTTCTAATTTCACCAACCAACCTTGTTCTATTGCCTTGCGTGAAGTCAGTAGTTTTTTAACATTTGGCAAGAAATTTCTCAATTCATTAATAATTTTATTGTCCTCTGTAAAAAAGTTATCAATAACAAGTAATTTTTTACCGGACAAATTGTTAATCTTAGCTAAAACCATGTCGGCCAACGATTTGTTTTCATCAGGAATAATACTTAGGTCGCTGTATAATTTTTCAACAGAGCTCTTCAAATTACCGTCGAATACTATCCAAAAAATATGGTCGTAGTCACTTTTGTACCTGTTGCAATACTCAATGGCAAGCGTGGTTTTGCCAATGCCGCCGTAACCTTTAAACAAAAGGATGTTGTTTCCCTGTTGTAAATTTTTGTGTATTTCTTTCAGTTTGTTTTCGCGTCCGGTAAAAAGTTTGTTTGGTGCAGGAACATTGTATAATTTTACTTTGTAACGTCTTTTTATTTGTGCTAATAAAAAAGTTGTAATTTCAGGTGAACCTGTATGAATATTTTGATAAAGATTTATCTTATCCGCGTTTACATCCTGTAAGATTACATTATTATCGCTTGTGTCACTTATAGTATTTTGCTTTTTGATTTCAGCAGAGGTATGTGTAGTTGCAGAATTATCAGCAAGTTTTTCACTAATTTCATTCAATTGTGTTGATACCGCTCTTATTTCTTCCGGCAGACGGGCAATTTTATTCAGAAGTTCAATAATATCATCAAGTTTACGGCTTTCTCTGTCAAAGGAATAAGGCAACAAAAACAAACGTAATTCAGCATCATTAAACAATTTTGCATTAAACAATCCGGTAAAATCATCAACAGCCTGTTTCGTATAAAGAATCTTTTCGTTTTTCTTTATTTCGTCAATTATTTTTTGGTTGATATCCGGCTCTTTGCCTGCTATGAACAAATGAAAAGACAAAAACAGGTTAATGAAATTTTGTGCATCGTAAAAGGCAAATTGTTGCCTGTTTTTTCTAACCAAATCACGTTTGACTTCTTTTGTTTTTCCTAAAAATTTTTTATAATCTTTTTCCGAATCAGGATAGATTTTTTTAAAATCGTCAACTACGCCGTTATAAAATTTTTGCAAACGTTTTTCGAGTTCGGTGCGTGTATCGGGAAAAAGTTTCTCTTCTATAATGCTTACCGTTTTATCAACCTTTTTGGCAGAACTGATAATATCCAAAATATTAATGGTGACCATAATAATTTTTTGATAAAAATAAGAAAAAAGAAACAAAAAACCCCGGCAGGGACGATATGTTAAGTTATATCATTTGTTGTGTTGTTCAGCGGAATTACCTCTGCCAGCGGGTGAAAGAGATACAGTCTGCCGGTTTTCAATTCCTTGCAGCGAAACCGGGTTCTTCGTTTTTCCAGTTTAAGGAAAATGCGGTTGTTACCGAAAACAAACCTCTCTCCTTCGGAAAGCGTTTCGAGGTAAACGGAACCGGCACCGGTTAAATACTCTTTTTTGTCATAGGTTTTCAGAATTTTTGTGAGTGCGATATCGGTATTGCTCGAAGCGCGGCTGTTTTCAAGATGAATCATCAGCGCTTTTTTCAATTCACCGGGAAAAATATTGTTTTCGAGATAAGGTATCATCAAGGCTTTGTATTCCCGCTTCCATTCGTTGCCGTGGGGTTTTACAGTGTTGCCGTATTTTTCATATACCAGCAGGTGGGCCAGCTCGTGGGTAAAGGTAATCAGAAAAGCATAGGGATTCAAATTGTGGTTTACCGAAATACGGTGGTTGGGATAACGGACGGGGGGTTTGTAGTCACCCAGTTTTGTGCTTCGTTTCCGGGAAATCCGAAAATGTATCTTTTTCTTTTCCAGCCAGTAATAAACGGTGTCAACACTTCCTTCCGGCAGGTATCTTTTCAGGATTTTTATGGTTTCTTCTTTGTTCATAAAAAAGTCATATCATTCCTGTAAAATCAAGGGATTATCCGCACCCCCCGCCATGCTCCATTCCGAACAGTTACAATCCTTTTTGTGTTTGTGTTCCGGTTTAAAACCCTTTTGGCTTGTACTGCATGCCGGCACCGGAAAAAGAATTGCCGTCAGTACCACAACAAAGAGAAAATATTTTGCCGGTTTATTCAATATTATCATTTAAGCTGCGTTTTAGTTATACTGTTTTACGGAACAAATTGCAGAATAGTATATCTTTACACAATAAAATTTTATTCAAAATAACGAAAAATAATTGTAACAACGGTCGGTTATGGCGTTATCATTATTACACGGTGTAGGTGAGTATGTTACCATCATTTTTGATGCATTTAAAAGGCCTGATAAAGGCCCTGTCTTCCGGCGTCAGCTGTTGTACGATTTCATCACTCTCGGTTTGGAATCCATCGGTATTGTTGCCTTTATCTCCGTTTTTACGGGCGCAATTATCACCATGCAAACAGCTTACAACATCGATTCTCCCTTTATTCCGCTCTATACCATCGGGTTTTCCACCCGTCAGATGATGGTGTTGGAATTTTCGCCGACAATCATCAGCCTGATTCTTGCCGGAAAAGCGGGTTCGCGCATTGCTTCCGAAATAGGAACCATGCGGGTAACGGAACAAATTGATGCCCTTCGCGTTATGGGTGTCAATCCGGCCAATTACCTCATCCTGCCCAAAATAACCGCAGCCATGCTGTTCAATCCGGTTTTAATCGTGTTTTCCATTTTTCTCGGCCTCATCGGCGGATATGTTGCCGGTGCCCTTTCGGGGCTGGTTCCTCCCGACGATTTCATCCTCGGTATGCGCTCCTGGTTCGAGCCCTTTACCATAACCTATGCACTGATAAAAACCGTTGTGTTTGCCTTTATCATCACTTCGGTGTCGGCATACAAAGGCTTTACCGTAAAAGGGGGATCGGTGGAAGTGGGAAAAGCCAGCACCGACTCCATTGTTTTAAGTAGTGTTTTGATTATTGTTTTCGACCTGATTTTAACCCAAATGCTGCTGGTATGATAACGGTGAACAACATATATAAAAGCTTTGGCGGCCAAAAAGTGTTAAAAGGCATAACCACTCAGTTTGAACAGGGGAAAACCAATTTGATTATCGGACAAAGCGGCTCGGGTAAAACGGTTTTGATGAAATCGTGTATCGGGCTGTATGATATCGACTCGGGTACCATCGAATTTAACGGACGCGTTTTCTCCAATATGCCTGAAAAAAAGAGGAAACATATCCGTAAAGAGATGGGGGTGCTGTTTCAGGGCGGCGCTCTTTTCGACTCGCTTACCGTGGAAGAAAACGTAATGTTCCCGCTCAATATGTTTACAAAAATGACCCTCAAGGAAAAAAAAGAGCGCGTTGATTACGTTTTGGAACATGTAAACCTCGAAAACGCAAATAAAAAATACCCTTCCGAACTGAGTGGCGGAATGATAAAAAGGGTGGCCATTGCACGGGCTATTTCGTTGATACCCAAATATCTGTTTGCCGACGAGCCCAACTCCGGCCTCGACCCCAAAACCGCCGAACGGATTGACAAACTGCTGCACGACCTGACCAAAGAATTTAACCTTACAACCGTAATCAATACCCACGATATGAACTCGGTGCTGCAAATAGGTGAAAAGATATCGTTTATTAAAGAAGGAAAACTCTGGTGGGAAGGAACCAAAGAGGATGTGCTGACCACCGATAATGAAGACCTGAACGAATTTATCTTCTCCACCGAGCTGACAAGAAGATTGAAAACATAATTCGTTAAATTCGCGTAGTTCGATGAAAAAAATAATCGTTTTTATATTAATTTCCCTGACTATTATTTCGTTTAATTCAATAGACGAAAGAGATTTTTTTAAGATAACCGGAACCATTGACCATAATTCCGTAAAAACAAAAGAAATAATTCTTGTTACTCAAACAAAGGAAGTGCAAGATACGGTGGAAGTCGTCTCCGGTCATTTCGAATTTAAAGGAAAGGTATCCGAACCCGCAAATGCGGCACTTATTATTGGTAAAAAGATGATACGGTTTCCGCTTGTAAATGACGAAATTGAAATAAGAATTACGGATGTTGACAATAACAAGTTTGAAATCAATTACAAAAACTCAAAAGTGAATGAAAACCTGCAATCGTATATTAAAGATTCGAAAGAATATATTGGCAAATACAAATTATTTGAAGCACAAAAAGTAAAGAGTGAAAACGATAGCATCAAATATAAAATAATGATTTCGGAAGATAGTCTTGCCATTGATTTCCTGAAACAGATGATGCATAAATACAAAACCGTTCCTGAC
>JALVZH010000345.1:0-2318 GCA_027022105.1 Bacteroidales bacterium | reverse complement strand
TTATACGATTTAAAAGGTTTGATTGGAACAAGAAATCACCCTGCTGAAATTGGGAATTTTTTTAATCTGCTTCCGGTTAATGAGCAAAATGGTTTTTATGGAACCAAAATCAGGAAATATCTTGACCAATCAAAAAATATTGTACTGGGACAGAAAATGGATTTCGATTTTGTTGACATTAATGGAAAAACACATTCTCTGAACGAATTTCGAGGTAAATTTATATTACTGGAATTTTGGGCAACATGGTGCGGCCCCTGTATCTCTCAAATTCCGTTTTTGAAACAGGTTTCGGCAAAATCAGATAAAATCAGCGTAATATCAATTTCTATCGACGAAGATACAGATAGATGGAAAGCCAAGGTTAACGATTTAAAAATGAACTGGATAAACATTCATTACAAGCAGAAAAATATCAACCTGAAAAAATATTTCTTTATTTCAAGTGTACCGTATAATATTCTGATTTCTCCGGAAGGAAAAATTCTTAGAAAAAACATTACGATGAATGAGTTGTTAAATCTTCAGGATTAATATTTTACACTCATTTTCATCATGTTAACTATAAATAACTTCACCGGCTATTTCTATTGCAACTTTTCGTTACCGGTTTTATATTTTTCGGGGTTGTTTTTTATAACAAAGTCCACCCACTCTTTGGGATAGGGATTTGCTTTGATGTGTCCTTTTTCATCTTTTACGTAACCGTCGTTGTATTTTGTTACCAGATAATCGCCCAGCTCTACCCACCGTTTGTGCAGTTGCAAACCCGTTTGGTTGGTGTATTCGGTTAAAAATTCGATGCGTCCGGCCTTGTCTTTCGACAGGGCAATTTGCTCTACCGAATCCTGCCGGCTGACAAACAGGGCTTCCATCTCCTGCTGTACTTTCCTGATGTCTTTTACCATATCACGGTAGCGACCGTTTGCAAAATTGGCGGCAAAATTAAATGCCCACCACGCCGACTCGCGTGAATAGGCCCTGATGTCGCCCGTTTTAAAGGGTTCGGGAATAGCGGTAACAGAGCAATAGACCGGAAAATAGCAGTTGGTATAGGTATCGTCTTCGCCGAACCACATAATTCCGCCTATTTCGTCGGGCAGGTAATTGCGCAATTGTGCCACAAACGAAAAAGCGGTGTTGTAGGTGGATATGGGACGTTCCCAGGAATAGACAGCCGTATCGGTTTTCCACTCCAGCGGCCTGGGGCGGTTGGGATTGCCAAAGGGGCCGCCTTCGGGTATTGCGGTCATGTCGAAAGCGGTACCTTCGTAATGGTCGCGCACCAGCGAGAAGATATCCCTTAGCGACAGTTTTTTGTCGGGTTTGATGAACAGCGGGTACCGCTTTGCACCCGGAACGCCGCGATGGTAACTGGGCGAAAACTCCTGCGACGGTGCCGCCCGCCTGAAAATGCTCCACACCCGGGTTTCGGTATATTTCAGATGGGCAGGCGTCGGCGGGTCATAAACATTGTTAAATTCAAAAGGTTCGCCCTGTTGGGGGTCGTACCACCCTTTTTCCACGGCAAAGCTGATAACGTTGCCCGAATAGAGGCAGTTTTCGGGGTCGTTCAACGGAAAAGTGCCGATTCGGGCGTGGTTGGCATGGGCTGTAATCATTCCGTCGGGAACCCTGCGTGCCACCCATATGGCGCCACCCTTTCCGCCGGTACCAATCATTTCCAGCAGCCATGCTTCGTTGGGGTCGGCAATGGAAAACGACTCTCCTTCGCTGCCGTAACCGTACTGCTCCACCAAACCGGTCATCACCTTAATGGCTTCACGCGCTGTTTTGGCACGCAGCAGCGCCAGCCGCATCAAATCCCAGTATTTCAGCGGTTTGTCTTTGTCCCACAGCGCTCTCCTTCCGGTAAAGGTGGTTTCGCCTATGGCCAGTTGGTGTTCGTTTATCTGAAACCCCACAATGGCGTAGGTGTGCGGCACCTGATGTATCTTGAATGTTTTCCCCGACAGGCTGCGGTATTTCAGCGAATCGCCAGGCCGGTGGTCGGCGGCAGGGGTTGTGTTCAGATGGTACAACCACTCGCCGTCGTTAAGATAAACCAGATAGGTGGCGCTGTCGGAAGAAGCCCCTTTGGTAACCATTATGTTGGTACAGGCAAAAAGGGGTGTTGCCGAAAGGAAGAGGATTAATGTGATAAGTTTTTTCATATTTTTATAATTCATTTTCAGGTTTTCAATATAAACTTGTTTAAAGTCTAAACATTTGATAAATTATAAAATATTGAAACCCAGAAAAGTGAATATCTTTTTTTAATAAACCCACCCCTCCCCCTCCAAGGAGGGGAATAATGG
>JALVZH010000344.1 GCA_027022105.1 Bacteroidales bacterium | reverse complement strand
GCCGACTCACGTTCCCAGTTTTCCAGCGTGAAAAGTTCGAGGCACTTCTTAAAAATGCTCCGTTTCAATATGAAGCCCTCCTTGACGGTGTCGCCAAGAACCTCTCTGTAATGCACTGGGAGTAAGAATCTTCCCTTTGCATCCAGCTTTACTTCGGAGTTGCCTAACGGTTTTTTCACACGCTTCGATTTTACGGTGTAAATATATTACAAAATTCCCACTTTCATACACTTATCGCCACCTTTTACCACTTTTGTTGATAAATGGTTACACTTTTTGTGAAATAAATTTTTGATAAAAAATGGAATATACTGAATATCAAGGTATAAGCAAAATATCTTTTTTCAAATCGGATTTATTAACAATTTAATGCGACGAAAACTGTTGATAACAGGGGGTGGAACACTAATAAATCAGGTAAAATTTGTTACTTTTACCCTCATTAGATCAAGAATTTTAAAATGAAAAAACTAATTACGTTTATTTTGGCAGTTGCCGTTTCAGCAATTGGAATTACTCAAAATGTATATTATGTTTCAACAAGCGGTAATGACAACAATTCGGGATTAAGCGAAGCGGATGCATGGAGAACAATTGGCTATGCTGCTTCGGCGTCAAGCCCTGTAACCGCCGGGGATACCGTTTATATTAAAGCCGGAGACTACGGATATGATGATGTTTTTATAGATAAAAATTATTCTCCGGGTGATGCCCGTATTTCATTTATCGGGTACCAAAATGTTCCGGGAGATATTTCGGGTTTTGATTTTTCATACGGCGACAATGCAGATCCTTCGCTCATGCCGTTGATTAACCCGGGAGACAGGAATACCGGTGAAGGAATTAACCTGTCGGATATTTATTCGATAACCATTAAAAACATCCAAATAGCCAATTGCCTGTCGGGTATTAGTATCTGGAACACTACATCAATAAATTCAAATCATATTTTGGAGAATATTTTCCTGCAAAATATCGGATGGGAATATTCCACGGCCATGGCTATGAAAGAAGCAAATAACAACACTATAAAAAACTGTCTGATCGTAAATGCTACAGGGGCGGGAATGGATATCTGGGGCAATAACAATCATTTTGAAAATTGTAAAATTTACAGCAACGAAAGTCAATTGATTTCAGATGGTACTTATACCTCCATGGATTATTATCTTGTTATAAAAGGAGATAATAATCTGATAGAAAACTGTTACGGTGAGCGTGACGGCGATTTGGAAGATGTGGGTCACGGATTTGAAATAAAGGAAAGAGGCCAAAATAATCTGTTTGTTGATTGTACGGTGAAAAATATGATTGCCGGATGTTTTAGTGTAAGGTGGTCAGGTGTGCAAAACAATGAATTCAGAAACTGCCGGGCTATTGGTGGCGTTTCGGATGACGTTTCGGCTTTTATGATACGGGAAGGTGCAAACGGGAATGCTTTTAACGCCTGTGTTTCCGATAGTTGCCAGGCCGGAATCCGTTTTATTCTGGCAGGCGAAGATGGCGATACAAGCGGATTCAACAATTCATTCAACAATTGTATTATTAAAAATTCAAAATGGGCAATAGACCTGAATCCATACTATTACAATAGTGCTCCCGTAAATGATAACAGAATAGTAAACTGTGTGATTGATAATGCAGAATATCTTTTTAATTGTGAAAGGCCGAATACCGGAAATCAACTAATTAACTGCATTATCACTAATGTTGACTCTCTGTCAACAGGGGATTATACGTTAAATTTTGAATATCTGTATTCGGATTTTTATAATAACGGTTTTGCCATGTTGCAGGGTGCGGGAAACATTCCTGACAATCCTCTGTTTACGGATGCTTCGACCGGAGATTATCATTTGCAGGAGACAAGTCCGTGCATTGATGCGGGAACATCACAAAATGCCCCTCCGGTGGATTTTGACAGCCTGACCCGACCGCAAGGTGCCGGATTTGATATGGGAATATACGAATATCCGGTTGCTCAAGGTGTTATCGGTTTTTCAGGTACTTCGCCGGTTCATGGTATCTATATATTTCCAAATCCGGCAACCGGTCAAATTACCGTTAAAGGAGCTGAACCGGGATTATCCGAAATCAGATTGTTTAATCTTTCCGGTAAGGATGTAACGGGGTCAACACGGATGCGTATTATTAATAAAACATCAGTACAGATTGATATAACTAATTTAAGCAGTGGTGTTTATATTGTGAAAACCAAAACCGCCGCCAATTGTATCTATAAAAGATAAGCGGGAAATATTATATCAAAAAATGTGATGCATAATTACTTGGTTTGTCGTTTTTATTTATTATGGATAATAACCCAATACCGGACGTATTTTTATAGATTCTTGCCCAAGATTTAGATATCCTTTTTATTTGTCAATTAATTCTAAAATCAATTTTGTCAAAGTTTTTATATCGCTGTTTATTGTTCCCTGCATATATTGGTCGTAAATCTTTTTATTATCCGGCGGGTTCAAATTTAATTTCAGATTTTTCTCCAATGCTAACAATCTTAAAAATTCTCTTTGAGTTCTTCCGTTTCCTTCCCTAAAAGGATGAAGGAAATTTACAGTATCCAAAATTTCAGCTAACTTTTCGGCTATTTGCTTTTTGTTATTTTTTGGTATTTTTTTGTAATCAGATATTAAAGTGTCAATATATCTAAAAGCATTTCCAAAATATGTTGTCGGAAAAAATTGTTTGCCTTCTTTGCTTATTTCTACTTTTCTTTCTTCTCCAGCCCATGCATAAATATCTTGAAACAGATGTTTATGGATTACGAAAAGGCTTTCTATACCCTTTATCTTAATGGGTTTTTCATAGAGTTCCTGAATACGTTTTGCAACAGCTCCGCTTTCAAAAAAGAGTAAATCATCCGGGTCTGTCAGACCTGCTAAATTTCTGAGTATTCCTGTTTTAGGGTCTGTGTAGGTATAATCGGGGTCAACGTATTTATACGGATCAGACATATGATTTTTCTTTTGCGAATTTTATTAATTCGGATAAAGAAATTTGCCCCGTTACATAATCTCTAATTATTTCTACCCCTTTTTGCGTCGGTTCAAAACCTTCAAACATATTGCTTCCTATTGCATTTGCCGTACTTTCCAGAGTTTGTAAATCGGAGAACTGTACCCCCATAATTGTCAGCCTGTTACGGTCAATCTCTATTGTTTTGAACATGCTTCTTATGATTTAATAAACCTCTACAAATTTAATCATTTTTGTTATTAAATTTTACGATTGTCGTAAATGTTTCAAAGAAACCCTGATTTACTCTCCTTTCTCTTCCAACAATCGTATAAACCGGATAACCTCTTCCGTATCGGTTCCCTTTTCGCTTAGCAGCGATTCCATGGCATTAAGCTGCCCCGTGATGTAATCCACTGCTTTGCGGTGCATGGCATCTATGTTTTTGTTTACATTTTGTGAAAACTGTGCCGTAAGCCTGTAGAGGTTTTTCTCTGCCTCGGCCGGAAGCTGTTTTGTAAAATGCCGCTGCACCGCTTTTCTAAAAAGAGCCATGGGAACGAGAAACCATATAAGGTCAATGTGGCTTTCGAATGCCCATGATGTGCGGATGTCGGGTTTTTCCACCGGTTCGGGTTTCATTATGAAATTATCGTCGGGCATGGTAACCCCCAGCACCTTTTGCAGGTTGTGGTTCAGCCTTCCCCTGAAAGCGTTGCAGTAGTTGGTTATGTGCCGTCCGGCACGTTCCGAAATTTTATTCGCTTCCGGCCTCACCTCAGCCTCTGTACGACGCAGGTTCCGCTCCACAGCCTCTTTCAGCCATTGCTCGTATTTGCGCGAAACCGAATTGAGATTACCCTCCCAAAGGGTTTGGTTTTGTTTCAACTCTGCCGATAACCAATCCGTTAGCGGTTGTTTGTATTTTTCAACAATCTCCTTTTCCAGGGTTTTACGCGTATTGTCTTTGTAATTGTTGGCAATCAGTTGTAACTCCCGTTTTATCTCACTCAGTTTCAGTTGCTCGCCCATAATCTCCTGCTTCAGGTTGTTGCGGGCATCGGCCTCTTTTTGGCGGACATTCAAAGTGATGTTAAGGTAAGAAAGGGTAAGCGCTTTTATGTGTGCAAGTTTGTGCGAGTAAATGGATTGAAGCGCTTCGTTTGAACTTTGGTGCAATGGCATCAATACCTCTTTTATCAGCGTTTCTCTAAATTGCAATTCATCCTTTTTTACCGTGTAAATAAAGGTTTTCAGTTCTTTTTTCAGGTTTTCTTTACTGCGGTTTTTTACAAATGCCACCACCTCTTTCAGGTCGTTGCTGCTCAACAGGTCTGTTTTGCTCAGTACAAGATAGACCAGCGGACTGTTTTGCAAGGCCGTTTCAATGAGCCCGCGGTCTTCTTCCGAACAGGTTTGCGTGCTGTTCATCACCACCAGCGCAGCTCCTATGCGGCTGTACCACCGGCGGGTAACTTCCGTATTGTGTTTAAAAGTGCTTCCCAGCCCCGGCGTGTCGATAATGCGGATGTTTTTAAAAGGTTCCATAGCCGGAGTAAAGAGGTCAACCAAAGCCACCTCTTTTTCGTTTTCCGGATTATTGCTTTCGCTCACATAAAGCGACAGTTCGCCGGTTTTAATGTCGAAAGATTTGCCGTTATGGGTAGTTACCCTTGCCTTTTCCTCCGCCGCATACGAAATGCGGGTAATAATGGCGGTAACCGGAAGCACGCCCACAGGCAGCAGCGGTTTTTGCAAAATGCTGTTTATCAGCGAACTTTTTCCAGCCTTAAAACGCCCCATTACCACCAAATCCACCATCCCGCTTTGGGGGTCCTGGTCAGAGAGTGCCTGCAGCTTTTCCTGAATACCGGCATAAGAAAAGTGCCCGGCAATCTGCGCCAGCAGTTCCGGCAGCGGCGTTGTGTTATTTTTTTTCAAGGGTTTCATTCTCTTCCATAAACCAATCGGGATTTCCCGTTAAAAATCCGGACGTAAGTTGATAAAACACTTCGGGCGATTCCACATGTACCCAGTGCGAAGTGTTTGCAATGGAAATTATCTCCGCATTGGGAAAATTTTTCCTGATCATGTCGTAGTCTTCATACACAATGTAGTTGGAAGCGCCGCCTTTGATAAACAGTGTCGGTTTTTCAAACTTTTGGTTTGTTTCAATGGCGTCGAACAGGTCGCTCAGGTTGGGTTCAATGCCGTCAATGTTGAGCCGCCAGGCAAATTTGTTTTCCTCGTTGCGATAGAGGTTTTTCATTACAAAAAGTCTGATGCGTTGGTCGGGAATAAGCTGTTCCAACTGCTGTTCCGCCTCCTGCCGTTTGCTAATGCCCTCGAGGTTTACCGAGCGCATTGCTTTCACAATTTGCATGTGTGTCTCCCTCGGTGGATAACCTTTCAGACTGATGTCCACCACAATAAGCCGCCTGACCATATGCGGGTTTTCCAGAGCAAAGCGCATGGCCACCTTTCCGCCCATACTGTGCCCCAAAATCATCGGATTTTCTATTTCGTGTTCGTCAATAAATTCAAAAAGGTCGTCGGTAAGGGCCAGGTAGTTGAAAATTCCGCTGTGTGGCGAGCGTCCGTGGTTCCGCTGGTCGGGAATAAACACCTCAAAGCCTTCCATGGCAATGCGCCGCCCGAAAGAGACCCAGTTGTCCGAAACCCCAAACAGCCCGTGCAGGATAATCAACGGCCGGTCACCTTCGTTGCCGTATTTTCTGTAAAAAAGTTCCATTGCGTTCGATAAACGAGGCAAAGGTAGGGAATTTTGGATGTGATATTTTGGATGTATTATTTTTGATGTGATATGTTTGATGTGGGATTTTTTGGGCGGCCAAGAGGGCTTGTAGTTGCATGCCTTCCAGGTATCGCAACCTGCTGTC
>JALVZH010000343.1 GCA_027022105.1 Bacteroidales bacterium | reverse complement strand
TAATTATTTTAAATAAGATTCAATGATACTTTGTAAAGATAAAAACAGATGTTCAAGGGCTGCTTTCGGGATTATAGCCGGAATTGTTGTGTCGTTTTTAATTAAACAATTATTCTTTGCAACACCGTCAAACGATAAAATATTGATACAGGTTGCAAACAAACTCAATGAGCAATGTCCTGTAATGATTGACAGGGAAACCCGCCTTGATAATGTAATAGCTCTACCCGATAACACTTTTGCATATAATTATACGCTGGTCAACATGGTTAAAGATTCCATTGATTTAAGGGTTTTTGAGGATTACATGCATCCGATGATTCTGAATAATGTAAGAACACATCCCGATTTAAAATTTTTCAGGGATAATAAAGTTACAATGGTTTACAATTACCGGGATAAAAACGGTGTTTTTATTACGAAGATTTCCATTCCGCCAAAGGAATATCAAACAAATCAGAATAATGGCGACAAAAAGAAAATTTATTAAAATAAAGTTATGAAAAAAGCATTATTAATTGTTTTAACGGTTATTGCAGTTCAATTGAACGCACAGGAAAATCCGGGCAGGTTCGACCTCAGGTTCGGTATGGGTTATTCGCTTATGGGAAATGGCGATATGAATATTATCGGTTTTGAAAACGAACTGAATTTCAAAATCAGTAACTATTTCTCAACGGCTTTTGCATTAAACTACGGCAGAAGCAATTCGGGCGTATATGCAACCACATCTTTTATTCAGGGAAATTTGAATGTTTTCATTTCTCCGTTTCGAAACAACCGTAAAAACGATTTCAGGGTAGGAACGGGACTAACCCTGATGAATGTATCGGATACATACAGGGAAGATAATTATTGGAACGGTGTGATAACCGAACCCTATCTTGATAAACGGTCGGCTTTCGGATACAATATAATTATTGAAGATAGCTACTCTATTACCGATAGGTTTATTTTGGGAATGAAAATATTTACCCAGCTCTATTACACCACCGGAGATATTAATTCGGGAATTACGGTGAAATTCGGTGTAAAACTTTAAACAGGTTCATTGCGACAACAATATATTTGACAGTTTTGTCGTATTAATAACAAAAAGTCCTATTTTTGAATTAAATTTTAAAAAAAATACCGTTATGAAAAAATTAGTATTGTTAATTACGGCATTTGCTTTATCGGGTGTTATGTTCGGTCAAATCCATTTCGGACCGCAAATCGGTTATTCCGCTTCGAGCCTCAGCCTTAATACAGGCGATATAACCAGTAACCTGAAAAACAATTTTATGTTCGGCGCCTTTGTAAGGCTCGGAAAGAAGTTCTATGTTCAGCCCGAGGTAAACTGGCTTACACAGGGAAGTGTTTTTAAGTATCCGTCTGTCAGTCTCGACGGAGTTGATCTGAGTCCCGTAGAGCAGGATATCCAGTTGAAAACCGTACAAATTCCTGTTAGTGTGGGGTTCCGGTTTTTAAATCTTACTTTGGTTAACCTGAGGGTTCACGGTGGTGTTACCGCCAATATTATAGCCGATAAAACCATCAACAACAAAGATGATGACAATACAATAGGTCAGGATCTTATTAATCCCATAACCGAGGAAGATATCAGTGATCTTCAATGGCAATATCAATTCGGTTTGGGAGTGGATGTTTTGATGTTTGCTCTTGACATTAAATATTATGGCGGTATCAACGATATTGTAAACGGAAATGTTACAATCGACCAAAACGCCCTTGGTATTAGTTCAAGATCAAATGTATTTATGGTTACCCTGGGCTGGAAGATATTTTAATGATTAAATCTAAATTTATTTTGCCAATGCCTTCATTCGTTCAGAGTGGAGGCTTTATTGTTTTATTCGTTACTGAAAAAAAACAACCATGAAGCAAAAATACCTTAATCCTGTTATTTTCTTTTTTGTTTCCGGTATCATACTGCTGGCGTTATCCTGTAATAATCAGGGAAATACAAAGCGCGTTATTCCTGCATCAAAGCGGCCTGAGGTGAGCATAAAAATAAAACGGTACGGAAAAGCCCTGTTTGAGGCCGATACATCCCGGTTTAAAGAGGAATTGTATCAACTGCAAAAAGAATTTCCGTTTTTTCTTGCCGGCAATCTTGAAGATACGGCCAATTATAATCAACTGTACACCTATGTAACCGATACGCAGATTATCAGGATTTATCACCAGACTATGGAACAATATCCTGACATCGGCATTTTGGAAAAAAGTCTGTCGGAAGCCTTTTCTTATGTTAAATACTATTTTCCGGGGTATGAGGTTCCCCATGTTTATACCTATGTTTCGGATATCTATTACGAACAGCCCGTTTTAAAACGCGATTCGGTACTGGCCATTGCTTTGGATGATTATCTCGGAGCAGGTTATCCCGATTATGCTGCGCTTGATATTCCGCGCTATAAAACAAGGTGTATGACCGGAGTTAATATTGTACCCGACGTGATGAAAACGGTATATGCCATGGACTTTTACAGCGGATTACGTACCCGCACTCTGCTCGACCGTATGATTGAACACGGAAAACAGCTCTGGTTTCTGGATTTGACCCTTCCCGAAATTCCCGATTCCTTAAAAATTTGTTACACTTCCAAACAGTGGCAATGGATGGTGGAAAACAAACAGGAGGCATGGTCGTCGCTCATTGCCAATAAGTTGCTGTTTACCACCGATTTTAAAGCCATACGCGAACTGACGGAGCCGGGCCCTTTTACAAAAGGCTTCGGAAATAATTCGGCACCGGCAATTGCGGCCTGGTTCGGCTGGCAAATTGTCAGGAGTTATATGGATCACCATCCCGAAACAAAACCCGGACAACTTTTTCGAATGACCGACTCGCAGAAGATGTTGGAGCAATCGGGGTACAAACCGTGATAGAAAGTTAAAAGTATAAAAGCGAAAGTTTAAAGTTTGCTGAACTGGATGTTAAATAAAATATTAAAATCCAGAAAATGAATTCCTCTATTCCCCTCCTTGGAGGGGTGTAGGGGTGGGTTAATAATAAAAAAGATATTCACTTTTCTGGATTTCAATATTTTATGTTTATTGTTTTTGAGTTAATTGTAACAACTTTAATCATTGATACCGAATTTTGAACTTTTTTCGTAATTTTGAAAAATATGGAAGGGTTTTTAATATACACACCGAAAATAACATCGCGGGTACGTTATGTTTTCAAACTTGTGATGAATGAGTTGCTGAAAGTTGAGTATTCGCTAACCAATAACCTTGATGAGTTCCAGTCGGCGGATAATCCCAAGTTTATTTACAGCGACCGCCGTTTTACCGACGATATCTATTTCCGTTCGTCGGGATTGCTGACGGAGCGGGGTGTGAGGTCGCTGGAAATGGGAGTGTTCGAGCGCAACGGTATAAAACATTTTTTTCAGGTAAACGATAAGGATTCCGCTTTGCCTTTCGATGTATTTTCCGCAATATTTTATCTCGTTTCACGCTATGAGGAGTATTTGCCCTTTGTTCCCGACAAGCACAAAAGGTTTACGGCACACCTGAGTTTCAGCCACAGAATCGGTATTTTGGAAAAACCCATGGTAAATATCTGGGCCGAAGAGATAAAACAAATTCTTTTGGAAAAATATCCCGGTTTTCCCTTTCCCGTCAGAAAGTTTAAATTTATTCCTACTTACGATATCGATTCGGCATATGCCTATCTGCAAAAAGGATTGGTAAGAACACTGGGGGGTTATTATCTGGCACTCAAAAAGTTTGATTTTGAGGATATTATGCAACGAACCCGCGTTTTGCTGGGGCAGATAAAAGACCCGTTCGATACTTATGAATTGCAGCGAAGCTATCAGGTTAAATACGATTTAAGGCCGCTTTATTTTATCTTGTTTGCCCGCTACGGTACTTATGATAAGAATATCAATATCAGGAACCGGAAGTTTAATTTTCTGGTAAAATGGATTGCCGATTATGCCAAAGTGGGTATTCATCCTTCCTATTATTCCGTCGAAAAACCGGAGCTGCTGAAAGAGGAAAAGAGCAATCTTGAAAACATCCTGAAAAAGGAGGTGCACCGCAGCCGGCAGCATTTTTTACGACTCATTTTGCCCGATACTTACCAAAACCTGATAGAAAACGACATAAGAGACGATTATACAATGGGTTATGCCGCTTTGCCCGGTTTCAGGGCGGGGATATGTAACTCGTTCAATTTTTATAACCTCGATCTTGAAATGGAGACCAAACTCAGGGTGCATCCCTTTGCCGTAATGGACGGAACCCTGCTCGATTATATGCAACTTACACCGGCCGATGCCATTGATAAATTGCGGGAATTGATTTCTGAGGTGAAAAAGGTAAACGGAACTTTTATTTCGCTCTGGCACAACGAATCGTTAAGCGATAAAAAACGGTGGCAGGGATGGCGGAAAGTTTATGAAGCACTGCTTGAAATGGTGCATAATGAAAAAGGATAATGATAAAGAAACTGGCACACGACGAAATTGACAAAAAAAAGTGGGATAACTGCATCCGTCATGCTTTTAACGGCAATGCCTATGCATGCAGTTGGTACCTCGACATAGTCCACCCGGAATGGGAAGCGTTGGTGGAAGACGATTACGTGCGTGTAATGCCGCTCACGGGCAATAAAAAGTGGGGAATTAATTACCTTTTTACACCCTTTTTTACACAACAGTTGGGACTTTTTTCAACATCGTTGCTTACCCCTGAGGTTTTGAACAGGTTTCTTATGGAAACCACAAAACACTACCGCTTTGCCGAATATAACCTGAATGTTCATAACCGGACAAAGGATGCGCGGTTTACCCTGATTCCCAATACAAACCATCTTTTGGACTTGATAAACGACTATCCCAAAGCTGCCAGAAAATATTCAACCAACACAAAAAGAAATCTGAAAAAAGCAAAATCCAACGGGTTGACTGTGAGCAAGAGTGCAAAACCGGAAGAGATTGTTACATTGTTCAGAAACAACAGGGGAAAGGAGATTCGTCATTGGAAAAATTTCCATTACCTGAGGTTGCAACACCTGATGTATATGGCCATTCACAAGGGCAGGGGAGTGGTTTACGGTGTTTATACCCCCGAAAACCGGTTGTGTGCCGGGGCTTTTTTCCTGAAAGGCAACAACCACCTGATTTTTCTCTTTTCAGGTGCCGACGAAACAGCCCGCGAGTTGCATGCCATGACTTTCCTGATTGATTGGGTTATAAAAGAATTCTCGGGAACACAATTTATCTTCGATTTCGAAGGTTCCAATAACCCCAACCTTGCACGCTTTTACCGTGGCTTCGGCGGACGCGAGGTTATCTATTACCGCTATTATTTCAATAACCTGCCTTTTCCTTTGAGGCAGTTGAAAGAGATGGGGCGAAAAAGATAATAAAAAGAACAATCCTCGGAACCCCGTCGGGTTAAAAATAAATTTCAAAAAAAAATTCGGAAAAAAACTTGCGCAAAGTAATTACTTACTTACTTTTGCAAAAAAAATTAATCCATGAAGGTATTGGCATTATACGGAAGTCCGAGAAAAGAGGGAAATACGGCAAGGATGATGGATGCCGCTTTGTCGGAGTTTCCTGCAAATGCCGAGATACACCGTGTATATCTTGGTGATTTGGATTTTGAAGGTTGCGGGCCTTGTCGTGAATGCAAAGTCAAGGGTTTTTGTGTTATACAAGACGACATGCAGCAGGTTTTCAAAGAGATGATTTGGGCCGAGGTAATCCTTTTTGGAACACCGTCTCAGTTTGGTGATGTCAGTGTTCCCGTAAAGAAATTGATGGAACGTACCTGGTGGATGAAAGGCGCTCTGAGAAACAAGATAGGAGGTTATGTTGTTTCGGGAAGAAGGTATTTCGAAAGTACGTTGAATACACTGCATGCTTTTATGT
>JALVZH010000342.1:774-1705 GCA_027022105.1 Bacteroidales bacterium | reverse complement strand
TCTTATTTCTTCTATTTTTTGCCACCAAATTTAAACTTTTACCGTGAATGTTCAGAGGGAATGCCGTTGGCAGAACCCTCAAACCTTCTGATTCGTAGTTAGACGCTTAGGTAAAGGGAAAAAGCATTGGAAAGTAAAAGAGTGAAATTCGTACGCCCGGAAGGATTCTTCCGAAGGAATGCCGTTGGCAGAACCCTCAACCTGCAGACCATTAAGACAGACGCTTGAGCTAGAGGAAAAAGTAAAAAGAGGAAAGTAAAAGAGGAAAATTGGTACGCCCGGAAGGATTCGAACCCTCAACCTTCTGATCCGTAGTCAGACGCTCTATCCAATTGAGCTACGGGCGCAAATTTGAAGTCGAAATATAAATCAATGAAATTGCTTTTTCAATATTTTTCGAAAATCCGAGCGGGAAAAAGTAAAATATTTAATCAAAATCATTTGAAAATAGCGGTATTTTTTAACAAATTTGGTTTACAATTTTAAAATATCTGTGAATGGAAAAATTGCTCGTTCAAAAAGAAAATAAAGATTATTTTCAAAAATCCAACCTGATGCTTTTGAGGCATTGCCCCGACCACTAACTTTTCCCTTTTCTCTTTTACAAAAATTTTAACAATCATAGGAGGCGACCATGTGTGGCATTGTCGGATATATTGGGAAACAAAACGCAGTACCGATTTTAATTGAAGGACTTAAAAGACTTGAGTACAGAGGATATGATTCTGCTGGAATAGCTATTATTGCTAATGACAAGGCTATTGTGGAAAAGAAAAAGGGAAAGGTTTCTGTACTTGAAAAATCCGTAAAGGATCTGAATCTTACATCCAATTTGGGAATTGCCCATACCCGCTGGGCAACTCACGGAGAGCCTAATGAAATCAATGCCCACCCGCACTTCAACGGAGATAAGTCAATAATGTTAATACAC
>JALVZH010000342.1:0-764 GCA_027022105.1 Bacteroidales bacterium | reverse complement strand
AAAAGCTTCAGGACGAAGGTTACGAATTCAGGAGCGAAACGGATACGGAAGTGCTGGTTCATTTGGTTGACAAATTTTTTAAAAACAATAAAAATTTATTCGAAGCAGTTCGTAAGGCATTGCTTTTGGTTGAAGGCACCTATGGTATTGCAGTTATTTCAACACACGAGCCGGACAAAATAATTGTTGCACGCAAAGGTTCGCCTTTGGTAATTGGGGTTGGAAAGGATGAGAACTTTGTCGCTTCGGACATTAATGCGCTTATTACTCACACGAGCAGTGTAGTTTATCTTGAGGACGGTGAAATTGCCGTAGTTACAAAAGACCGCTTTGAAGCTAAAAATATGGAAGATGAAGAAATTGAAAAAGATGTGGTGCAGGTAGATATTGAAGTGGACGAAATAACAAAGGGCGGTTATCCGCATTTTATGCTCAAAGAAATAATGGAACAGCCGGAATCAATTAGAAATTCAATGCGCGGCAGAATTCTCTTGGATGAAGGCGTTTCCAAATTGGGCGGACTAAGCGGTTACGAAGAAAGAATAATAAACTCGAACAGAATTTTAATAGTTGCTTGCGGAACATCCTGGCACGCCGGATTGGTGGGGGAATACATGCTGGAGCAATTCACAGGCATTCCGGTTGAAGTTGATTACGGCTCGGAATTCCGTTACCGCAATCCGATTATTACACCGGACGACACAGCAATTTTTATTTCCCAAAGCGGGGAAACAGCCGACACGCTTGCCGCTCTCAGGGAAGCA
>JALVZH010000341.1 GCA_027022105.1 Bacteroidales bacterium | reverse complement strand
GATGGTCAGAGTGGTTTTGGCCCGCGTCATTGCCACGTAAAGTTTGCGTTTGTCGCTGTCGTTGTAAGCATAAAAGTTTTTCAGCATCAGATAAACATTGTCAAACTCTTTTCCTTTTGTTTTGTGTATGGTAGAAACAAGAACGGTATCCACGTTTGAGGTGACAAAATCCTCCAGTTTCGATTCCCTTAAAAAACTCTCAAAATCCGATCTGTATTTTCTTTTGGGATTGGCCGCTTCAAAATCCTTGATAATATTGAAACAGACGCCCAGCTTTGAGCTTCTCTCAAATTGATTTTTCAGTTCGTTTTTTGCCCGGCCCCATGTTTCGTCGTCTATGGTATAAACGTCGTCTCTGAAATTGAGTTGTTTAATAAAATAACGGATTTCATTAAGGTCGTATATGTTAAACCCTTCGTTCGACTGGATTAGCTTTGCGGGATATCCTTTTTTCAAGAGCAGTCCGGTTATTTGCAAGGCTTCGTCGTTGGTTTGCGTTACCACGCATGTGGTACCCGAAAGTCCCGCATTCACCACATCGTTTACCACGGGTGTTATCAGGTTTTCCGACTGATGTTTAACTATTTTTATGATACCGTTTTCCTGCTGTGTGGAAATAACGGGCGTTGTCTTTAACCGGTGCCTTATGCTTCCGGCAAACCGGTTTGTAAACTCCGTAAGGTTCCGTTTGCTGCGGTAGTTTTCGGTCAGCTCGTACTTTACGGCATTTTTTTCGGTAATAAATTTTTCGAGATATTCGGAACTGGAACCCCTGAATTCGTAAATGTTCTGGTCGTCATCGCCCACGGCAATAACCCGCATTCCATCGTTGTACTCCATCAATACTGTTATCAGTTCATACTCGTCGGCACTCATATCCTGCGCTTCGTCAATTACCAGCACCGATTTGGCCAGCCTGTTGGGCTCCACCTCATTGGCTTTTATCTTTTCTATGGTATCACGGATTATGTTTTCCGATTTTTCCAAATCGCCCACCTTGCCGAGCAAATCGAAACAGTAGGAATGGAACGTTTTTATTTCCACAAAATTGGCGGCATTCCCTATTAGTTTCAGCAACCGTTTTTTAAATTCGGTGGCAGCCGCCCTCGAAAAGGTAACCATCAGCAACTGCTCGTGTTTTACATCTTCCATAAGCAGCAGCGAAGCCAGTTTGTGAACAAGCAGGCGGGTTTTTCCGCTTCCGGGGCCTGCGGCAACCACAATGTATTGCGATTCTTTGTCGTTAATTATTTTCAGTTGTGCCGGCGACAATTCACCGAAAAGCTCTCTGAATTTTCTCGGTGTAATGTTTCTTTTTATCTCGTTTTGCCGGCTTCCTTTAAAATATTTTTTCAGAAACGAACTGTAATTCAGGCTGAAATAATCTTCCACAAACTGCAAGGCATCTTTATAATCGCTAATCATTCTTTTGGCATATTCGCCCACAATATGAATTTGCTGCACCTTGTTTTCGTAAAATTGTTGCAGTTTGCGGTAATCTTCGGTTTTGTATTTTCTTTTGTTATCGGTAACAAGGCGTTCTATGGTCAGCTTGTTGTAAATCACCAGAAAACCGCCCTCCAATTTAAGTGCTTCGATACGCGAAAGGTAAAACAATGCATCTTCAATATCGGTCAGTGTGATGTTTTCCGAAAAAAGATTGCTGTTTTCAAAAGCGGTTTTCAGTTCGTGAACCGAAAAATCGATGAGGATATTCTCCTTGTTTTGTTCATACTGCTCCGGATGGCTCTTGATTTTTTCAAACAGATAATCAATAATAAAAAGGGACAGGGCACTCCTGTTGTCCAGTTTTTGTTCCAATTCCGCTTTTTTTCGGGTCAAAACAATGTGGAAATGGTTTTTGGTATAATTGAGCGGTTTACGTTTTGCCTGGTTTTTAATAGCCCAAAAGTTGAGTACGGTTCTTATTTTGTTTACCGAAACCCTTTCGATTCCCTCTTCTTCAAGTTCCTGGTTTATTTCTTTGATATTAAATTCCTGCTCTTCATTACTTACTTTCGCAAGAAGCGACCTTTCGATTTGCAAATAGGTTTTGGTAATAATCCGCGACATTTTCTCCTCTCCGGCTTTGATAAATGCCGTCAGGTCTTTTGTGTCGGCAAGAATTTTTTCTTCACGCAAAAGGTTAATCACCTCTATAACCTCCTCTTTTACAATGCCGAGGTGGTCGGAAATATAATCTATCCTCGATTCGGCTTCATCGTCGGTTGCCTGTTTCCGGCTTTTGCTCGAAAAAAGTTTTTTGATTATCCGTACCGCATGTTGGCGTTGCCTGTCGTTAAAACGGTATGAAGCATTTATTTTTTCTATTGCTTCCTGCGCATTTTTGGATAAGATGCTGTTGGCATAAATGCGGGGTATGTTTTGGCTGCGCACAATGTAACCCGATTCTTCCAGTGCGGCAATGGCTGTTTTTACCCTTGTTTCTATTTCCGCCACCGAATCATCCCAACCGGCTTTGCGGGCAATTTCCAGCGCCGAATTGCTTACCTTCGAACGGAAACGGGTTAAATCCTTAATGGCTTTCCATACCTGTTGTATCTCTTTGATATTGAGCTTTGTCTGGTTTAGCAAAATAAAATGCTTGTTGAGGTCTTCTTCGTTGAACAACACATAACATTCGGCGGTAATATTCTCGTCGCGGCCCGCCCTGCCCGCTTCCTGAATGTAGTTTTCCAGCGAATCGGAAATTTCGTAATGGATTACCATTCCCACATCCTTTTTGTCAACACCCATGCCGAATGCCGAGGTAGCCACCATTATCTGAACCTCACCGTTGATAAAGGCATCCTGATTCAGGGTTTTTTCCGTTTTCTCCATTTTGCCATGGTAAGGTCTGGCCGTATAACCGTCTCTTACAAGGCGTTCGGCAAGCTGATAGGCTTTCCGGGTGCGCGATACGTAAATGATTGCAGGGCAGTCGTGCCGGTCTATCAAATCCCTGACGGCAAGGTATTTCTCTTCTTCGTTGTCTTTGGGATAGACCTTGAAATTCAGGTTTGTACGGGTGGCATTGGCCCTGAACAGTTGTAAATCGAGATCCAGCTTGTCTTTAAAATAGGTTTTAATATCCTCTATTACATTTTGCTTTGCGGTAGCAGTAAAACAGGAAACGGGGATGTGGTTTCCCTGATTTTTCTTTTCTTCCAGTTTTTTGATAAAATCGCCGATATAGAGGTAATCGACCCTGAAATCCTGACCCCAGGCCGAAAAGCAGTGTGCTTCGTCTATGACAAAACGCACCACGTTTCTTTCCGTCAAAAGATTTTCTATGGTCCTTGAGCGCAGCGATTCGGGCGAAATGTAGAGCAACGACGCCGAGCCGTCGGCCACCCGCTCAAAAGATTTGCCGCGCTCAATGGGGTCTAACAGCCCGTTTATGGTAACGGCGTCGGTTATGCCAGCCTTTTCCAGATTGTCAACCTGGTCTTTCATAAGCGATTGCAACGGCGAAATAACCACCGTCAATCCCTTTACGTTTTCGCCCTGCATGAGCGCCGGAAGCTGAAAAGTCAACGATTTTCCTCCGCCTGTGGGGAAAATTGCCAGAATGGATTTGTAATCTATTGCAGCCTGTGCCGCAGCCTCTTGCAGCGGTTCGCCGTTATAAGTCCTGAAATTGTCGAATCCGAAAAACCGTTTTAATCCCAAATGGATATCCAACGACTTGTTGCAATAGTCGCATCCGGTAATGCAGGGATTGTTTCTCAAAAGGTGCATGACCAGTTGCACGTCGGGATAGTGTTTTAAAACCCACGGCGGTGTAACCGAGTAGCGATCCTGTACGTTGATTAATGCCAGACAATAAGCCAGCTCTACGGGATTTTGCCGCACGATGTTTTCGAGGTTTGCATTTTCGCATATTAATCCGTTAAAGCGTTCTCTGATAAGTTGTGTCAAATCGGCGGTGTTTGCCGAATAATCAACAAAATCGAAAAAACCGAAGAACTCTTTGCGCTTGCCGAGCAATCCGTAATATATTTGCTTCATCTCCCGGTCAAGCTTTTGGAAAGCGGCAATTTCATCATAAAACAGATCCCTTGCCTTGCGCGAATCGTTAACGGGATTGTTCAACTCGCCGGTTTGCAGTTTGTCGTCTTTAAGAAGTTTGTGGTAGGGTTTTTTGGGGAACAACAATGGCGACAGCAAAAGGGTATCAATATGGATATACCATTTAATATCAATGTGTTTTGAGATGTATTTTAAATCGTGTTCCAGAATGTTGTGCCCGCAAAGGTAATCGGTATTGAAGATAAATTTCTCGAAGTCGGCAATTTTTGCGGAATGAAAAACAGTTCCGTCCTCCTTTACGGCTCCTATGTCGGCTATGTTGCCTGTTTTGGGGATTATCTCTGTATCAATAAAAACTATATTCGTCATAATCAGAGGGCAAAGGTAGGGATTTTGGATGTGATATTTTTGATGTAGTATTTTTGATGTATTATTTTTGATGTATTATTTTTGATGTTGAGAGGTTGAGAGGTTCATAGGTTGATTGGATGAATTTGTGAAACTGTGACAGAGAGAAATTGTGAAATTGTGATTGTGTGAATTTGTGAAATGATGATAGGACGAAGGTGTAATGGGAGGATTGGAGAAATGAGTCCGGCGATTTGGGTGGGTTTGAATAACGTGCAGCCGCTCCCGGTAATTCAGAGGGCACTGACAGGCAGGGAATTGGGGTGGCGTGCCCGATGAATCTCCGTAATAATATCCTGTACGTTATTTTAATTGGAAAAGAAGCATAAGGGCGGGATTCATTGCCGTTTTAAACCCGCAAGGCCTGCCTAAAAATGGTTATGAATGATAAAACCGGATAAGTATGTTTTCAATCTGAGCCAGAATTAAAGCGCATGTCTTGTAAAGGAAGATCAACACTATCAATAAAGAAAGCAGCAGAGTTAACTCACAATGCACTTTTTTAATTTTTGTCAATGAACTTGTTTAAAGTCTAAACATTAGATGAATTATAAAATATTGAAAACCAGAAAAGTGAATATCTTTTTTTAATAAACCCACCCCTGCCTCCCGACGTAAAGTCGGGACAAGCTCTCCAAGGAGGGGAATAATGGAATTCATTTTCTGGTTTTCAATATTTTATACTCATTGTCATCACGTTAACTTTAAACAACTTCAATGTATGTATTCCTTTTAGAACTTATTTTACCTCACTTCCGGGTTAATCGGGATTTCTAAACAAACAACATCGTAACGCCGAGTGCAAAAGGTAAAATATAAAAAGGCCACAGCGTTTTAGACCACATAACTTTGAAAGTGGAAGGCAAATTTTCGAACATATTGATGGTTTCTCCATTATATTCCCTGATAAAAGTATTCAAATCATACAGATATTTATCTGTCTTGGGACGGTTATCAACAACCCACTTATATAAATTTCTATAAAGTCTTTCCGTACGTAAGAAAAAAGCATCGAGATACCAAAAAACAACCACGGTAACCATCAAAAATATGGCAACATACCACATCGGCAAGCCTTTTCCGTTATCGGGATTTGTTTAAAATTAACTATGCAAATTCTTCGAAATATCTTGACTGGATTTTATTATGTCCAATATTAGTTTTACGCTTGTTAAAATTCCAAAAGAAGTAAGTACCCAAGCCCATATATTTTTATAATATAAACTTAAAGTTAAAAATATTCCTGCAATTATGATTGTTATAATCAATATGATTATCGTGGTTCGTCTTTTTCTTTTTAATTTTTCTTTATCAGGTGTATTATTTGGAGGTATTTTCTTAGGCTCTTGTTTTTTCTCAGGTAAAATAAATTCATTATCGGTGAATTTTATACCATTCAAAAGTTCTTTGATTTTTACTTGTTCATCACTTTTTGAACAAATTTCAAAATCTCTTTTGCCTCTATATAAAAT
>JALVZH010000340.1 GCA_027022105.1 Bacteroidales bacterium | reverse complement strand
AACATTTAAACCTTAAACTTTTAAACTTTGAACTCCTGAAAATACAAATTTATTTTTCGCGCAACCGTTTGCATTCGTTTATCAAAATCCCAAACATACCGGCAAGAATTATTTAACTCCGTTTTTCCTCTCATCAAAGCATTTCATTCACAAAATAATCTCATTTTTGCAACCAAAAATTTTGATAATGAAGCAATACCATTTTGAAGCCGTAATCTTCGACCTTGACGGAGTGATAACCAAAACCGCTTCGGTACACAGCCATGCCTGGAAAAAGATGTTCGACGACTATCTGAAACAACGTGAAGAAAAACGGGGCGAGCCGTTTAAGCCTTTTACCACAGACGATTACCTTGCTTATGTGGATGGAAAACCGAGATACGACGGTGTAAAGAGTTTTCTGGAATCGAGAAATATTTCCATTCCTTACGGAACACCTGAAGACACCCCCGACATGGAAACGGTTTGCGGACTGGGAAACAAGAAAAACGAAGCTTTTAACGAGGTGCTGAAAAACGAAGGCGTAGAAGTTTATCCCGCTTCGGTAAAACTGATGAAAGAGCTGCGTGCAAACGGCATTCACGTTGGCGTTGCCTCATCAAGCAAAAACTGCCGGGCGGTTCTTGAAGCGGCCGGACTAATGGAACTGGTAGAAACGCGTGTGGACGGTGTTGTTTCGGCGGAGATGGGCCTCAACGGAAAACCTGCACCCGATATTTTTATTACGGCGGCAAAAAACCTCGGTGTAAAACCCTTTCGTGCCGTGGTGGTAGAAGACGCCTCTTCGGGTGTGGCAGCCGGAAAAAACGGAAATTTCGGCTATGTGCTCGGAGTTGCACGCGAAAACAACAGAAAAGAGCTGTTAATCAACGGTGCCGACGAGGTAGTGAACGATTTGGAAGAAACAAGCATTCAAAAAATAGAAGAGTGGTTTACAAGCGGATTGCCAAAATCGGGCTGGGAACTGGTTTACCATGATTACGACCCTGCCAAAGAAGGTTCGCGGGAAGCATTGTTGACCGTGGGCAACGGTTATTTCGGCACCCGCGGTGCCATGGAAGAGACCGAAGCCGGCAAAGTGAACTATCCGGGAACATACATCGCCGGACTTTACAACAAACTTACTACCCCGATTGCCGGAAAAGAGGTTGTAAATGAAGATTTTGTCAACTGCCCCAACTGGTTGCCGCTGCGCTTTAAGGTGGACGACGGCATGTGGGTTGACCCCAACAAAATGGAGATTATCAGTATAAAACGCCGGCTCGATTTCAAAACCGGACTGCTTACCAAAGAGATGACCATTAAAGACGATGAAGGAAAAATCAGCACCATTGTGTCGGAACGGTTTGCAGGGATGGACAACAGCCACATTGGCGGTATCCGTTACAAAATAACCGCCGAAAACTATTCGGGCATTGTTACCGTTTCATCGCTCTTAAACGGAGCCCTTATCAACGAAGGGGTGGAAAGGTACAAATCGCTCAACTCGAAACATTTGGAGCCTGTTGAACAGGGCGGGAAGGAAGACCTGACGTACATTAAGGTAAAAACCAACCGGTCGAATACAGAGATAGCAATGGCCGCCAAACTGGAGGCAAAAGGAATTGATAAGAAAGATATTGTGGTGAAAACGGAAGAGGGAATGGCCATTTCCACTTTTGAAACCACTCTGAACCAAGGTAATTCAATAACCGTTGAAAAGTTGGTAAC
>JALVZH010000339.1:5042-5917 GCA_027022105.1 Bacteroidales bacterium | reverse complement strand
CAAAGCCGGTGACATCCATTTTCGCGAATACAGCATTTATAGCGGAACGGAAGATGAACATCTGGAAATACTGGTAAAAGAGATTATTGACGGACAGGTTTCAAAAACCCTGAAAAACCTGAATGTGGGCGATGTGGTGGAGATACAGGGTCCGTTGGGATTTTTTACCATTGACGAAGAGTTGCTGAACCACAAAACAAAATTTCTTTTCATTGCCAGCGGAACGGGAGTTTCCCCTTTTCACAGCATGATAAAAAGTTACAAAGAGTTGGATTATACCCTGCTGCACGGCATCAGACACAGTAACGAGGCCTACGGACAGGAAGACTATGATGAAAACCGCTACATTACCTGTGTTACCGGAGACAATGGCGGCAAATTCAAAGGCAGGGTTACCGACTACATCCGCACACACGAAATTGATAAAGATACACATTGCTATCTGTGCGGTAATTTTGAAATGATACGTGAGGCAATGGATTTACTGGAGACCAAAGGTATTCCTCAGAGCCACCTACATGCGGAGGTTTATTTTTAAGATTTAAAAAAAGATGAAGTACCATATTGTACAATTGGGTTGTCAAATGAACATTTCGGACGGGGAACGCGTTCAAAAGGTACTGGAAAAGCTGGGCTTTGAGCATACCGACAACGAAGAGGAGGCGTCGCTTTTGGGAATCATCGCCTGTTCGGTACGCCAAAAGGCCATTGATAAAGTATATACCCGCATCCGCAAGTGGAACAAATGGAAAAACAAAAAGAACCTGTTGACCTTTGTTTCGGGTTGTGTTTTGCCTGCCGACAGGGAACGGTTTTTAAAGATGTTCGATTTGGTATTTCCCATGGCCGAGCTTCCGCAGTTGCCCGATATGATC
>JALVZH010000339.1:0-5032 GCA_027022105.1 Bacteroidales bacterium | reverse complement strand
ATATGATCCGCCAGTACGGGATAGTAACACCGGCAGGGATGATGTCGTCGCTGGATAAAGGCCTTGATGAGATGATTTTGCCCAAACCGCAAACCCGCAACGAAGCGGAATTCAGAATGACGGAAGTAACACCCGGCAAAGCCAATGATGATAAAAAGAGCCTGCTTCATCCCGAAAAAGGCATTGAAGAGTTTTGGCACATAGCCCCCAAATACAGTTCCAAGTGGGAAGCTTTTGTGCCCATTCAAAACGGATGCAATAAATTTTGCACCTACTGTGCCGTGCCCTACACACGCGGCAGGGAGATTTCAAGACCTTCCGGCGAGATTTTAGCCGAGGTTAAGAACCTGGTGGACAATGGGTTTAAATCCATTACATTGCTTGGTCAAAATGTAAATTCATACGGCTTGGATAAAAAGGGGGAAGAGCTCTCTTTTGCGCAACTGTTGGAAGAAATCGGGAAGTACGGACTGCAATCGGGAAAAAAATTCTGGGTCTATTTTACCTCGCCCCACCCGAGAGACATGTGTGAGGACGTGCTGGAAGTAATTGCCCGTTACCCGCATCTGGCAAAACAGATACACCTGCCGGTACAGTCGGGCGATGATTCGGTGCTGATTCGCATGAACCGGAAGCACAACATGGAACGATACAGGAATATTGTAAACTCTATTCGCAGGTTGCTACCCGGAGCCACGCTTTTTACGGACATTATTGTGGGATTTACCGGCGAAACGGAGGAGCAGTTTCAGAATACGGTGAAAATCATGCGGGAATTCAAATACAACATGGCTTACATTGCGCAGTATTCACCAAGGCCGGGTGCTGCCAGCTCGCGTTGGGCCGATGATATCCCGCCTGCTGAAAAGAAAAGACGCTACCACCTTCTTACGGAAGAACTGATGAAATATTCCCATGAATACAACCAGAAACTTATCGGAAAAACACTGGATGTTATCGTAAGGGGGTACGACAGGAAAGAAGGTTACCTTTCGGCACTGACCGAAGGAAAAATTATTGTCCGTTTTCCGTCGAAAGACGAATCGCTAATAGGGAATTTTGTACGGGTAAAAATCACTTCCGCATCACACTTCAGCATGGAAGGCGAACTAACCGGAGTACCGCAACACAAAACGGCAGAAGTTTAAATAAATGAAAAAAGTAGCTTTTAAAACACTGGGATGCAGGCTCAATCTGTTTGAAACCGACGCCATAGCTTCCGAACTGAGCAAAAAGGATTATGAACTGGTGGATTTTTCGGAAGATGCCGATATTTACATAGTAAATACCTGTACGGTTACCAATCAAAGCGATAAGAAATCGAAACAGGTTTTAAATCAAGTAAAAAGGAACCACCCCTCAGCACTGAAAATCGTAACAGGCTGCATGGCTACCAATTATAAAGAGAAGTTACAGCAGTCGGATGTGGTGGACTATGTGGTGGACAACGAACACAAAACAGCTATTCCCAATCTGTTAGATGCCCACTTTAAAGGAGAAAACGGTAATCCCGACATTTTTGAAAAAGATGTGTTCGGCTACGAACCTGCCGACAACACCTTTCACACACGCAGCCTTATCAAAATACAGGACGGCTGTAACAACTTCTGTACTTTTTGTATTATACCCAAAGTAAGGGGGCGTGCCGTAAGCCGTCCGTTTAAGGATGTAATGGAAAACATCAGGCAGGTGATTGGTTTTGGTTTTAAAGAGGTGGTCATTACCGGTGTAAACATTGGACGATATAAAGACGGGGATATTGATTTTGAGAAACTCATTGAAAAGATACTGGAACTGCCGGGCGATTTCCGGTTGCGGATTTCATCCATGGAACCCGACGGATTTACCGAAAGCTTTTTCCGGCTTTTCGAGCATCCCAAACTGACGCCGCACCTGCACCTCTGCCTGCAAAGCGGATCGGAGGATATCCTGCTAAAAATGAGACGCATGTATTCCGCATCATTGTTTGAGGAGATGGCAACAACACTCAGAGAACGGTATCCCGGTTTTAATCTTACCACTGACATAATTGTGGGTTTCCCGGGAGAAACGGAAGAGGATTTCCAAAAGACGGTGGAAATGGCAAAACGGCTGAAATTCGGGCATATTCATACCTTTAAATACAGTGTAAGAAAAGGAACCCGTGCCGAAAGAATGCCCGGACATATTTCCGAAAAAGAGAAAACACGCCGCAGTGAAATCATCAGAAAAATATCGGACGAATCGAAAAAGGAATACCTGAACTCATTTATCGGTAAAACCGAAACCATTCTCACCGAACAGTTTACCGGACAAGGATTTGCAACAGGCTACGGCGAACACTATATCCCCATTATCATTAAAACCCGGGGGCTCGACAGGAACCGTTTTTACAAAGTAAAACTTACGGCTTTGGAAACAAGAAACGAAGAACCGGTGCTGGTGGGAGAAACGATAGAGGATGTTTGATGTAATATGTGATATTTTTGATGTTTTATGTAATAAAGGTGATTGAAGTGATAGAGTGTTGGGGTGGGATTGCCATATCTTAATTTTTTTCTTGTAATTCAGAGGGTGCTGAATGGAGTGACCTTTTGGGTCGCGGTGAGCCATGCGGGTGGAGTCCCGAAAGGTCGAAACAAAGCCTAAAAGCTTATAAATGAGCAATAAGCAATATTCAATGAGCAAGTAGGAGTGGACTAACCAACATACACTACACCCCGCAATTCAGTGGGCTCCGCCTCAGGCTGATGGCACAAGGGGTGGTGAGCCCGATGAATCCCCGAATGTTATCTGTACCATATATGAATTGGAAAAGAAGCACGAGGGAAGATTTTAAAATAATCGGTTTTTATTACAATGATATCCGCTTTTTTTTCTATCTTTATCAATTTAATTAAATTTAACCAATACCTAAACTAATGAAAAAGTCTGCGTTTGTATTATTAATTCTGCTGTGTTTTTCCATTACCGAAAGTTATTCCCAAAATATTTATGGTTTTGTCGATAATTACTTTGTATCATTCAATTTACAGGACAAAACAAAAGATACATTAATTACTTTTTCAGGTAATCCATGGATTAATATAGGCTTTCGTGCGGCGATTGACAGATTCAACGGAAGATATTTTTTCGGCGGCAGCATACCCGGATATGATGGAAATTTCCATATAATTTCACTGCCCGATTCAACCATTCAATCATTTTATCTGTATCCTGATAATATTGAATACGATTTTATCCGTAACCGGCTTGTTTATGAAAAACATACCGGATTTTATTACATAGACTTAAACACGATGAAAAATGTTTTTTTAAGTGAAACGGGGTTCGGTTCCATTGTTTACGGACAAGCAAGGACATATATTCCACAAAAAAACCAGTATGTTTACATCGATTATGGTAATGATACTTTGTACTACTTTGTTTTGGATGCAAATACGGGTGAGACTGTTTGCCAAACCGAGGCGGAAAAAGAGGGTTTATATTATTACTCGGCAGGAAACCTAGTAACAAATATTTACAACGGTGACATTATTGGAAATAATGAAGGGTGTTACGGTATAGTAGATCCCTGCAACGGCACAATTACAAAATTATCAACGGTAAGTGATTATGATGCTCAACTGAATAATCAAATGGCCGTTTTCAACATTATGGATTCCACCTATGTTCTACCATATTATGCAACCAATGCACAAACCCGTTATGCAGTAATTGATGTCTATTCGGACAGTATATTAGAAATATTCGATCAACCATGGCAGGGCAAAATGAATCTTCAGCAAATTTACGACCAACCATTTGCTCCTTTGATTTTTTATCATGATACACTTTTTGCTCCTTACGGGAAGCATTACAAATGGTACAAAAATGATACTTTAATCAGCGAGACAGACGTTAATTACATTGTACCGAAACATAAAGCGGTTTATAAAGCCGAAGTTGAATTTGCAGAATATACAACTATGTCGCAAACTATTGAAGTAACACCATCATTTACATACAGCAATAAATACCATAACATTAAAGTATATCCCAATCCGACTTCCGGATATTTTCATGTTTCTACACAAGGTGAAAAAATTAATAATATCGTATTGTATGACATTGGGGGAAAACAGGTTTATAAAAATTCCCCTTCACAAAAGGACATGATTACAGTTAATATTAGCAACTTAGACAGAGGATCCTATATTATCATCATAAAAAGTAAAAGTCAAACTTACAAACAATTAATAATAAAAGAGTAATCAGATATCCGGCTCACCAGCCTTATAGTTTATCGTCTTTACCGGATTCCCCTTATTATCGTAATACTGCTCGGGTCCCTCTTTCAGATTGTTTTTGTAACGGGTGACTTGTTTCAGTTTTCCATTGGGCCACCATGCCTTTTGAACCCCATCGCCATTTTTAAAACTTCCGGTTCCTATCACATTCCCCGTTTGGTCGTAATAAATCCACCGTCCGTCGTACAACCCTTCGGAAAAGCTGCCTTCCGACTTTAATTTACCGTTTGGATACCATTGATAATAAGGCCCGTCGAGTGTGTCGTTCACATAATTTTCTTCCGAAATTTTATTACCGTTACGGTCGTACGACAGGGCTTTACCATTCAGCTTTCCGTTTTTGTATTCCGATACCGATTCCACAATACCGTTATCATACCAGCGGGTCTGGATGCCGTCAATGCGGTTGTCTTTATAAATCAGCTCCAGTTCTTTCTGCCCGTTTTTGTAATACCAGGTTGCTTTTCCGTTGAGCTTTCCGTTTTCGTACCTCAGTTCCGATTTCTTATTTCCGTTGTCCCAATATGTGGTTTTTGCATTGTTGCACGACGATAGAAAAACCACAAATAATGCAGAAACAGCAAATAATTTTTTGAATCCAATCCGTTTCATGTCAATTTCTTAGCTTGCATTAGTTATCCTGATAATAATCGGGGAAGTCAGGAAGTTTTATCAACTTTTTATTTCTGATTTGCAAGATATTCCAATAGCTGTTTTCAAAACTGTTTTGATTTAATGGTGAAGGTTTAAACCTGAACCGGGTT
>JALVZH010000338.1 GCA_027022105.1 Bacteroidales bacterium | reverse complement strand
GAATGAAGAATTGAAGATTTAGGAACGAATTGGAAATGAGCAATGGAGATTCCCACGCCATTCCAACCCCCAAAGCCAACCTTTCGATGGGTCGGAATGAGGCGCGTTGGTGTGCTTTCTTTACTTCTCAATCCTGTTCAATCCTGCTATGGCCAGCGGATAATTGGGAACGAGTTCCAGTGCACGGCGGTAATAAAAAACAGCCCGGTCGGTTTTGTTTTCCGCTTCATAGGTCCTGCCGAGGTTATATACCGCTTCCACAAAAGTTGAGTCGAGTTCAATAGCTTGCATGAATGCCTCTTCCGCTTTCTTAAAATCAGGTTTTTCAACAAGGTAAATGTAGCCTTTGTTGAAATAGATTTGCGGGTCGGTTTGGTTCAGGGAAAGTATTGAATCGTATATAATTAATGCCGAATCTGTTTTGCCGCTGTTCTGATAAGCCATGCCGAGGCCGTAAAAAGCAGCATGGTTTCCCGGTTTTATTTTCAAAGCCTGTTTAAAATATGGGATGGCATTGCTGTCGGAACGCAGACTCAAAATGGTTCCCAACTGCATGTTCGCTTCAAAATAGGAAGAGTCGAGATTGATGGCAGCTTTCAGGTTTTGAATGGCTTTGCTTGTGTCGGCCTGTTCCACATGAACAAGTGCCTTGATGAAATAGGCCCGCGGATCATCGGGATTTAACGAAAGCGCTTTGTCGGACCAGGAGAGAGCCGAACGGTAATCTTTTATGATAAGCTGCAAACGAGCCAGTTTTACATACGATTCCTCTCTTTTGGGGTCAAGTTTTACGGCTTTCTTCAGGGCAGCGACACTCTCTTTGATTTTTCCGAGAATAAAATAGGCATCCGACAAAACATAAAAAATCTCAGGGTCTTTGTAGTTGTATTTCAGCGCTGTACCCAAATCGCGCAAACAAGGATCAACTTTGTTTTGCCGCAGGTAAAGTTGCGAACGTTTGAGGTAGAGTTTGTAATTTGCGGAGTCGGATTGAATTTCTTGTGTCAACAACTCCAATGAGTCTGCTGTTGCATTAATTGCTCCTGCCTTTTTCTCATTATGTGCCGTATTGCACGAAAAGAAGAGAAATGATATAAGTGCCGTGAAGATTATTGCTTTGATGGAGTATGCCATTTTATGTAATAAATTAACTTAATTAATCAAATATGTTTAACTTGTTTAAAGTCTAAACATTTGATGAATTATAAAACATTGAAAACCAGAAAAATGAATATCTTTTTTTAAATAAACCCACCCCTCCCCCTCCAAGGAGGGGAATGATGGAATTCACTTTTCCGGTTTCCATTATTTTACTACTGTCTGTAGTTTATTCTTCATCATGCTTTTTCAGTGCCTCACGGATTTTTGTTTCCAGTTCTTCCATCAGATCGGGATTATCCATGAGCAACCGTTTTACTGCATCGCGACCCTGTCCCAGTTTGGTTTCTCCGTAGCTGAACCAGGAACCGCTTTTTTTAAGGATGTTTTTTTCAACACCGAGGTCAATTATTTCACCGACTTTGGAAATACCTTCGCCGTACATAATGTCGAATTCGGCTTTGCGGAACGGCGGTGCCACCTTATTTTTTACCACTTTTACGCGTACCCTGTTACCTTGTACATTATCGGTGTCTTTAATCTGACTGATGCGACGGATGTCGAGTCTTATGGAAGAATAGAATTTCAGGGCATTTCCACCGGTTGTTGTCTCGGGA
>JALVZH010000337.1 GCA_027022105.1 Bacteroidales bacterium | reverse complement strand
TTCTGAATCTACAAGAAAAATAGTCGTTTAAACCATTTTCTTTTTGCCGTTGTCAAAGGACTAACAGATAAAAAACATTAATTAAAAAAAGGAGAAGAAAATATGTTTGGATTCAAGAAAGCAGCCTTGTTTTTAACTATAGTAGGAATTCTATTTGGTTTTAATGCGTGTGGAGTTAGTGAAAGCGCGCCGGCAAAAGCGGAAGTTTCGGATGCCGAAACTCTCTCAAAATTAATTGAGACTATGCCAGTCGCTTCCGATACTATTAGTAAAGCAGTTGTTGAAGGATTACAATATATGAGGGAAGAAGAGAAACTTGCGCGTGACGTTTATATTACCTTGAATGATATTTACGATTACAGAGTTTTTAAAAACATCTCAAAATCAGAACAAATTCATATGAATGCTATTTTGTACTTATTAAATCGTTACGGAATAGAAGATCCGGTTAAAGATGATGCTGTCGGTGTTTTTACAAATCCTGATTTGAAAGAATTATACGAAACACTTATTGCACAAGGTAAGACTTCTGGAACCGATGCGTTGAAAGTAGGTGCAGCTATTGAGGAAATTGACATTTTGGATTTACTTGAGAAAACAAAAGAGGCTAAAGAATATTCGGATGTAACGAGGATTTACGGTTTCTTGGAAAGAGGTTCGGAAAATCACTTGAGAGCATTTGTAGGCAATTTGAGAGTTCAAGGAATAGCTTATGAACCACAATATTTGGAACAAGAGTTTTTTGATGAGATTATTAACTCCCGTAATCATCCGCCGGTTGTGGCCGATTCAACTTTAACCGATGATGAGAAGGCAGCATTGCAATACGTTATTGAGGAGGAAAAGGTTGCACATGATCTTTATCTCACGCTTTACAACGAAAACAATTTGAAAGTATTTAAAAATATTGCCCGTGCTGAACAAAGACACATGAATTCGGTTGAGAGATTGTTGAATTTCTACAAAGTTGAAAATCCAATTAAAGATAATACGGTTGGTGTTTTTGCAAATTCGGATTTACAAGAACTTTATGACACAATGGTTCAGAAAGGTTCCCAATCCGAGATTGAAGCATTAAAAGCCGGTGCTGCAATGGAAGAAATGGATATTCTTGATTTGCTAAATAAGATTGAAACCGTCAACGGACACAACCGAATTACAGCGGTCTTCAAGCGTTTGGAAAAAGGCTCGGAAATACATTTAAGAATATTTGTTAGAATTTTAAAATTAAGGGGTATTACGTACGAACCTCAATATTTGGACCAAGCAACTTTTCAAAAAATTATTAATCCATAAATTTTAACGTTGAATAAAAAGCCGCTTCGGCGGCTTTTTTATTTTTAAATTGTTTGTGCCTGTATTAAATTTAAACGTGCTTTAACTTGGTTGTTGAAAGAATTTAATAGTTGCATATGACATCAACCGCAAAAACAAAATCCGATTACGAAAAACTTTACGATTCCTACGATGACAGGTATGAACAAAACCGAATGTCAGACACGCTTAAATTTTTAGACAAGGAAATCACACAAAATAAATTTAATCAAATTTTAGAAGTCGGATGTGGAACCGGTTATTGGGTAAAAAATCTTGTGAGCGGAGAGCGGTTTGTTGCCGGGTTGGATTTGTCTTTGCCAATGCTGTTGCAAGCCCGTAGAAAAATTAAACACGGACACCTAATAAACGGTGAGGCTTCTGCCCTTCCTTTTTACACACA
>JALVZH010000336.1 GCA_027022105.1 Bacteroidales bacterium | reverse complement strand
CCTTTTGTACGGCTCTTAACATATCCGGTAATAATTTCGTCTTTTTCGTAAGCTTCGTTCACACGATCCCACGATTTGAGGATCCGTGCTTTTTTGTGCGAAAGCTTCATTTGTCCCGAGGCATCTTCCTGATTCTCAACATAAATTTCCACCGTATCGCCAACTTTAAGGTCGGGATTGTAACGGAACTCATTGTAAGGAATTACGCCGTCGGATTTGTACCCGATGTTTACCACCACTTCGCGCGGATTAATGGAAACCACCGTACCTTCAATTACTTCGTGTTCCGTAATGGAACTCATGGTTTCAGCATAGATATTTTCCAGTTTTTTACGCTCCTCGGGTGAGTAACTTTCGTGTTTTTTACCAATAGAATCCCAGTCAAACTCTTCGGGTTCGGCTTTTTTCTCAGCCGGCTCTTCAGTCTTGGGAGTCTCTTCTGCAGCCGCTTCAACAGGTTTCTGTTCTTCTTCGGCAGGTTTTTCTTCGGCTGCCGGTTCTTCTGCGGTTTCCTGTTTTTCTTCTGCGGGTTTTTCCTCTGCTTTGGGCTCTTCAACAGCTTCTGTCGTCTCTTTTTCTTCTTTGGGAGCTTCGGCAGCGGGTGCTTCCAGGGTTTGGTTGTCGGTTTCTTCAGCTTGCGCTTCGGTTTTCTCTGCTTTCACTTCTTCCTGAGGAGTTTCAGCATCTAATTTTTCTTTATCAGACATAAAATTTAATTGCGACTCATTTCAACCACCCGGTTCTTGTGAAATGAAATCAGTTAGACATCATTTTAACACTGTTTTAAGAATTTGACGAATAACAATTTACATCAAATCCGGGTCTCTTAAAACAAGGGCGCAAAAATAGAAAAAAATATCTTTAATAATTAATAATCAGAGGATTTTTTATCGGGAAATTTATAACAAAGTCAAATTCCTGTTTTAATCAGCCTGATTTTGATATGTCTCTTTTTGGGCAGCCGGGCGGGCATGTAGTTGCATGCCTCAAGGTATCGCAATCTGCTGTCTGTTTGTAGTTGCTTGCCTCAGGCGACCTGACGGGTTGAACGAAAGATTGCGGGTCAGCCCCCGTCAGGTCGAAAAATCCGGTTAATATTGATAACACATTATTATCGGTTTCATCACGTTCTTAGCCATCTACAGGCATGTTATGCGGAGTGGAATATTGAAGAACCTCCCGCTTGTAACCAACATTGAGCAATCCCCGGATTTTCGCAAAAGAAAAAAACCGATTTTTCGCAAAAGAAATTACCCGGTTAAAAAAATATTCTATTTTTGTATGTTTATTATTTAGATATGTACAATACAAAAATATAATATCATGTTAGAACTTAGAAATGAATTCATTATGGCACCGGTTAAGCTGGGATACAGCGACGGAACCGGAGTGGTTACCGACAAACACATCCGTTTTTATGAACAACGCAGCCATCATATCGGTGCTATAATTCCCGAACCGTTGTATATGGATGCCGGTTTAAGGGAACTTCCTACACAATTAGGCATTGACAATGATGATAAATTGCCCGGACTCAGAAGAATGATTGATACGATTCACGGAAACGGCGCAAAGGTTATTGCCCACTTGAACCATCCCGGAAGAATGGCCAACCCGAAAATTCCCGGTAACTATCACTGGTCGTCAACCGGTAAAGCATGTGAAAACGGAGGTGCCATCCCAAAAAAGATGGACAGGGAAATGATGGATAAAGTGGTTGAGCTGCATGTATCATCGGCGCAAAGAGCAGAAAAAGCCGGTTTTGATGCCATTGAACTGCAAATGGGTCACGGCTACCTTATGGCGCAATTCCTCTCCCCTGCCGTTAACGATCGTGACGACGAATACGGCGGCGGTTTTGAAAACAGAATGCGTTTTCCGTTGGAGGTACTCCGCGCGGTAAAAAGTTCCGTTTCCATTCCTGTAATTGTCAGAATCAGTGGCGATGAGATGATTCCCTCCGGTTTTCATATTGAAGATATGGTCAAGTTTGCAAAAGAGCTGGAAAGAGAAAAGGTTGATACCATTCACGTTACGGCAGGTTCGGCATGCAGCACACCACCCTGGTTTTTCCAGCATATGTTTATCCCCAAAGGAAAAACATGGGAATTTGCGGGGAAAATAAAAAGTGAAGTGAATGTTCCCGTTATTTTTGTAGGAAGAATCAACTCTCCGAAAGACATAGATTTGTTAAAAGAGAAATACAAAGCAGAATACATCGGACTGGGACGTGCTTTGGTAGCCGACCCCGATTTTATTGGGAAATACATTGGCGAAATATCAGAACTAATCAGACCCTGCCTGGCCTGTTCCGAAGGTTGTCTCGGCGGTGTAAAAGGCGGAAAAGGTCTGGGATGCGTTGTAAACCCGTTGGTTAATACAGGACTGGATAAAGCAGAGAAAGCCGATTCAACGAAAAAATATGCAGTTGTCGGCGGCGGACCGGCAGGCATGCAGGCTGCCCTTACCCTGAAAGAGAGAGGACATCAGGTTGAAATTTATGAAAAAGAAAAACTCGGGGGACAGTTCAATCTTGCTTATCTGCCCCCCAATAAAGAAAGCCTGAAAGAGATAGTGGATTACTTTACGGAAAAAATTAATAATGAAGAAATCCCCGTTCATTACAAAGAGGCAACGGCAGACGATTTTACCGGAAAAGGGTTTGACGGAATTATTATGGCCACGGGAGCACTGCCGGCAGTTCCGCCCATTACAGGTTTGAAAGAGTATTACTGGACGGAATTTCTCGAAGATGAACATCTGCCGGAGTACGAAAAGGTACTGGTTATCGGCGGTGGATTAATCGGCCTCGAGGTAGCCAGCAAACTGGTGGATAAGGACAACAGAGTGATCATTGTTGAAATGCTGGAGGAGATTGCCCGGGGTATGGAGATGATAGAAAAAACCATGACGGTGAAAAAGCTAAAAACAAAAGGTGCCGAAATAATTACAAAACATAAGGTAAAAGAGGTGAACGGCGATAATGTAACCATTGAGGGTGACGAGGGTGAAAAAACATTGTCAGGGATAGACAAGATTGTGGTTGCTACGGGTATGCGTTCATACGTATCGTTCGAAAAAACCGGTTCATTACCGGAAATATACAAAGTTGGCGACGCAGCCAAAGTCGGCAAAGCACAGGAAGCTATTCGCGAGGCTTATGAGTTGGCAATGAGCCTATAAAAAAGGCAAGATTTCAAGACCTTGCCTTTTTAACTGAATTTCAACTGCACCTTATCTGATAAAGAGCAATTCCCTGTATTTGGGCAGAGGCCACAGTTCGTCGTCCACCATAAATTCGAGCTTATCCACGTGGTATCTGATTTTATCGAAATAAATCATTACCGTATCGCGATAAGCTGCAGCCTTTTCAGCGGAATCCTCTATTACATTGGCCTTTTTCCTGGCCTCAACCATAGCCTCCGTCAAATCCTTAATGGCTGCAATATGTTCGGAAATAAATTTAATTGCATTCAATTGATTTCTCGACAGAGTAACAAAAGTTTTTGAGTCGAGCACCTCTTTCAATCCTTTGGCATTTTCAATCAAACGATTCTGATAAGCAATGGCAGTGGGTAAAATATGATTGGTAGCCAGGTCGCCCAACACCCTCGATTCGATTTGAAGTTTTTTAATGTATTTCTCCAATTTGATTTCATAACGCGCCTCCAGCTCGGTTTTGTTCATCACATGATTTCTTTCAAACAAGCTGACGGTTTTCTCCGAAACAAAAGCTTTGAGTGCTTCGGGGGTAGAGCGGTTGTTCGACAAACCTCTTTTGGCAGCCTCTTTCACCCACTCGTCACTATACGAGTTTCCTTCAAACCGGATATTTTTCGACTCCTTAATATAAGCTTTAACCACATTAAAAATGGCATCCTCCTTTTTCAGTCCCGAGGCAATCAGGGCGTCCACTTCCGCTTTAAATTCATTTAGCTGGTCTGCCATTATGGTATTCAAAACAAACATCGGTTTTGCGGTGTTGGCCGATGACCCTACCGCCCTGAATTCAAACTTATTACCGGTAAATGCAAAAGGTGACGTACGGTTTCTGTCGGTATTATCCAGCAACACTTCGGGTATTTTCGGAATATCCACAATTACCGATTTCTGTTTTCCGTTTTTCAGTTTTTTACGGTTGGGCATCTTTTCTATTTCGTCAAGAGAGGCCGAGACCTGTTCGCCGAGAAATACGGAAATAATAGCCGGCGGTGCTTCATTGGCTCCAAGACGCAGGTCATTGCCCTCCGAAGCAATGGATGCACGCAACAGTTCTTCGTTGCTGTGTACGGCTTTAAGGATATTTGCCAGAATTGTTACAAACCTGAAATTATCCTTTGGCGTTTTTCCGGGCGAGAGCAGGTTAACTCCGGTATCGGTTGCCAACGACCAGTTGTTATGTTTTCCCGACCCGTTTACTCCGGCATAAGGTTTTTCGTGCAACAGAACCTTGAAATGGTGCCGGCGGGCGACTTTGTCCAGAATATGCATCAAAAGCTGGTTGTGGTCAACCGAAACATTAACCTCTTCGTAAACCGGAGCACACTCAAACTGTCCGGGTGCCACCTCATTATGACGTGTTTTCAGCGTAATACCCAGCTTATGTGCTTCAATTTCAAGCTCCTGCATAAATGCCAAGGCACGGTCGTTTATGGTTCCGAAATAGTGGTCGGAAAGCTGCTGGTCTTTTGCCGAAGCATGACCGAAAACCGTTTTTCCTGCCAAAACCAGGTCGGGACGGGCGGCATAAAGTGCATCATCAACCAAAAAATACTCCTGTTCCCACCCCAGCGTAGGAAATACCTTATTGACATTTTTATCAAAATACTTGCATACCTCCACGGCAATCTTATCCAATGCTGCAATAGAACGCAACAGAGGTGTTTTGTAATCCAGCGATTCGCCCGTATAAGAGATAAATATGGTAGGAATACAGAGCGTATTGTCCAGAATAAATGCAGGAGATGTGGGATCCCAAACCGTATATCCCCTTGCTTCAAAGGTACTTCTTATACCTCCGCTCGGGAAGCTGGAAGCATCGGGCTCCTGCTGAACCAGAGAGGTACCTTCAAACTCTTCGATAGCCTTACCGCCCGATACAGGCTCAATAAAAGCATCGTGTTTTTCGGCAGTAGCTCCCGTAAGCGGGTGAAACCAGTGGGTATAGTGGGTTGCACCTTTTGATATGGCCCAAGCCTTCATGGCGGAAGCTATCTGGTCGGATACTTTACGGTCAACGCGTTCTCCTTTTTCAATGGCAGCCATAAGCGCCTTATACGCCTGATCGGTAAGATATTGGCGCATCACTTCATGATTAAAGGTCATCGAACCGAAATAATCGGATACTTTTCCGGAAAGGTATTCAACCTTTACAACCTTCCTGTCGAGTGTTTTTTCAAGGGCTCTGAAACGGAAATTTGTCATAATTGATTCATTTTTTTTTGTTAATAATCGATAGTCCTGCAAAAGTAATTGCACCATTCAGTATTAATAATTCGAAACCTGTTTGATAACCTGCAAACAGATGTTCCAGCAAAACTTTGATACCGTATGCAGCAACAGGTGATAACAAAGCGACAACCGGCACCAAAGCATCGTTTACATTGCGTTTGGTAAACAAACCGAAAGCATAAAGACCCAGCAAAGGCCCGTATGTATATCCGGCAATGGTGAAAAGAGCCGAAATGACCGCTTCGTTATTTATTGCTTTGAACAACAAAATTAAAATTATTATTATAACAGAAACAAGTACATGAACTATTTTTCTGTTCTTTTTTAATAATCCGGGTTTGTCTTTATACTTTTTATCAAGGTGAAGAATATCAATGGAAAAAGATGTGGTTAAAGCCGTTAATGCGCTGTCGGCACTCGAATATGAAGCCGAGATAAGTCCAATAATAAAAATAACCCCTCCCATTACACCCAAATGGTTAAAG
>JALVZH010000335.1 GCA_027022105.1 Bacteroidales bacterium | reverse complement strand
ACCCTGCTCTGAAAAAAGCGTTTGCAATTTCCGGATTACGTGGTTTTGATGAGTGTTTTTGTAATAATTTTTCAACAGTCCAATTTTCCGGAAGTCTGCCTTCATTCCAAATCATTAATTTGTCATTGTAAACACTAATTTGAATGGGAAAAGCATACGCATAATCTTTATGAGCAATGGCATTTAGTAATGCTTCCCGTATGGCTTCTTTGGAATATTCATAAGTTTCTATTCGATGAATGCCTTCGTAAGAGATTATTGCTTTAATATATTTGGTAAAAAGAATTTCGGTTGTTTTTTCAACTTGTTCAAATAAATTTCCGTGAACTTCATCTTGAAAAATCAATTCGGTGTCTGTTTGAAAATAACCGATTTTAATAAATGCTCCGGTTACAAACTTTTCAGGGTCAGGATGAAAAAGCAGAACCGCAGCTCTTTTGAGTACAGATTTTTCTAATAATTTTAAATTTTCAAGGACGTTTTCGTTGTTTTCATTCAGGATGTTTTCATCAATTCTTTTGTTTTTTACCGCTAATTTTTTGAAGAAATCGAGTGTTTCGTTTTTCAGTTCCGTTATTGAAATTCCGGGAAATGGCACACTATCCCAAGTTCTACCTTTCTTTTCAAGTAAGAATTTATCTAACGCAACACCTTTTAATTCTTGCCGTGTGCTACCGCTCCTGTAAAAATATTGTCCTTTATAATTAACGGCAAAAGGCTGTGGTTCAATAACAATTTCAAGATAATGACCCTTTCCGGTTTTATGTAAATTTACATCAACTAAAATTCCAAGAACGTCTTTTACTTTGTTCGGAATATCTTCAAGAAGTTTTTTTAAATTTTTAACTCCGACAGCTTCTCCTTTGTCATTTTTTCCAATAATAATCTTTCCACCAGATGCATTAGCAAAGCCACAAATCCATTTCAGGTATTCGTCTTTCCAAGTTTCTTTCCATTCAACATTTTGACTTTCTTGCATTTAATCTCTTTTCTTACAAAGATACAAATTATCAGATTGATTCTTTAAATAATATCCCCAAATGGTAGTTAGATTCTTTTTACACCTTGCACAGAACGGCTACGTGTATGTTTAATATTACATTTACTCCACCGGTTTTGTGGAATATAGTTGTTACCTTTTTTAATGAATTGTTATCAGTTTTATTAAACGCGGTTACAAATTTAGCAAAAAAAATCCGGCAAAATTCATTTTGCCGGATAACAATCTAAAAATTAAGATTATAAAAACCTGTTTTATCTAATCACATTTTGAATAGCCGCAACTGCTGCAGGTTTTACAACCATCTTGGAAAACCATGGTACCCTCTTTTCCGCACTCGGGGCACGCCTCCTTGGATGCAACCTTTTCGCCGTCTTGCATGTAACGTTTCAAGGCACGTACCACACCGTTTTTCCAGGTGTTGATGTGGTCTTCTTTTACGTTTAGCTGCCCGATGAGATTGATAACATATTTCAGCGGCATGCCGTGGCGCAAAACACCCGATATCAGCTTGGCATAGTTCCAGTACTCTTCGTCGAACGAACGCGATAAACCTTCGATGGTTACATTGTAACCGTATTTGTCCTGAAACTGGAAGTCGTAACGTTTTTTGCCTTTTTCAAGCCGGGTTTTTATTACCCAGCCTTTTTCAACATAGGGTGGCAGGTAAAAGTCGTCTGCTTTTCCGGTAAATATCTCGTAAGGTCTTCCGTCGAGCAGGCCCACCACGGCAATCCATTTTTCATAGTTGTTTTGGAACCGGACCACATCGGCTTCCAGCACCTTGGGACGCGGAGGAGCTTTGGTCTCTTTAAAGGTCTTGTCTTCTTCCTCTTTTTTATCGTTGCTTACCAGTACTCCCGAGCGTGATCCTTCGCGGTAAATGGTCATTCCCTTGCAACCGCTTTCCCAGGCTGTCAGGTAAATGTTGCTTACCAGTTCTTCCGATACGTTTTCGGGGATGTTCACCGTAACACTGATGGAGTGATCAACCCAACGTTGAATTTCACCCTGCATTTTTACTTTGCTTACCCAGTCGATGTCGGCGGAAGTAGCTTTGTAATACGGCGATTGTGCAATGATTTCCTGAAGTTTTTCGTCGGGCAGTTCCTTTACCTCCTCCACATTGTAACCGTTAATTTTCAGCCAGGTTTCGAATTTGGGGTGGAAAACATTGTACTCTTCCCACGAATCGCCCACTTCGTCGGTAAAGGATACTTTTACATTTTTATCTCCCGGATTTACCTTTTTTCTTCTTTTGTAACTAACCATAAATACCGGCTCGATGCCCGATGTGGTTTGTGTACAAATACTTACGCTGCCGGTAGGTGCAATGGTAAGCATGGAAATGTTTCTTCTGCCCACACGCGCCATCTTTTCGTAAACGTCCGGTGCGTTTTCTCTTATTCTGTTTATGAACGGATTGTTCTTCTCTTTTTCAGTATTGTAAATGGGGAACGGCCCGCGTTCTTCGGCAAGGTCAACCGAACTTCTGTACACCTCAAGGGCCAAAAGTTTATGTACCTCGGTCGAGAATTTAATGGCATCCTGCGAACCGTAGCGGAAGCCCAAAGAGGCAAGCATATCGCCCTCGGCAGTAATACCGATACCGGTACGGCGGCCCTGCAGCGACTTTTCACGGATCTTTTCCCACAAGCGGCGTTCTACATACTTAATCTCGTCCGATTCGGGATCGGCCTCTATTTTTTTGAGGATATTATCAATTTTTTCAACCTCAAGATCAATTATGTCGTCCATCATCCGCTGTGCAATGCGTGCATGTTTGATGAACAAATCACCGTCGAAATAGGCATCTTTGGTAAACGGGTTTTTTACATAGCTGTACAGATTGATAGCCAGCAAACGGCAACTGTCGTAAGGACAGAGCGGAATTTCGCCGCATGGATTGGTGGAAACCGTTTTAAACCCGAGGTCGGCATAGCTGTCGGCAACCGATTCCCTGATAACCGTATCCCAGAAAAGGATACCCGGTTCTGCCGAAGCCCAGGCATTGTGTACTATTTTGTTCCACAAGGAGCGGGCATCTATCTCTTTCTTAACTTTCGGATTGTCCGAATCAATAGGATACTGCTGAATATAGGTTGTTCCGTTTTTAACGGCCTGCATAAATTCATCATCCAGTTTTACCGAAATGTTGGCACCGGTAACTTTGCCCTGTTCCAGCTTGGCATCAATAAATTGTTCGGAATCGGGGTGTTTAATACTGATACTCAGCATTAAAGCGCCACGGCGACCATCCTGTGCCACTTCGCGGGTAGAGTTGGAATACCGTTCCATGAACGGTACAATACCCGTAGAGGTAAGAGCGGTATTTTTAACGGGACTACCTTTGGGGCGGATGTGGCTTAAATCGTGGCCTACACCTCCCCGGCGTTTCATCAGTTGCACCTGCTCCTGATCAATTTTCATAATACCGCCATAGGAGTCGGAATTACCTTCGTTTCCTATTACAAAGCAGTTGGATAGCGACGACACCTGATAGTTGTTGCCAATACCGGCCATGGGGCTTCCCTGCGGTACAATGTATTTAAACTCTTTTATTACTTCGTAAATCTCCTCTTCCGAAAGCGGATTTTTATATTTTCTCTCAATTCGTGCTATTTCGCGTGCTATGCGACGATGCATCTCGTCGGGCGATTTTTCGTACAGGTTCCCTTCACTGTCTTTTAAAGCATATTTGTTCGCCCATACTCCTGCAGCCAGCGAATCGCCTTTGAAATATTCGGTAGCTGTTTTTAACACCTCTTCATAACTATACCCTTTTCGGGGTTCTTTCTCTTCTTTTCTCACCTCCTCTTTCTCTGTTTTATTTTCTTTTGGTTGTTGATTGAAATTTAACTGCTGAAGTTTTATTTTCGGCAGTTCGTTTTCTATAACGTCTCCTTCAATTTTCTCCTGCCGTTTTCGTTCATCCAGCACTTTATCATAAAATGTTTTCTCTTCTCTCTTTTCAGAGATGGATACGGACTCATTTTCGTCGAAATTCAAGTACAACTTACTTTCCATTGATACGTTATTTTTACTGTTAGTCTTGTAATAAACTATAAATCAAATAATTAAAAATTAAAGGAAACTCTGCCTAATTATGGTGCAAGATACTGTGAAAAATGATTTTTACTCATACATTTTATCAACAGACAAGTCGTTAAAAAAAATTAACGGGCGCAGATTTAACCGTTTAGGTATAATGAAAAGTAAAAAATAATTTTTTGATAAAGTTTGGCATAGTTTTGATAGTAAATTGTATCGTATTGATAAGCAATTAAATACACTAAAAACATTCAGATTATCACCATATTTACCTAATTAAATGTCTGTTTTAACTTAAAATTTTACCGGATACCTTAAAAATCGAGGCTTAGAGAGAGATAATACACCGGTTTGTTTACTTTTCCGTCTTCGAGGCCCCACGAAACATCGCCGCGCAAAAAGTATCCGAAAAGATGAACCCGGGCTCCGGCACCGAACCCTGCCACTATGGGTTCTTTTTGCACTTCCACGGAAATATGCAACGGTCCGCTGTCAACATAATTGGTATAAAGCGAATTGGAGGGGTCGTACGGGTTGAGACCCGTCCATGCAGTACCCACATCGCCGAATGCCACGATCTGGAAATTCCTTAAAAAGGCCGAGCTGAGCGGAACCTGGGAGAAATATTGAAACAACGGAAACCGTAGTTCGGAATTAATAACAAAAAAGGATGTTCCGTTTCTGATGTTCTGATCGAAACCCCGCATGGGTGTGGCCAATGTTTGATAGGTGTAATGTTTGGAATAGTCGATGGGAGTGCGATGATTGAATTTGGGGAACAGCCAGTTATCCACACCGCCCATGTAATAGATTAACCGGTCGTGGCCGAGGGAGGTGCTTCCCGCAATGCGGTTGGCCCAGATAAACGTACGGTGTATCTTTTGATAATTTCTGAAATCGAATCCGAGAACGGCCAGGTTGTGTTTGCCTTCACTAAAAAAGAGTTGGTTGTACTCGGCAAATATCTTCCAGCGGGTGCCGTACATCAGGTTCAAACCCACATTGCGGGTGCCGTCGTAAACCAGCTCACTCTTAAATCCCAGCCAGTTTTCAAACACCGTGGGCGTTTCAAGCGCCTGTTGGTCGGTGGCCATGGTTACATACATATTGTTGCGGTACTGGAAAGTTCCTCTCAGACTCAGGGCTTCATTAAACGGCCATTTCAAAATGTAGTAGAGTTCGTTGGAGTGCACTTGTGTTAATGAATACCCGTCTTCAATTTCCACACTGTTTTTATGAAATACAATCTCTTTGTCAAGCCGTTTTTTTAAATCGGAATAGCTAAACAGGTACTCATTATTAATAAGACTGAAATTGAACCGGACACCACCCACTATTCTGTGGTCTTCCATCAGGTCGGTTATTCCTATTTTATAAAGGATGTTGAAACCGGGATTAAGATAGATGGGATTGTCGCCTCCGGTAAAAGGCTGGTAGTTGTAGTTGATGTAATTAAAATCAACCTGACTGGTCATTTTATTGATAAAGTATTGTGTACGGTAATTACGGCGTTTGGGTATTTTAAAATCACCGTTTTCGTCTTCATATCCTTCGAGTCCCAGCAGGGTGTTGATGGATAGTCCGTGGCTCCGGCTTTTGGAAAACTGACCCATGTCAACAATTTCGCCTCCGTTTTTATCGTAATAAACCATTCTGAAATGTTTGGAGACTTTCGGTTTTTTTACAGGTTCCTTTTCGCCGGGTTCTTTGGTTTTTTGTGCAGAATCGGCCTGTACAATTCCGCTATGCTGTTTTAGGAAATTCTTTCTGAAAACGGTTAACGGCAGGGTTAAGTCGGGGGCATGGTCAAAATCAGTAATCTCATCTACATACAGTTTCCATACATTTTGATCGAAAATAAGGAAAACCTCTTTGCCTGCTTCGGGCGACACATCATGATCCATAATGCTGCGTGTGAAACCGGTAACCGTTTTCTCTTTTATATAATAACGGTAATGAATTGCCGTATCCACCGAGCTCACCGTACTGTCGATAACAGCCAGCTTTTCGTTGATAATTCCGCTTTCGTCGCTCAGGTAAGAAACGGTATTGTATCCGTATTCCAACGGTTTTGTCTCATCGGTAAAAGGTGTGTTGGTCAGCCGTTTTAAAATTCTTTTCCCCGAGTTGTAATCGTACATAAAAAGGTCGAAACGGTTGCCCATCCCTTTTGTTTCGTCTTTCAGCTTCAGGTCGAGGGTGTCGTTTATCCGGTTTGAACTGAAAACGATTTGCTGCGAATGGTTGATGAATACGGGGTGCAAATCGGTATAAAGGTCGTTCGTAATTTTTTCGAACGAACCGGAGGCAATGTTAAATACAAAAATGTCCGATTGTCCTTTCTGTACTGCCGACATCACCAAAAAACGGCCGTCTTCGGAGTAGGACATATCGTTTATTTTTTGAACCGTATAGATTTTCTGTTTTGTAAATTTCTTTTCTTCAACGTTGTAGAGGTAGAGCCACGGCAATCCTTTGTTTTCGATAACAAAAGCCAAAAGTTTTCCCGTTGGGTGCCAGGCAGGTAACGGATAGCTGTAGTCGGTTTTGGTATCAATCATAATACCTTTTTTGAAAATCTTTTTCTTTTTCTTTGACACAAGGTCATACAGATAAATCTTGTATTTGCCCCGTTCGTTGGTTGTAAATGCCAGAGTTTTTCCGTCGGGGCTCAGCTTCGGTTGGCCTGTTACGCGATCGGGTTTGTATTTAAAGCGAACCGGCGTGCCGGGCAGGTTGTTATCTGAAAACGGGGCATAGAGTTCGGTGTAATATTTTTTCCAGTCTGCAACAACCTCTTTGAACGATTTGCCTATAACATACACAAACCCCTTGTCCATATCCTTGCTGATACTAACCATGCGTATAATTGCCGGCACTGTGTTTTTTCCGTATTTCAGCGAGATAAAATGCCACAGCGAATGGCCTGCATACACGGCATCTTGGCCTGTAAGGTTGTTCAGTTTTTTATATCGTCCGCTAAGGATACCGTCGCGTACCCGGTTGTCGAAATCGATATTCCACTCTTCGCCGGCATAGGAGATAAAACCTTCCTGAAACCATCTTGGAAGCGAAAAGAGGGCCGAGGTTTTTACCTGTTGCCCCAGTGTACCGCCAAACATCAGCTGGTTAAACAGTATTTGCGCAATGGCTTCACGAATCTGTTTCTGAAAGCTGACATGGTTTCCGTCGAAGTAAAGAAAAACTTTTGACCCCACAATATAGGTGATGCCGCCGGTGTTGTAGCTCTCGTTTTGCATGAGGCCGATATTGCTTTGCTTTAAATCGGTAAGATTGTTAAAAACAATGAATTGTATTTTCTTATCCAAACCGGAACCGATACGTGCTTCCATTTCGGGAAGCTGCTCATGGGCATATTTGGCAACAAATTGTGCCAGCTCTTTTCCGTTCAGATAAAAATAGATATCAAAATCGGGGTATTTGTAATAGGTCCATAAAAAATCCCTGTATTGAACACGGTTTTTACCGAATTCCATGTTCGAGCCGTTGTAAAACTGTGCGAACAGCGGCAACGTGCCGGCTACAAACCACAAAAAGAGAAGCAAAAAGCCTCTCTTCTTAAAAAATGTTGTTTCGGTTTGTTTCAATGTTCAAGCTCTTTACGGTTCGAAAGGCGAAAATATAACAAATATCAAACCAAAATATTAACAGGTTAATAATAAATTATAGGTAAAATCAATTTGTTATTGATGTCCCGAAAATGAACGTTTTTCTTTATGCCGGCAGCGGCATGAAGAAGAAAAAAAATCCGTTAAATCCGCTTAATTCGATGAAAAAAATCATCTTATTACACTGATTACGCTGATTTAATCATGTCGGCGGCGTGATTAAATTTATGTTATACCAATTAGATTAGGGATGTTTATTTTATCTTACAATAAGGATTTTTGTAGCTACCGTTTCGGTACCGTCGTCGTTGGTAACAAAAACAAGATAAACACCAGTGGCTGCTCTTCTGCCGTCGAAATTATTGCCGTCCCATATGGCCTGACCTCCCTCGGCGGTAGTTTCGAAAACAATATTGCCATAGCTGTCGGTAATTTTTACATGGGCATTGTTCACAAGATTTTTAACGGCAATAACCCCTGTATAATTTTCCCTTACGGGATTGGGATAGGCATACACATTTTCGTTGGCAGGTTTGCCGGGTGTGGCGGTGCTTTTGTACGAGATAATTCCGTTTGCCGTACCGATAAACACCTCTCCGTTTGCATCAATGGTAATACCGGTAATGTTGTTGGAAAGCAGCGGACTGTTGTCGGTGGTAAAGTGGTGAATCTCTTCGAGGCCGTCGGGTGAAAGCAAAAAGACGCCGGCCCGTTCGGTACCGATCCATTTCCGGTTGGCACCATCCACGGCTATTGCGGTAACCAGTTCGGTTTCAAGCAAAATATCCGCCAGTCCCGAACCGTCGTTGCGGGGTACCAGTATCTGGTGGGCATCAAAATCGGCGCCGGGTGTAAAGAGGTTTTGCGGGTTACTGAATACGGCAATTCCTTTGTCGGTTCCTACCCAAACCTCTCCATCCTGGTCGGAGGCAAAGGCAAATACTCCGTTGCCCGGAATGTTTCCGCTGCCTGTGGACGAATTGAGCAATCGTACCTGATCGTCTGCCGGATTATCATAAGTCTCGTTGTCGTTAAATACAAGCAAAAAGCCCTCTTTCCGTTTGATAATCCACTTGTAGTTGTATTTGTCCACCATCATATTGCCGATGTCGATTCCGCTGTAAGTACCGCCGAGATTAAAGGAGCGCCAGTTTCCCGCATCATCCATCATCGACAACAGGTCGGGGGCACCGGTATTGGCCACCCACAGGTTGTGGTGGTTGTCGAAATCCACCCCGCTGATGTTTACCAGATCGGGGGCGGCTACCCAGGCGCGCAGGGTGCTGTTGTTTACCGAATAGATTGTGGAAAGTTCGTTGTTAACAAATTTCAAAACCCCGTCCTGCCAACTGCCGACATATGCAATATCGGGGTTTGCCGGGTCCACTTTTACGCATACAAAGTCTTTTATGGTGTCCAGGGCATCGGTATTTTTATGATTGAAGGTAGTCCATGTTTCGCCGGTAAACGAAAAGATTCCGTCGAGCATATAGAGCTTCGACCAGTTGGACTGCCGTCCGCCGGGGGCCACCCACACATTGGTGCCTTCGGCATCGAGGGCATAAACATTGATGGTACCGGGGCCGTTGGGCATAATCACCTCTCCGCTCCAACCGTTGTTCCAGGTTTTTACCATACCTGTGCTTTTGTCTCCTATCCATGTATTGCCGCTGTTATCCCTGTCGGCTGCCAGCGGTTCCAAATGGGTGCCCGAAGGATTCCATGTTTCGTAAATTTTGTTTCCCGAAGCATCGTAAGTAACCACTTTATAACGGCTGACTATATCCATTTCATTGTCGTATGCTTTAATCTCCCAGTGTCGCGATTTGTTTCCGTAATCGAAATAATCCCAGTGTTGACCGTCGAAAACATACAGGGTATCACCATCAAAACCGTCGTGAATGTAATTGGCGTAAATTTTTCCCGAGAAGGCCTCCACCCGGTTATAAGGCAGTGCCGGATCGTTAAGGCGCATGTCTCTGTGCCACTGATGAAAATCGGCAAGGTTAAAACTGTTTTTATCGGCATAAAAAATACCCCCTTCGGTAGCAGCAAACAACGAAGTGTCGTTTATTGTCATATCCATTACGTTAATGGCATCACCCTCGGGGCCTATGTAATAGGTGTCTTTTATCTCTTCTTTGGCCATGTCGAAAACCACAATGCCAAAACCGCACGACAGATAGGCATATTTATCAATAAACATGATGTTGTTAATGGTTTTGTTTCCCAGAATCTCCTTGTCGCGTATATCGGTAATGTTTATAATATTTCCGTCGGGCCCTATCATATCCATATTGGCGTTGGAGTAGGCAATCAACAGTGTATTCAGGGTTTTGTTGTAACCTATTTTGCTGATACCCACATCGTGCAGCCCTTTTACTTTGTCGAGCCTTTCAACACGGTTATCGGGTGTATGGTAAACAAACATACTGTATGGAGTAGCCGCATACACTTTGTCTCCTGCCACGGCAACATCAATTACTTTGGTGTAAGGCAAATGAGTTCTCCACTCACCGATTGCCGTTTGCTGCGAATAGGTCGTTAACGACAGGAGGATTGCCGCCGTTATCGCCAATAATATTCTTTTCATAAACTATTTTTCATTTGTTGTCAATAAAGCCGTTTTTGTGTTTAACCGGAAAACCATTTTGCAGGCAACAATTTATTTTATCTTAAATAATCTTTGCATTGCATAATAAATCCTTAAAAACAGCTTTATAATGTAACTGCAATAATAGAAAAATATTGTTTGGAAAGAGAGATTGGCAGGGGAAGAAATTAAATAAATTGAGTAGGTTTGCAGTAACGAAATTCATCGCCCCGTTTTTATAATCAACAAATGAATGTAAGCGAAAAAATAACTACGAGTATCACTGTTGGCAATATGCTGTGCGAATGCTGTACGCGCCTGCTTACATTATTGCTGGAAAAGGAAGGGGTAGAGGTTATAAAAGCCAACAGGGGAGAGGTAAAAATAAGTTACGACAGTAAAAAAATTTCTATTGAAGCAATTGAATCAATCATTGAGAAAAACGGTTTTACGGTAATCAAAGAAAAGGAGGAGCAACTGTTTGTCAGACTGAAAGCGGCTGTTATTGAGCTGGTTCATTATACCACTTACAATGCCATGGTTCGTAATTCCGATTTTTTGGTAGAAAAATTCAACAAATCATACCAATACCTGTCGGCTCTTTTTTCAAAATATGAGGGTGAAACCCTTGAAAAATTCATTATCCGACAAAAAATAGAGAGGGTAAAGATACTGCTTTCCGAAGGGGATCTGACTCTGAGCGAAATTGCCTACATGATGGGATACAGCAGTGTGCAATATCTGTCAACACAGTTTAAAAATATTACGGGAGTAACGGTTACACGGTTTAAAAAAGAACCCGGTAAATACCTGAAATAATTATCCGTCGGGTATCAGTTGCTTGTAGTGCTTGTAGCGATCCAGTATTTCCTGCACAAACTGATAGGTTTCCCAGCCCCGGGCATATCCGTTTCTTACTACCGGATCGTGATAATATTTCTTTTCGGACAGGTGCAGTACAAAATAATCCACATTGTTGTCCCAAACATTGGGGTCTTTTCCGTATTTGGCAGCCAGCCGGCGTGCATCCAAAATATGCCCCAGCCCTGCATTGTATGAAGCCAGGGTAAATTTTATCCGTTCGGTTGAGTCGGTTATGGAGTCGGGCAACAATTTTTCGAAAAATTTCAAAAGCTTAACGCCTGCAACTATCTGTTCTTCTGCCGAAGAGGTGGAGTCGATGTTGTATTTTTTCATGGCCGTGGGCATCAGTTGCATGAGGCCGTAGGCACCGACCCACGATTTCACCGAGGGGTTAAACTCTGATTCCTGGTAAATCATGGAAGCCAGCAGACGCCAGTCCCAACCTATAATTTTCGACGCTTTTTTGATAAGGGAGTCGTAAGGTGATATTTTGCCTCCGGCATAGGAATTATAAGGACTTACAGCTATTTTGCGGGTTCTTATGTTTTTAAAATATTTGTTGTACAAAAGTCTGGCCTGAAGGCTTTTGTTGAATTTTTTCAGCCAGAAGTTGATGGTATCCAAAAGTTCCGGTTCGTTTTTAGGCACTGCCCAGGCAATTTTCTGGTGGAAACTGATGGGCATTTTCACATCAATATCGGGATAGATTCTGGAGGCTACTTTGGCTACCATTTCATCGGCCACCGTATAATCTATTTCGCCTTTGGAAACCGCCTCTATCAACTGTTCCACTTCGCGGTCATCCTCCACAATGTTGATGGTGTCGGCAATTTCATCTTCCAGTGTCTTTAACCGGTTTATGTAAATAGTGCCTTTTTGAACCACAATGGTCTTTCCTCCCAGTTTCAGAATATTTCTGATCAAATGTTTTTCTATTTGGTCGGCAGAGGCCATGTTCCGGTATCCTTCGGGTTTTCGTTGTACCAGTACCTGACGGGTAAACATAAACGGAATGGTAAAATCCATCTGTTCCAAACGCGATGAGGTTACCGTAAGCGGCATGGCAATAATATCAATGTCACGTTGTTTTAACTTATTTACTGCGCTGTCCAAGTCGTGTTCTATACGCAAATCGATATTCACCCCGAGAAATTCACCGAGACTTTTCAGCATTTCATACTGGTATCCCATGGGTTCGCCGCGATAGATGAAATAGTTGGTCGAACCGTAATCGGTGGCGGCTATCAATGCTCCTCTTAGTAAAATAGTATCCAACAGATCTGTAGTATCGGCTACGGTTTCCGTTTTCTCACTTTCGTTGTGTTTGGATGTGTGTGAGTTACGGCACGAATACAATGCCGGAGATAATATTAATAAGAAAAGAATTACTTTTTTCCAAATCTGTTTTTGAAAAATCATGCCACAAATTAAATAAATTTTTCGGAAAATCCGTTACTTTAGCACTAATTTAAAAACAGATTGTACAATGCAACACTGGAAAACCATTGTGGAAAAAGCCCTGTCAGGTTATTATAAAAAAACGGTAAACATAGATAATATCCGGATTGCAGGTGGGGGGTCTATAAACGATGCCTATACTTTCCACACCGATGAGGGCAATTTTTTTGTAAAAATAAACAGCGCATCCCGCTATCCGCAGATGTTTGAAAAAGAGGCAAAAGGATTGAATCTTTTGCGTAGCGCGGGCGAGATACCGGTACCCGAAACGGTTTTGTACGGTGAAGAGGAAGATACCGCCTTTTTGATTTTAAAAGAGATAAAAAGCGGTGCACGGTCGTCGCGGTTTTGGGAGAATTTCGGAAAGAATTTGGCACGATTGCACCGGCACGGCAACGACCGTTTCGGCCTCGACCACGACAATTACATCGGTTCGCTGGTGCAAATCAACGATTATTGCGACAGTTGGAGTGAGTTTTTTATCACCCGACGGCTGGAGTTTCAAATAAAAATGGCGCGCAACAGCGGCAGGATAGGCTCTTCGGCGATCCGTTCCTTTGAGCGCTTTTTTTCAAAAGTTGAAGAGATTTTTCCGGAAGAAAAACCGGTATTAATACACGGCGACCTCTGGAGCGGGAATTTTATGACCGGCAGCAACGGCGAAGCGGTTATCATTGATCCTGCGGTATATTACGGTCATCGTGAAATGGATCTGGGTATGAGCCTGCTGTTCGGCGGTTTCGATTCGAGGTTTTACAGTGCTTACAACGAAGAATTTCCTCTGGAACCTGAATGGCAAGAGCGCATGGACTATTGCAATCTGTATCCGCTTATGGTGCATGTCAACCTGTTCGGGGGCGGCTATCTTTCGTCGGTCGAACGGATTCTAAATAAATTCAGATAAACAGCAGGCTGCCGCCGTCAAACAGAGGCCCGTCGTACAGTTCGATGATTTGCAGGTTTTTTTCTTTCAGAAAAACTTTGATTATATCCCCTTCGGGAAAATATTTCAACGACCCGGTAAAGTAGATCATATTATCAAAAACCCCGGCACAGCCGCCGATAAATCCGTTATCAAATCCCGGAAGTAAAATTCCCTGCGGATGAACGTACAGAACATCAAATCCTGAAGTCTTTAAAATCCTGTAAATTCCTTCGTCCGAAGTAATAAAAGATTCATCCGGCAGAGGAAGCAGATTGCAACGCGTATAGCCCTGATTGACGTGAATATGTTTCTTGCCTTTGCTTAGTTGCAGAACAACGGGGTCGGTTATTTTAAGGTTATGAATTAACAGATTAGGGGTGCTGACGGCATTGTAACGGGCGGTTGCGGGATATTTTTTACTTACAGGGGATTTTCCTTCAATAATGGAGACACCGGCCTCTTTCAACCTTTGTTTATATACTCTGGGTGTATTGGGTGCAACGATTAACGTTTTATCAATTTTAAGAAAAAAGATATCGGGATGACCGGCAATGGCCGGGTAAGTTATGTTTTGGGTTAGAAACGGGATAAATAAACCCGTTTTATTCAATGCCGTTTGTGCCTTGCCGGGTATTCTGTTATCGCCGATTATCAGCATCTTATTCTTTGGTCAAAGTAATTAAAACTATTTCACCGGTTGTATTAAAGCGCATGGGTATTCCCGACACCCCGACCCCGCTGCTGGTGTATCCGGTCATACCGTTTTCCCGCCAAAATCCACGAATAAACTTTTTACCATCCTTTTGGTGGGCAATAAGCGGTATGCCTCCCGGAAGGCAGATTTGGCCTGCATGGGTATGACCGCACAGGTATAAGTGATAACCGTTTTCAGCCGCAATATCGTGGAGTTCGCTGGTATGCGAAAGGGCAATTTTAGTTCCTTCGGTTTGCTTTTCCAATGCATAAATCGCATCGTCAGAATAGTAATAAAAGGTGTCATCCGTTCCGGTAATACTTATCTTATTACCCTTTTTTTCAACAACAACGGTTTCGTTTATAAGCATCCTGACACCCATCTGCTCTGCATCGTCAACCATGTGGTAGGTATCGTGATTTCCAAGGGTTGCAACAATTCCGTAAGGAGCATTGATGGCGGAAAGTAACTTTTGCATGGCCGGAATGATGTTTTTATAACTTCCCACAGTGTTTTTTCTGTAATCTCCGGTCATAACGCACAGGTCGTATTTCAGCGGTGCTGTTTTTTCGATTACAATATCTTCAAAGCCCGGAATGGCATCGATGTGAAGATCGCTGAGGTGTAATATTCTGAAACCTTCGAAAGTGTCGGGCAGATCTTTTATTGTTACCTGCAATTCGGTTATCTGTATGTTTTTTGCGTTGGCAATTCCCCTGTTGTAAAGACCTGCAACTTTTAAAAAGATTTTGAACAATACCAACAACCGCTCAAACAGTGTCCAATGGCTTTTGCTTTTTTTTCCGCTTCGTTTGTATTTAAACCGGAACGCTTCCAGCGTGGCCCGCACCGATGCCCAAACTATACGGTCTTCCCGCTCTTTTCGGGTAAGTGGAAATGTTCGGCTGTTTTGCATATTATTTCAATTGGTTACAGTGTTTTTCACGTTTTAATCTGGATGTAAATATTCCGATCCCAAGTGTAAAATAATGATGATTTCCATCAAAACCTGAATATTTCTTACCAAAATTAGTTATTCCGTATCCATACCTTATTTTGATAAATGCATAATCGGAAGACGGAAAAGGGGTGTTTATTCCGCTGCCGTTACCAAAGGGTATTATATCAAGGTTTAATCCCACAAGAAAAGCGGAAGATCCTATTTCTACATTATTCAAATCCTGATTGTTTTTTATGTCTTTTGCAGATGGAGAAACAAAAATGTAGCTAATTCCTGCAAAAGGAGCCATTTTTATATGATTGGTCTGTTTTACAATATAGCCTAATGATGCTTCGGGAATTATAATTTGTAAAGAAGACCCTTTTTCCCAGACTCCTAGTGAATAAGGAATGTCTTTGGATAAATGTGAAAATCCTATATAGTCGCGAAGATACAATACAAACTTTTTATAATAGACGTCAAAAGCAACACCAACGGGGACATTATTATTTACATATGTTTTTATTTTGTTGGTAAAAAAACCGTATCCGGAAAAGAAAGACACGGTATATTTCCAATCAGACAAAACATATTTAAGTCTGATATTATCGCAAACGAACGTTTTATACGGGTTATTCGGGTATTTATTTAGGAAATTATCGGCTAATCTGTTTACCGTATCCTGATTAATTGCGATTGTATCTTGAAAATCATAACTATATAGTCTGTTTTTCTTTGTGGAAACAATGAATTTCAATAACAATTTTAAAAAATCTTTATCCTGTTCTTTTAAAATGGCATTGTCAATCTGTTTGAGTAGTGTTCTATATTCTTTATAGATTTTAGTGTATAATTCCGCATTTAATCCCCACGAATTACCTGATAATTGCATTTGCCAGGAAAAATATTGCTTGTTTTCAGGTAATATTCCGGGTACCGGAGCATCAACTGCTGCCAGAAGTTCGTCGTACTCCCCTGTAAGAAATAAAAGAAATGAGTATTCGGAAAAATCGAAAACATACTTATCGGTACCATATTCTGTTAACAGGTAATCCTTTATTTCTTTAACCTTTTCAAAGTTATCTTTTTTCAGGTATTCTATCAATAACATGCGGGCATTGGAAATGTCGCAATAATCGTTTTTACGATTTTCCAATTCTTTTTTTAAACTGTCGTACTGGCCGAACGAAAGAGCCGGAATTAGCAAGGTAACGGTAATTAACAATATAAAAAATTTGACTTTCATTATTTTGTAAAACGTATTGCTCTATAAAAGTTTTTATTTGTACACATGCAAAAGTCCGCCGTCATATACCGCATTGTATCTGATAAGTGACCATTTGCCGTCACCCTGAAACAGTGAGCCGTCGAGGATAAGATAGCTGTTTTGGGTACAGGTGTCCTGCACCATGGGATAATAATCGTCCACAACAAGCCGGGTGCAAACATCTTTTTCGTCGCAACATTTATCGGGGTCGTTGGGCGGCATGCGGTCGTAAGCCGTAAATTCGGTTTCTCCGTTGCGGTAGATGATAACCCCGCGACTGTTTCCGGTAATGTAAACCCCCGGACTGCCGTTGTCCACATAAGTCCAGCCGCCTACCGTATTCAGTTCCTGGTAAAAGGTTGAATTGGGGTCAATGTCAATCCTGATGCTGCCGTAAGGAATGTTGGGATTGATGGTGTCTTTGTTGCAACTTCCCGCAACAAGCAGCAACAATGACAGAATGATTACCGGTAATCCGCTCTTTTTTATCATGTATTCCAAAGTATATAGTACAAACAAAGAAACGGAAATTTTAAAGATAATTGTATGTTTATGATTTACTTTCCGTTGTTTTCATTAAATCCGTTGACAACATCCATAAACTCGCGAATGCGTTCCGGATTTTTCTCAAAATGGTTTCCTATCACAATAGTATCGGCTCCGGCTTCAAGAATGCTTTGGGCTTTTTCGGGAGTACGGATTCCGCCGCCGATAAGCAACGGAATTTCAATGGATTGTTTTACAAAACTTATCATCTCTTCGGGAACGGTTATATCGGCACCGCTGCCGGCATCCATAAATATCAGTTTCAGACCCAGCATTTCGCCGGCCATGGCGGTACAGGCGGCAATGTCGTTTTTGTCGTTGGGAATGGGGAACGAATTGCTCATATAGGTTACCGAGGTGGGTTTACCGCTGTCGATAAGCATGTAGCCGGTGGGAACGGTCTCCAGTCCGGCAAGTTTAATATAGGGTGCGGCAATTACGTGCATTCCGATGAGCATATCGGGGTTGCGGCTGGAAATGAGCGACAAAAACAGCATGGCATCGGCATTGCGGCTTACCTGATAGGTGTTGCCCGGAAACAAAACAACGGGAATGTTGCTGTGCTCTTTCAGCGTCCTGATGCTTCTGAACAGGGTATCGCTGGTGAGCAGGCTTCCGCCCACAAAAAAGAAAGGAACACCCGCCTCCTCGGAAACATTTGCTGTTTTTATTAATTTTTCTTCCGAAAGTTTGTCGGGATCAATCAATACGGCAAGTTGCTTTTTTTTCTTCTGAAAAAGATCGACTACTTTCATAAAATTGCTTTTTGACAAAAGTACGGGAATTTTGATTACGTTGATTGGAATATAAAAATGTTTAACGTTAATGTAACGATAGTTAATGTAAATTATTGAAAACAGGAGAAAGAATATTTTTTTTCCAACCCTGTAACTCCGCCCTAAGCGGAGGCTTGAGTTTGATTTAGCTATATGAAGTTGTTTAAAGTCTCCATAATAAAATTATTGAAAAAGCCAATAGCATCAAGCCTTTCCAGTGTTGATTATTTGTTTTAAAACGCACTAAAATTGCTTTAAAAGCATCAAGCCATGCGTCAGTACGCTCTATTACAAAACGAACTTTATAAAGCAGTTCATCAAAAACTGTTTTGCTTTTGTAATCATTTCCGTTTCTTTTATTTCAGTCAATATTGTAAAATATTTCATTTTGAAAGAATGATACTAATGATTGTGTTTCGATTATTTTGTATCATTCTTTCTTTCTTTCTTTTCAACATTATTTTGTTAATTAATGATTAATAGTTAACTTTAGACAACTTCTGTTATATAGTATAATACTCCCCAAAAATCAGACCACTAGTTAAGATGAAAAAAAGTTTAATTTTAACAGTGGAATTATGAAATCAAAAAGAAGAAAATTTACAGCAGCTTTTAAGGCACGGGTAGCCTTATCTGCA
>JALVZH010000334.1:4466-5970 GCA_027022105.1 Bacteroidales bacterium | reverse complement strand
GGAATGTGAAAAGAGAGGAAACCGGGTTGGTAACCCCGCAGTTGTGCCAGTTTCTGCCGCGAAAAGCGCTGACGGATGTCGTCGAAAGCCTTGAGATAAGTGGCCGGATTGGAGCGTGACGAACGCCCGATGGGGTTTTGATCCACAAATTCAACCGACGAAATTCTGTTCAGGTCGCCTTCCAGCGAAAGATAATGACTTTTGGAATGGGCCACATCTCCGAAATGTTTTTTCAGCGCACTAAACAGCACTTCGTTAACCAAAGTGGATTTTCCCGAACCGCTGACGCCGGTAACAACGGTAAGTGTATTGAGCGGAAACCGCACATCAATATTTTTCAGGTTGTGCACCATGGCACCTTTTATCTCAATAAAATCACGGAAAGGCCTTCGGCGCTCAGGAACAGGAATGGTTTTTCTGCCGGTCATATATTGTGCCGTGTAGGTATTGCTCTTTTCAAGCTCGTCGAACGAGCCCTGAAAAACCAGTTCGCCGCCGTGTTCGCCCGAATCGGGGCCGATGTCAATAATGTTGTCCGCCTCTCTGATAATCTCCTCTTCGTGTTCCACCACAATAACCGTATTGCCGATGTTACGAAGCCGCTTCAGTACTTTCAGCAGCCGTTGGGTATCCCTCGGATGAAGACCGATGCTCGGCTCATCGAGGATATACATGGAACCCACCAGCGAACTGCCCAGCGAGGTGGCAAGGTTAATGCGCTGCGACTCGCCTCCCGAAAGCGAAGACGAAAGCCGGTTGAGGGTAAGATAACCCAGCCCCACATCCAGCAGAAATCCGATACGCTGGTTTATCTCTTCGAGGATACGCCCTGCTATTTTTTGTTCGTATTCCGAAAGCGAGAGGTTTTTAAAGTATTCCGAAAGCGCATCCAACTCCATTTCCACCACTTCGGTAATGTTTTTGGAACCCACCTTAACATATGCGGCATCGGGCCTCAGTCGCGAGCCTTTACAAACGGGGCAAAGGGTTTTTCCCCTGTAGCGGGCCATCATTACACGGTATTGAATCTTATAGCTTTCCTGTTCCACAAAAGCAAAGAAATCGTTAATACCTCTGAACCATTGGTTTCCCTCCCAAAGCATTTGTTTTTGTTCTTCCGTCAGTTGATAATAGGGTTTGTGAATGGGAAAATCGCATTTATAAGCATTGCGTACCACCTGCTCTTTCCACTCGCTCATTTTTTCGCCCCGCCAGCAGGCAACAGCACCCTCATACACCGAAAGACGTTTATCGGGAACCACAAGGTCTTCATCAATTCCGATAACGGTGCCGAACCCTTCGCAACGTTTGCAGGCGCCGTAAGGATTGTTAAAGGTGAACATATTTACGGAAGGTTCTTCAAAAACCACTCCGTCCATTTCAAAACGGTTGCTGAAACCGGCTTCCGATTCTTTTCCGTCCTGTTTAACAATCAGTTTCAGCTCTCCCCTGCCTTCGTAAAATGCGGTTTGCACCGAATCGGCAATCCTCGGTTGCAGGTCTT
>JALVZH010000334.1:0-4456 GCA_027022105.1 Bacteroidales bacterium | reverse complement strand
GATCCACCCTGATTCTGTCCACCACAAGCCGACAGTTATCAGGGGCGGTTTTGTTTGGATTAAAATTTTCCAAAAGTTTGTCAATGCGTGAAACGGTTCCGTTTGTAACCACCCGGCTGAATCCCTGCTGCATCAGCACCTGCAAGTGCTGTTTTACGGTACGTCCTTCCCTGATAATGACCGGCGCAAGGACAAGCACTTCGGTATTTTCAGGTAAATCCATTATGTATTTAACAACATCGGTAACCGTGTGGCGTTTAACCTGCCTTCCCGAGATTGGGGAAAATGTTTTCCCGATACGTGCAAACAGCAGTTTGATATATTCATAAATTTCGGTGCTTGTACCTACCGTTGAGCGTGGATTCCGGGTTTTTACCTTTTGCTCGATGGCAATGGCCGGGGCAATTCCGAGAATGGCATCCACATCGGGCTTGTCCATTCTGCCGAGAAACTGCCGGGCGTACGAGCTGAGGCTTTCCACATAACGGCGCTGTCCGTCGGCAAACAGTGTGTCAAAAGCAAGTGAAGATTTTCCCGAACCCGAAAGTCCGGTAATAACCACCAGTTTCTTCCGCGGAATGGCAACACTGAGGTTTTTCAGGTTGTTCACCCTGGAACGGAGGACAATAATGTTCTCTTTCGGATTTGCTTTGTTCGGCTCGATGTTCATTGATTAAAAAGTGAGGTGCAAAAGTAGGGAATTTTGGATGTAATATTTTGGATGTATTATGTTTGATGTATTATTTTTGATGTGGGATTTTTTATGTATTATGTTTGATGTGATATTTTTGATGTGGGATTTTTGATGTTATATTTTTGATCAGCCTGCGGCGGACACGTGTTCAAAGGTTCAGAGGTTCAAAAGTTAAATGTTTCGGGTTGCCGTAGGGCTATGCAAAGGCTGACCTTTTAGGTCGCCGGAGGATTTGTGGGTGGAGACCTGAAAGGACGGGAATAGGGTAAACCTGTCGGTGTCGAACATGGAATTGCGGGCAGGAGACCCGGCAGGTTGGTAAGAACTGAATAATGAACACCGATTAACGAATACGTGTCTGCCTTTGGCTGAACGATTGCCGATTTATTGAAGAATTAAAAATCGAGGATTTAAGAAAACATTGAAAATTAGCAAGTGGGCGAAACTACCTAACACACACTACATCCGTCAATTCAGAGGGCTACGCCTTAGGCGGATGGCGCAAAGAGTGGTGAGCCCGATGAATCCCCGTAATGATATATGTACCGTATTGCAAATTGGAAGAGAAGCATTAGGGAAGATTCTTCCCCGCCTAAGGCGGGTCTGAATTATGAGGGGTCAGAGGTGTGGAATTGTCTGTCTTTTTTTCTTTCTGCCGAAAGAATTACAAGATTAATAGATATCTTGATGTAAGAAATCAGATGTAAGATGTAGGATTTTAGAATCATTGGTAGCGGCAGGGATGGGAGCGGTAGATTGCGAAGCCTACCGGCTTGCAACTACAAGCGGACAGTAGGTTGCGATGCCTGAAGGCATGCAACTGTAAACCCGGCCGCCCAAAAAATGAAGAAAATTCGGGAATTAAAAAAAGGGGGCATATTTTTTCTAACTTATTAATCTTAAAATATTTAATACTATTTGAATTTATCGGAAATAATCATTACCTGTAAAAAAATCTGCCACACGGGTAAGAAAAACTTGCATTTTAAGATTTTTAACATATATTTGCACTACAATTTCTAACCAAAAATAGGAGGAAGTCTATCGGGAAAACGCTTACGCTTTTTGTGAAACATTAAAAAATAACGGTATGAGCTTACAAAAAGCGGATGAGCGCACGCTCATTAAAAGCTATCTTGATGGAGATCAGGCAAGCCTCCGGATTCTCATCGAAAGGTATCAACAAAGGCTGTATTCGTATATTATGATGATGGTTCGTAAGCGCGAACTGGCCGATGATATATTTCAGGATACCTTTGTCAAAATTATTAACACCCTGAAATCGGGAAACTACAAGGATGAAGGTAAGTTTATCCAGTGGGCCATGCGCATTGCACACAATCTGGTGATTGATCATTTCAGGAAATCGAAAAAGATGCCTGTGGCCGAATCGAAACCCAATCACGAGGACAGGGATATTTTCGATACAATCGGGATTACGGATCCCAGCGTGGAAGAAAAAATGGTGACAGACCAAATTCATTCGGATGTTAAAAAGCTGATACAATACCTGCCGGATGAACAAAAAGAGGTGCTTTTTTTGAGATGTTATGCCGGCCTGAGTTTTAAAGAGATTGCCGAACAAACCGACGTAAGTATTAATACGGCCCTGGGAAGAATGCGCTACGCCGTTTTGAACCTGAGAAAACTGGTGGAAGAGCATGATATTGTTTTGACGAGGTAGGGGATTTTTAATGTATTATGTTTGATTTTTGATGTGGTATGTTTGATTTTTGATCAGCCGGAGGCAGACAAGTGTGATATTTTCAATGTTTGAATATCCAAGTCTCCGTATTCGATTTTGAGCGGTTTTGCTTGTTCACCTCTACCCTGTAATTCAGAGGGCACTGACGGGGTGGGAACCGGGTTTGAGTGCCCGATGAATCTCCAAATTATATCCTTTTCCTAATTTTTATGGGATTAAAAATGATTGGATTGTAAGGTGTAGTGTGTATTATTTCTATGATAGGAAAAATGATTGGATGAGGGGATGAAAACAGGTGGTGTTTATTGTGCGGTAAAAATTATTACGGTTTGTTTTCCGAATAAATCCCTCTGTTTTTTTGGTTACTTTTGACCCAGTTAATGAAGTATGCAATAGTTGACATAGAGACCACGGGGCTGCGTGCAGGAAAGGAAAAGATTACCGAAATTGCAATTTATCTGCACAACGGAAAAGAGGTTACCGGCCGGTTCAGCACCCTTGTAAATCCTGAAAAGAAAATTCCTTACCGCATTACCCGGATGACCGGCATTAACGACCGGATGGTGGAAGATGCTCCCAAATTTTACGAAATAGCAAAAAAGATTGTTGAATTTACGGAAGAAGCAATTCTTGTGGGACACAATGTGCGTTTCGATTATTCATTTATCCGTCACGAGTTTTTAAGTCTGGGATATGAATACCGGCGGCAAACCATTGATACGGTAAAACTTGCCCGGAAGCTTATTCCCGGACAGCCCTCGTATAGTCTGGGTAAGCTGTGTAAAGCGCTGGGAATCGACAATCGTGCCCGACACCGGGCCGATGGTGATGCTTTGGCAACAGTAAAATTGTTTGAACTATTGCTCTCTATGGAAAAAGAGCCGGAAAACCTGTCCACATCGAATATGGCCCCCGACCGCAACCGGCAAATCCTTGAGCCTCTCCCACATGCTCCGGGAGTATATTATTTTTACAACAAGCACAACGAGCTGATTTATATCGGCAAATCCATTGATATTCACGCGCGGGTGCAACAGCATTTGACCAACAACACCACAAAAAAGGCATTGGAAATGAAAAACAACCTTTACCGTGTGGAATATACCTTAACGGGTAATGAGCTTGTTGCACTTTTGTTGGAATCGGCAGATATAAAGCGCCATCGCCCCTTGTACAACAGAACACAACTGCGCTCTTATTTTAATTACGGTTTATATTTGTTTACCGATGAAAACGGATACAATCAGTTAAGGATTAACCACATAATTGACAACAGTACACCACTTTACACCTACTCTTCGCTGCAAGAAGGTAAAGAGCACCTGACCCGGATAACGGAAAAGTTCGGCCTGTGTCAGAAACTTACGGGCCTTTACAAAACCGAAGGTGCTTGTTTTTATTACCAGATACATCAGTGCAACGGTGCATGCATTGGTAAAGAACCGCCGGGGGAATACAATATGCGGGTTGAAGAGGCCATTACCAATTACCACTTCGACAAACAAAACTTCCTGATTATTGACAAAGGCAGAGACGATTCGGAACGGTCGGTGGTGAAAGTGATGAACGGTAAATACGAGGGGTTCGGATTTATAAGCTCAGATATGCGGATATCAGCATTACATGATGTTGACGATTTTATTAGACCGCAAAAGGACAACAAAGAGGTAAGACGGTTGATTATACGGTATTTGAAGGAGAAGAAAAAAGAAGTCAGGTTGTTGTATTTTTGATGTATTATGTTTGATGTTCAAAAGTTCAAAGGTTTAAAGGTTCAGAGGGGACTGCTTGAAGTTACCTTATATGTTTGCAAAATAAAAAAAGAAGGACGATTTTCAGGATTAAAAAACAATTAAGTTTGCTTGATTAAAGACAAGGAAACGACCTTGGTACAAAGATACCGTCCGAAAGTTTCTTGCAGAATCAAGTAGAGTTCGGGGTATAACATGGTACAAAGATACCGGATTTTTATAAGGCTGAACGAAGCTTGATATTTTAAAAACAAAAGTTAAACAAAAACAAAAAGAAAAAAAAAAAAAGATTGCATACCTCGGAGT
>JALVZH010000333.1 GCA_027022105.1 Bacteroidales bacterium | reverse complement strand
CAAATTATTCCGGTTTCGGCACTGATGAAATTTAATGTGGAAAAGGTGTTCGATACTATTATTGACCTGCTTCCGGAAAGCCCGCCCTATTTTCCAAAAGATGAACTGACGGATAAATCCATGCGGTTTTTTGTTTCGGAAATAATCAGGGAGAAGATTTTTGTAAACTATAAAAAGGAGGTACCTTATTCCACTGAGGTGGCTGTTGACTCTTACCTTGAAGAAGAGAATCTGGTGCGTATTTATGCTTACATTTATGTAATTCGCGAATCGCAAAAGGCTATTATTCTTGGCCATAAGGGTGAACGCATCAAACGGGTTGGCACACAGGCTCGCGAAGATATAGAAAAGTTTATTGATAAGAAGGTTTTTCTTGAACTGCGCGTAAAAGTCAATAAGGATTGGCGCGACAACGAAAAAAGCCTCAACAGGTTTGGCTATGGTGAAGTGTAGGCCATTGTAACTTATTTTTTTTTGTAGAGTTTATCCTGATTTTCGGATTTGGGAGAACTCACCGGGTTATCCATTCCTGTTGAAACTTGCCTATCTTTGCAAAGTTTTATATTTCAGAAACAACTAAACGAAAATAGATGAAAAATATATTAGCCATTGTTGGCAGGCCCAATGTGGGGAAGTCAACCCTTTTTAACCGTTTTACACAATCGAAAAGTGCTATCGTTGAGTCGGTAAGCGGTGTTACACGCGACAGGATTTATGGCGAAAGCGATTGGAACGGATATGATTTTTCGGTAATTGATACCGGTGGCTATGTGGAAGGTTCTGACGACACTTTTGAAAAAGAGATTAGCAAGCAGGTAATGTTTGCCATCGACGAAGCTGATGCTATTGTATTTGTGGTGGATGCCCGCGAAGGAGTAAGTCCATTGGATCAGGATGTGGCCAACTTGTTGCGTAAAGCACGGAAAAAAGTTTTCCTGGCAGCCAATAAAGTGGATACACCTAACCTTTCGGATATTGTGGGCGAATTTTATGCATTGGGACTGGGGGAGGTGTTTCCCGTATCGGCAGCTACCGGCAGTGGCACCGGCGATTTATTGGATGAAGTGGTTAAGGTGTTTCATAAAGATACCGAAACCAACGAAGAGTCGGAGTTGCCCCATCTCGCTGTAATAGGACGGCCCAACGTGGGAAAATCGTCGCTGGTTAATACTTTGCTTGGCGACGAACGCAATATTGTAACTCCCATCGCCGGAACTACCCGCGATACCATTAATACCCGTTACAAGGCTTTTGGACTTGACTTTATGTTGATGGATACGGCAGGACTGCGAAAAAAGGGCAAAGTGTATGAAAATATAGAGTTTTATTCAACTTTGCGAACCATTCGTGCCATCGAAAGCGCCGATGTTTGTATTGTGATGATTGATGCGCAAGGTGGAGTTGAAAAGCAGGATGTGAATATTTTTCACCTTGCCGTAAAAAACAAGAAAGGGGTGGTGGTAGTTGTTAATAAATGGGATTTAATTGAAAAAGAGACCAATACCCATCTTGAATTTGAAGCGCAGATAAAAGAACGGTTTGCACCCTTTACCGACATTCCGGTAATTTTTACTTCGGTAAAAGAAAAACAGCGCATTTACAAAGTGCTGGAACTGGCTATGGAGGTTTATAAAAGACGAAACGCCCGGATTCCCACCTCCAAACTTAACGATTTCCTGCTGCCGCTTATCGAAAACAATCCGCCTCCCATGGGTTCGCGGGGAAGATATATT
>JALVZH010000332.1 GCA_027022105.1 Bacteroidales bacterium | reverse complement strand
ATGTTGGTTAGTCCATCCCCACTTGCTTATTGAACATTGAACATTGCTCATTGCTTACTTACAGTCTTTTAGGTATTGTTTCCGACCTTTCAGGTCGCCACCCGCAAAACCCACCGCGACCTAAAAGGTCATTTTCCGCAAGGCCTATGGCGACCTGAAAAGTTTAGGCAACTCACACCACCAAACCTTCATAATTCAGAGGCATCTCAAGGTTGGCCAGAGGAGCAGGAATGCCGAAGAATCTCCCCTCGTGCTTCTTTTCCAATTCAAAATACGGTACGGAAAACATTCGGGGATTCATCGGGCGCGCTTGCCCTAAAAAACCTGACGGATTGAACGCTGACTCGTGGGTAAGGCCTCCGTCAGGTTGAAAAAAATTATGAAATTATGGCAATACATTAAACCCTGTTTTGTTATCTTCCAATCCGCCTCAGGCGGCGCCCTCTGAATTGCCGGGTGTAGTGTATGTTGGTTAGTCCGCCCACTTGCTAATTGAGCGTTGAACATTGTTTGTTGCTTATTTTCAGGTGTTTAAGCTTTATTTCCGACCTTTCCGGTCTCCACCCGCAAGCCCCACCGCGACCGAAAAGGTCAGCTTCCGCAAAGCCCTACGGCAACCTGAAAATTCTGAACCTCTGAACCTCTGAACCTCTGAACTTTTGAACCTTTGAACTTTTGAACTTTTGAACCTCTGAACCTTTGAACTTTTAAACCTTTGAACCTTTGAACCTCTGAACCTCAAACATACCACATCATCTTATTACAACTACATTTCCCTCAATACCTTCCGTCTTACGGCTTGAAAAATCCTCATAAACAATACGGTAAACATACACACCGCTTTCTACGGGTGTTCCTTTGTATGTTCCGTCCCAGCCTTTGGTGTAGTCGGTTGTCTCGAAAACAAGCTGTCCCCAGCGGTTGTAAATCTGCATGGAAAACTTTTTCAGGTAATCGTATTTGGGAATTACCTTGAAAACATCGTTCAGCCCGTCGCCGTTGGGTGTAAAAGCATTGGGAACCGCAAAAGGTATCCCGTTCCACAGGATTTGCACCGTGTCGTAACTCTTGCAACCGTTTTCACTTTCCGTAATAAGTGTATAAAGCCCCATGGTGTCGGGCAGGATGGCGGCCGTTGTATTGCCCGTATTCCAAAGGTACGAAACCGCATTGCCGCCGGCATCCAACAACTCGCCGGGATTAAGGAATAGTGTGTCGGCTTCCGATAGTGCGGTTACGGGTGCGGGAAGCACTTCTATGGTTACCCTTTTTGTTGCCGTGCAGCCGACGGTGTCGGTTACCGTAAAGGAATAAACACCCGCCATCTCTTTGGTGATGTTGGCAAGATAGACTATGTTTTGCGAAGAGGTAAAGTCATCCGGCCCTGTCCAGAGGTAATCGTAAACCCCCGCACCACCGGTAACAAAAGGTGCCAGCAGAAGTTGCCCGCCCTGGCAAACCTGTTCCCCGGGTGTCAACATAACATCGGGAACGGAAAATATCATCACCTCACCCGTTTGGTAAACGGTTTGCAGGGTAAGGCCGTTTTTGTTTACAAAACTGCTTTCGCCTGCCGCATGAGCCCAGTCAACGGCAGAGTATCCTTCCCTTTTGGCATTGAAAACAAGTTCGGTAAGGGTGGTGTTGGGCGGCAAGGTAACCCCGTTTTGCTGTTGCCAGGTAAGGATTACCCTGTTGTCGTTGTTTACCGTCTGCACATGCAGGTTGTTTTCGATGGCTTGTGCCGTGTTTTGGTATCCCGTGCAGACAAGCAGGCTGCTGTCGTAGGTAAGTTCGGCCCTGAATTGCACCACACTGTCGAAGCCGGTAACCGAAAGGGGAACCACTGCCGCATTGCCGAGACAACTGCTGCCGCTGCCTGCCACAGCTTCCAACAGTGAAGTACTCAAACGGTTTACCGTAACCTCAAAGGCGGTGTCGCAACCGTATTCGTCCCGTATCACACAGAAATAGGTTCCTGCCGAAAGGTTGTAAAAATCGCCGCTGTTTTGAAAACCGATTCCGTTGTTTACCGAATATTCCAACGTTCCGTTTCCTGTTGCCGTAATGTGTATTTCACCGTTTTGGTCGAGGTTGGTTTCGTCTGCTACGGTTACCGAAAGAACTTCGGGGCCCGGCATATCGGTAACGGTAACGGGATTGTGGTTGTAAACCGTTTCGCAGCCGTTGGTATCGGCCACCCTGATTACGTAATCGCCCGGGGCAAGGTTCAAAAAGGTGTTGTTGTTGTCCTGAAAGCTGTTGCCGTCGTTAATGGAATAGCGCAGGAAACCGGTGGCAGCCGAGTGTGCCGAAACGGTAATGGAACCGTCCGCCTGACCGCAATGGGCATGGGTAACCGAGACCGTATCCACGGCAATATCGCCGGCATCGGTAACGGTAAAGGCTTCCGAGCGGGTGGTGCAGCCGTTGCCGTCGGTAACAAGCAGAAAATAGTTGCCTACGCCGAGGTTAAAGAGGTTCAGGCTGTTGCCGAGCAAATTTCCTTCGGCATCCTGCCACTCATAAGAGAGGGGCGGCACACCTTCCACAACCAGGCCCGTGATACTACCCGATGTTCCGCCGCAGGAGGTGGGGGTTATTACTAAGCTGTCGGTATTGAATATTGCCGGGGGATAAATGCCGAGCCGTATGCTATCGGTGGTGCTGCAACCGTTGGGGGCGGTAACGGTAACCCAATAGATACCCGTATCGGAAACGGTGATAATGCTGTCGTTCATGCCGAAATCGCCGGTATTCCAGAGGTAGCTTCCCTGACCCGCACCGCCGTTGAGTTCGATGCTTCCGTCGTTGCAAAAGAGGGTATCGGAACCCAAATCGGGTTGGGGCGACTGTTTTACGGTAACCACCCGTGAGGTGTGCTCGTATCTTCCCCAGGGGTTGGCGCTGTCGGGCGGATACCACACATCGGCGGAGACCTCGAACTCGCCGCCGGAGCTGAAATAGTGCAAGGGGCTTATTTCATACGAAATGCTGTCGGCACCTGAAGCGGGGTCGCCGAAGTTCCAGTGTATGGAATCGGGAAACATAAAGTTGGGTTTGAAGCGTATGGCATTGGAAGGCCCCGAGCACTCGCCTTCCCACTCAAAACGGTAGAGGTAGTCGAGGAGGATGTTGGGGAAACACTCATGTACTTTTCCGTTTCTAAAGTAAATCGCTTCTTTTTTAAAGTCACAGGCAGTACCCCTGAGCCATGGTTTGTTTATAACACTTACATAATGATAGTCATTTAAGTCTAAATTTTTACATGAACAATATATTTTTCCGTCTCTTGCCAATTGCAGTCCCAATCCTTCACCGGTATTAATCAGAACGGCCGATTTAGAGAAAAGAATTTGATTTTCAACAAATTTCATGTCATATTGGTAGATATAAACTCCGTTTTCATCATCAATTGCATAAGAAATATATACGTATTTTGAATCGGGAGAAAATTCTATCCCGAAAGGCACTAATATTATACCGGCCGTATCCTTTTGTAAATAATAAAGATAGTTAATTTCACCATTTTGAGCATTAAATTTTCCTATTTCTATAATCTTAGATGGAATAGACATCCAATATGCAGAAAATATATATTTTTTATCGTATGAGACTTTTAAGTATCCTTTTCTATCATTAAATGGATAAAAAGGCATACTGAGGGCATTGCTTAAAACCGGTGAGGTATTTAAGCCTTCCGGTGTAAGTAAAAAAGCTGCAAATTTATTTTCGCTAAGCTTTCTTGTAATTATCCATACATCCCTGCCGTTTTTATGTTTTAGTGCAAAAAGTTTGCTTTGTGCATCCCATGCGGCATTTAAAAAAATATCTTTTTCGATTACTTTTCCGAAACCGTTGTTGGCACTTATATCTACAACATTATACCACATACCGTATTGTCCGCTTTGAGAAAATGTACCTTTTCCTACAATAAAAACATAATATATATTTTTACTTAATGGCTTTTGAATTATTAAAACCCTTTGAGTTGTAATTGGATCACCACCCGCAAGGTTGTCCCCGTTTATTACAATTTTGTGTTCTTTGTTCCATATATTCTGACCCTCGGAATAAAGAATGATATTGCCGCTACTGTCACATACCGAGGCACTTCCTTCAAGATTAACAAGAGGGTAATGATTGCCTGTAACAGGATATCCTTTGTTGAAATTCAACTCACAGTGGTCGCTAAAATACCAAATATTGGCCTGGTTTTGGCTAAAACAATTAAGGGCAAATAATATTATGATATTTATAATAATTATTTTAAACATTTTTATTTATTCAAAGAGTGCAAGGTGCTTAATATCAAAGAACAGCGGATAATAAACCGCTGTTCTTTGCTGTATTTATAGTTTAAAATTAATTTAATGTTATTTGATTATTCAAAGTGCCAAAATCAATTAGTCCTTGGCAATTATAAGGCCCATACGTTCGTTGGGTACTACAAATAATTTCATTCGTAACTTTATTAACTTTTTGCAGAAATACTACAACCTCAAAACATTTTTCGTTCTGATCAATGGTGCATAAAGCGTTTTCAACACAAAACGAAGTACTTGTTTGTGTTATCGGCAGGTTTTGAGGAGTACCGTCATATATTTTTGTTGGCGGATTGTTGCATATGTTATAAATATCCATATCTATCACATACTTTGCATTATTATCAACATATACACATGAACCTATCCAGTTAAAATGAGGTTCAATCCAGCAGTTATCGCCGGTTTGGGTTTTTGTTTCGCTGTTTGTGTTGAAAGCATAAGCCATTACAACAACTGCAAGGCCTATAATTATTGTGGTTATATAAAATATTTTTTTCATCTTTCTAAAGTTTTAATTTTGAAAATAAGTTAGTTAATAATAGAATATGCCATGTCCTCATGTTTTTAGGAGTTTATACAAGCAGGTTTTAATTTTAGCACCGGAAATAATGCGGTTCCGGTGCTGTTGTCAGATGTATTTGTTTTTCCCGAGTAAAAAAATGTGTCTGTTTTTTCCGAATAACGATTCGGGTACGATACAACATGAGGCACTGCATATTTTGTTAATATTCCGTTCTGCATAAAGAAAAAATGAAAAGTTATTAAATCCGGATAATCTTTCCAAAACCGTCAAACGGTACGGGGGGGGTATAGCATTGATATACAGTTATATAGTACTAGTAAGATATTGGTTTTTACACGTTCTGTTCCTGTATCTAAGATGTTAATCATTGTTAGTAGTATCAAATAGCAGATTAATTATCAAAAGTAAGTGTTTCTTATACGCCGGTTGAGGTAAAAGGTTTCGGGCAGAAAAAATTTTTTTTAAGCCTACAAGCTAAAAGGTAATAAAAAAAGGATTTTGTGTCAAACGGCTCTGTTTTTTCAACGGTTTCGTTTCAGATATATCAACACCGGTAGTAACCTCATACTACTAACCCCTCATAATTCAGACCCGCCTCAGGCGGGGAAGAATCTCCCCTCGTGCTTCTTTTCCAATTCAACATACGGTACGAAAAACATTCGGGGATTCATCGGGCGCGCTTGTAAACCTGACGGATTGAACGCTGACTCGTGGGTAAGGCCTCCGTCAGGTTGAAAAAAATTATGAAATTATGGTAATACATTAAACCCTGTTTTGTTAAGTTCCAATCCGCCTCAGGCGGCGCCCTCTGAATTGCCGGGTGTAGTGTATGTTGGTTTGCCACCCCACTTGCTTATTGAGTACGTGTCCGCCGCAGGCTGATTGAGCGTTGCTTATTGCTTATATTCAGGCGTTTAAGCTTTATTTCCGACCTTTCCGGTCTCCACCCGCATATCCCACGGCGACCGAAAAGGTCATTTTCCGCAAGGCCTATGGCGACCTGAAAAGTTTAGGCAACTCACACCACCAAACCCTCATAATTCAGAGGCCTCTTTAGGTTGGCCATAGGGGCAGGAATGCCGAAGAATCTCTCCTCGTGCTTCTATTCCAATTCAACATACGGTATGGAAAACATTCGGGGATTCATCGG
>JALVZH010000331.1 GCA_027022105.1 Bacteroidales bacterium | reverse complement strand
TCGGAGAACGAATAAAACGGCATGGAAACGGAACTTTTGAAAAATGCCATCCAAAAAATCATCAACAGTGAAAAGATTGATGTGATTATCTTCCAGGATTACGACAAGGGGGTTATCACACCCGCAATTATTGATTTTACCGTTAAACTGGCAAAAGAAAAAAACATTCCAGTAACTGCCGACCCCAAAAGAAGGAATTTCAGTGCATTTAAACGGGTAACGCTTTTCAAACCCAACCTGAAAGAGCTTACCGAAGGACTTAACAAAGAACAGGCACCGGAAACCATCGAAGAGATTGAGGAAGCCTCGAAAATACTGATGGAACAAACAGAAGCCGGAATGGTGCTGGCAACATTGTCGGAAAAAGGGGCGCTAATATCATGGAAAAGCGGTAATGAGATTCAAAAATACCATGTGCCCGCTCATTTGCGCAGGATTGCAGATGTATCGGGAGCCGGCGATACGGTTATCAGCGTGGCCTCGCTTTGTCTGGCACTGAGCAAACAGCCGCAGGAAATAGCCGAATTATCAAACCTGGCGGGAGGATTGGTTTGCGAAGAGGCCGGGGTTGTTCCGGTAAATAAAGAACGTTTCCTTGAACAGGCACTCAAATTGGCTTCTTCATAAAAGAGAAAAACAATGAACAGCAATAACAAGGGAAAAAAGGAGAAAGTCCGTACCATGTTCAACGACATTGCCGGAAAATATGATTTTCTGAATCATTTTCTTTCGGCGGGGATTGACAAAGTATGGCGCCGAAAAGTGCGCCGGCTGCTGGCACCCCGAAAACCGGAAAAAATACTGGATGTAGCCACCGGAACAGGCGATTTGGCCATAGAACTTTCCAAACTGAAACCGGAAGAGATTGTGGGAATTGACATTGCTGTCGATATGTTGGAAATCGGTAAAACAAAACTTTTAAAATCGGGACTTAACAACGTGATTACCCTGGAGCAGGGCGACTCGGAGGATATCCGTTTTGAGGATAACTATTTTGATGCGGTTACCGTAGCTTTCGGAGTAAGAAATTACGAAGACCTTGACAAAGGACTGAAAGAGATGTGCCGTGTAATGAAACCGGGTGGAACGGTTGCCATTCTGGAGTTCTCAAAACCCCACGCTTTTCCTGTCAAAAACATTTACAACTTCTATTTTAAAAACATTCTGCCTTTTATCGGGAAGATGATTTCCAAAAACAACTCGGCTTATACCTATCTTCCCGAATCGGTATCGCAATTTCCTGAGGATAAAGACTTTTTAAAAGCCATGGAAAAAGCGGGATTTATGAATCCGCAACAAAAACGGCTTACATTCGGTATTGCAACACTTTATTACGGGTCGAAATAAAAAACCGGAAATATTGAAATTGAAAAAGAGACGTATCATATTCATATTGATTTTGACAGCATTGGGGATAACCCATGTAAAGGCACAAACCCGTAAAGTTCTGAATCTGCCCGCATTTTATCAGGAACAATATTATTTCGGATTTATACTTGCTACCAATCAGATGTTTTTTACCGTAAGGCCGCTCGACAATCTGGAAAATATAAAGTTTACTACCAACCAATCGCCGGATATTTATGCCGACTCGCTGTTTGTTTACAGCGTTACATCTACCCCTACGCCTGGATTTTCAATTGGCATTGTGGGAAATTTGGTTTTGAAAAAATATCTTGACTTGCGATTTATCCCCTCTCTCTCTTTCGGCGAGCGTATTTTAAATTATTCCATACTTACATTCAAAAATGATAGTTCTTTTTTGGTAAATACCAAAAAGAGCGTTACGTCCACCTATGTTGAGTTTCCGTTTATTTTTAAATACAGGTCGAAAAGGCTGAATAATATCGGTGCTTTTGTATTGGGAGGGATTCAGTATTCCATCGATCTGGCATCGAGAAAGAAAACCAATAACAACGAAACCGACGTAACCATAAAACTGAAACGCCACGATGTATCGGCTCTGGTGGGTGTCGGCTTCGACTTTTATACCCGCTATTTTAAATTCGGTACGGAGGTAAGAATGGGTTACGGATTAAACAATATTCTTATCGGGGAAGACAATATCTACACGGGTAGTATTAAATCGCTGAACTCTAAGATATTCATGTTGTCGTTTACGTTTGAAGGCTGATGAATAAGTTGTTTAAAGTTAAGGTTATGATTATGATTATTGGTGCTATTTTTGGCCCTCAGAAAAGAAGCAGGGAATTTATACGATAAAAGATACTTTTTCGTTAAACAATAAACTTTAGAAAAATTGAGAAAGAAGTATATTATATTATTAATGGTTTTGGCAGGTTTCGGGGTAATGCACACAGAAGCACAAACCCGAAAAGTTTTGAATTTGCCCACCTACAATCAGCAACCGTATCATTTCGGATTTATCCTTGCGGCCAATCAGATGTTTTTTACCGTTAAGCCGCTTGCCAACCTTGAAAACATCAAGTTCACCACCAACCAGTCGCCTGATATTTATGCCGACTCGCTGTTTGTTTACAGCGTTACCTCTACCCCTACACCTGGATTTTCTATCGGAATTCTGGGAAATCTGGTTCTGAAAAAGTATCTCGATTTCAGGTTTATCCCCTCACTCTCTTTCGGAGAACGTATTTTAAACTACTCGATACTTACCTTTAAAAACGACAGTTCGTTTTTGGTAAATACCAAAAAGAGCGTTACATCCACCTATGTGGAATTTCCGCTGATTTTTAAATACCGGTCGAAAAGGCTGAACAATGTTAGTGCCTACGTACTGGGAGGTATTCAGTATTCCATCGACCTGGCTTCGAGAAAGAAAACCAACAACAACGAAACCGACGTAACCATAAAACTGAAACGACACGACGTATCGGCCCAGGTGGGTGTGGGTTTCGATTTTTATACCCATTATTTTAAATTCGGTACGGAGGTAAAAATGGGTTACGGACTAAACAATATTCTTATCAGGGAAGACAATATTTATACGGGAAGCATCGAATCGCTTAATTCCAAAATATTTATGTTGTCTTTTACTTTTGAATAGACGGTTTGTATTGTACGTGCAGTGACTTAACATTATCAACCTTCCTTTTATTACATACTCAACCGCTTGGCTATCATTTGATCAAGCAGACTGAAAAGCTGGTCGGGAAGCAGGGTGCGCCAGTTTATCTCATTAAAAACACCCCCGAAACCGATATACTGGTCAATGGAAACACCGGAAAATTCCTGTTGTACATGTTGCCTGAAATTGATACCGAGAATCCAACCGTCTTCAATATTGTCAAACCATTCGTCGTAATAATCGGTATCTCCCGAGTGGAAATCGAAAACATTTTCGCCGATGATGATAAAATACCTGATACCGTTTTCCAAAAGCGTTTCTATAACATTTCTGTAAAAAAACATAATGTCGTTATAGAGCACATCGTTCCATTCGCCAAACATTTCGAGGATGGCATAACCGGTTTCATAATTAGTAAAAAGCAGCTTGGTATATAGTGTTTGCGAACCGAAAAAATCCCACTGGGGATGAATATAATAGTTGTAAATTCTGTGCTCAAAATATACTTCGCTGTTGGTATATCCGAAAAAGGGGGATTTATCGTCTTCGGAAGCAACATAAAGCTCGCGCCAGTTGTAGTATGGTTCTATTTCGTGCATGGATTATCCGACTACTTTGGCCAATTGGTACCCTCCGATACAAAGAAAAACCGCAAGGATGTTACTGACAAGAATATAAACCGTCATTAAAGTTATATGACCGTCTTTAAGTAAACTGAAATTGTCGAAAGCAAAGGTGGAAAAGGTGGTGAAACTACCGAGTATCCCGATAAAAATCATAACTCTCACGGCAGGAGAAACATAATTCCTTGAAAAATAACCCCATAAAAAACCAATGGCCAGCGAGCCGAGCAGGTTTACCGTAATGGTTGCCCACGGAAAATCGCTGTGATGCAGTTTCTCTATCCATTCGTACATCAAAAACCGTAATACGGCACCAATGCTTCCGCCAAAAGCCACAACCAGTAATTTAAAAATCATTACAATGCAAATTTTAATCCTTTAATCTGTTTCAGTTTTCCGTACATGCTGTCCATTTGTTGTTTCGTAACCAGCGTTACAAGGTATGTAAAGCTTACATAGTTTCCTTTTGAACTCAACCGTTTGTTTTTATAGTTATGCGAAATATCAAGCAACTCAAATACTCCGGTCAGTGCCGCAATGTGGTCGTCATCGGAAATGGTGGCATCCATAACAGCCTTTAAAGTAAAAGTTACCGGAAAATCGATTGTTTTTCCTTCAAACGGATTTTTTCCCTTGCCGTTACCGTTTCCGGAGTGTATTGTCATAGTTGTAGTGTGTTTTTATTACAGGCGGCAAAAATAAAGGAAAAACAGGGAGAGTGTGAGAAAAAATACAAAACTCTGTAAGAGCTGTTATTTTTTTATAATAACTTTTGAAAACACCCCGTATTTTGTGCTGACTTTTAACATATAAGCGCCACTGGCATAATTACTTAAATTCAAGCTGCTTTTCCCTGATGCTACATGTTTTGTTAAAATGAAACTACTTCTATCATCATATAATGTAATACGATAAGGCCCAAAACCATTTTTAAAATTAACATATAATATTGATGAAACCGGATTTGGATAAACTAATAAATTATCTGCCGGATTTTCTTTTACAGAAAGGTATGACCTGGTGTATATTTCCAATTTTGGGCATAAACTGTCAATTCCGTTTTCTTTTGCTGCAAAAACCAAGCTCCTGTACATATTTTCTTCATTTTCATTTTCCAAACGCAACAAAAGACCATAATTATGAGCTGTATCACTCAATATGTCTTTAACCATCCCTGTTACATCAATATTTAAATAATCTTCATTACCAATATTTGTCGGTGGAAGAAAGACCTGATTTGTATCTGTTGTTAACGGCTGGTTATACCAAGTAACACTATTTTCATCCCATGGCTCAATAACTCTTTGAATCAACAAGTTATTCAATCCACCTATCCGTGAATGACCAATATGAGCCGAATATGGATTCCAATACAAGGTTAATTCTGCTTTATATACCTCTTCATCAACAGGAATACTGCTTAAATCAAAACGTAACAGACTTCTGCCAATACCAGGGTCACCATCATACGTCCATACAGCGCAGACCAAACTCGTTGGATTGCTTTGATGATTGTAAACCACACTGTTAATATATGCATTTTTAACACCGCCATGCGTATCCTGTATTATATAAACATTTGTAAATTGGCTTGTGTCTTCAACATATGTAACTTCCAAAGAAGGTCGTAATTCAGGATAAGGATGATTAACCGAAGCAAAGACCAAGCTGTTATAAATACTATCTTCATTTTTAAGTTTTAACATAAAACCATAATTGTCATCTTTGTGATCAACAATATTTTGTATCAAAGAAGTAATATTTATATCAGGATAGTCTTGATAACTTGTCTGTGGTGGCGTAAGTTTAATTTCATTAACAACACTTGTACGCGGTTGATTGTACCATGTAACAGTTTGATCTTTCCACGGTTCGGCAACTCGAACTACCTGTCCTTCATTATAATAACCCGAATGACCTGTATGAGCTGAGATCGGGTCGTGAAACAAATTCATTTTAGCATCAAGAACAGTAACATGTTCGGGAATACTGGTTAAATCAAAATAAATCAGACTTCTTCCAATTCCTTCTTCGTTCTGGTAAGTCCAGTATGAAGCAACCAAAGATTGACGAAAACCGGACGGCATATAATAAACCTGATTTATGTAAGCGTCATGAACATCTGTTTCTGAGAATGTTGCTTTTATCGTGTCCTGTGCACTCAAAATTCCACAGGAAAAAAGGATTAACAGGAATATTAAATTTTTCATAGTTGCAATTTTGTTTCAAAAGTAATAAAAAAAATTCAGAAAAGCAAAACCTATGAAAGCTCCCTGATTAATTTTTTTGTAAGATTCATTCTGGAAAATTCATTAATATTTGAATTAGGATTAAAGGTTACATC
>JALVZH010000330.1 GCA_027022105.1 Bacteroidales bacterium | reverse complement strand
GTATATGAACCAATTGGTCACCCATAAAATACTGAGACCTAAAACAACAGGAGGAGAAGTGTATTACCTTAATGATGATTTGTTAAGGATTTTGGAAGAATAATACCTTGGTTTTTATCTTATTTCTCGTCATAATGTGCCCATGCACTTAAAATGTGGACTGTTGAGTCCTCTTCTTCAATGGAATAAATCAGCCGATGCTTTTGGTTAATTCTACGGGAATATAATCCGGAAAGGTTGTGTTTTAATTTTTCAGGTTGGCCGGTTCCTGTGGTTGGATGATCCATTAATTCCTTCAGGAGTTTTTCTATTTTTTTCAGAACAATTCTGTCACCGGTTTTTTTATGCTTTTTCAAATCAGCTAAAGCGATATCGGTAAATATTAAATCATACTTCATAATCCTAGTAATTCATTTATTTCATCAGGAGATGAAATTCTTTTCACCTTACCCTCTTTTACCTGTCGAATACTCTGTTTTATTTTTTCTATCATTCCGGAATTAAAATAAATATCGTTTTCGCTTACAGGGGTTAAAGCATAGGATTTATCTTTTCCCCGTTGGACAATTACCTGTTCTCCGTTATCAACTTTTTCAAAATACATTTTTTGATTTTGCCTGAATTCTCTGCTACTTATAACTAACATAATACCTGATTTTACGTGTACCAATATGGTACAAAGATAATAAAATGTCATATTATAATGCAAGAAATTATAAAAACATCTTTAAAATCTTATACAATTCTTATAAAATTTTATAACACCTCTTCAAAAGTGATGTTTTATTATTGCATATTGATAAAAATCGAAATTAAGAAGGAGAAATATTATGAAACTAAAAAGTGATGTAGCTGTTTCCGATACGGGCTTTGTATTTTTGCCCACTACCGGTGAGAGTTTTTCGGTAAACCCAATCGGAAATGAGATATTACGACTGCTGACAGAAGATAAATCGTTACAGGAAATCAGCAATTATCTGTTGGAAAAATATGATGCCGATCCAACCGTAATTGATAAAGATTTAAGTGATTTTACAGAAATTCTGCGGCATTATTCCTTATTAGAATAAGTATGAAAAAGAAAAAACTCACCGTTGCGGTTACAGGGCTCAATGCCATTGACAATCCGGGTCCGGGAGTACCGGTTATACGGGCATTGCATGAGGCCGAATCGTTTGATGTACGCATTATCGGGTTATCATACGAAACGCTGGAGCCTGGAATCTATATGCACAACCTCATCGAAAAATCATATCAGATTCCCTTTCCGAGTGCCGGTACCGATACACTGATGGAGCGTATCAAATATATCCATTCCATTGAGCGTCTCGATGTTGTTATTCCCAACTTCGATGCAGAGCTCTATTCATTTATTAAATTACAAGATAAACTCAAATCGCTGGGTATTAATACGTTTTTGCCGACTTTGGAGCAGTTTGAAGAACGCCACAAAGTAAACCTGAACAAATTCGGCGAGAAGTACAACATGCATGTTCCCAAAAGCGAGCCGGTATATACTTTTGGTGAAATTCAACAGGTAATGAAAGATTTCGATTGGCCTGTATTGGTAAAAGGAAAGTATTACGACGCCGGAATTGCTTACAACTTTGATCAGATAGCGCTCTATTTCAACAAGATTTCGGCCAAATGGGGTGTTCCGGTCATCATTCAGGAATTTATACACGGTACCGAATTCAATGTAACGGGTTTGGGCGACGGCAAAGGCAATACCATCGGGGCCGTGCCTATGCGAAAGCAATATATCACCGATAAAGGAAAAGCCTGGGGCGGAATTTCCATAACAGATGAAAAACTGCTGGAACTTACTCGTGAGTTTGTTGCCAAAACCAACTGGCGCGGGCCCTTTGAACTGGAATTGATGAAATCAAAAAACAACGAATTTTATCTTTTGGAAATTAACCCGAGAATTCCTGCCTGGATATACCTTGCCGTGGGAGCCGGGCAAAACATCCCCGAAGCACTTGTAAAACTTGCCATGGGTGAAGATGTTGCCCCGTTTAAGAGCTACATGGCAGGGAAAATGTTTATCCGCTTTTCGTGGGATATGATTGTGGATTTGAAAGAATTTGAAACCATTTCCACCTATGGTGAATTATAACAGGGAAATGTTTTGTCAATACTTTTAAGGGGAAACAGGTGTCGTTAACAAAAACTTAACTGTTAATTTGAATAAAGAATGTTTAAAATGAAAACAAATTTGTAATGAAAACGGAAACAGTTCCCCTTTTTGGAGAGTTCATCCCGACTTTACGTCGGGAGCTAGGGGTGGGTAAAAAAATGTTACAATAAGTCTATAAAATGAAATACGCTAAAATATATTTAAAGTAATTGAAATAAAACGATAAAACAAATGGAAAAACAAAAATATGAACGTCCGGTAATTAAAAAGCTCGAATCATCCATGCCCAACAAGTTCGGGACACGAACCGAATACGTACCCGTAACCCACCTTGAAGATGTAGCGGTAAAAGATTTGATAAAAGAGCACGGGTCGCCGCTTTTTGTTATCAGCGAAAAAAGGATAAGGGAAAACTTACGAAATGCAAAACAGGCTTTCGAAACCCGTTATCCCAAAGTGCAGTTTGCCTGGTCGTACAAAACCAACTACCTCGATGCCGTATGCCGCACCTTTCATCAGGAGGGATCATGGGCCGAGGTGGTTTCCGGTTTTGAATACAAAAAAGCGCTTCATAACGGTGTTGACGGAAGCAAAATCATCTTTAACGGCCCTGACAAGTCGGACAGCGATATAAAAATGGCCATCGAAAACGGTTCGCTCATTCATATTGATCACCTTGATGAGTTTTATTCGGTTCGAACCATCAGCGATGAGCTTAACAAAAAAGCCAGAGTCGCCATCAGGGTAAACATGGATACGGGCATTTATCCCATGTGGGACAGGTTCGGGTTTAATTACGAGAACGGACAGGCCTGGGATGCCCTGAATAAAATAATGCGCAGCGATAATATGGAACTGATAGGGTTGCACACCCATATCGGAACCTTTATGCTGGCGCCTGGTGCCTATTCTGCTGCGGCTTACAAGCTGGCCGACCTGGCCGTAGGTATCAGGGAAAAGTACAACCACGAAATTCAGTATATTGATATGGGTGGCGGTTTTGCTTCCAAAAATACCCTTAAAGGAGCTTACCTTCCGGGGTACGATATGAACCCCTCAATTGACGATTTTGCCGAAGCCATCACCTCGGCACTCATCAACAGCAACTTTAAAAACGATCAACTGCCGTTGTTGATTTTGGAAACCGGCAGGGCGCTTATTGATGATGCAGCGTGGTTGCTTGGAACCGTAATTGCCAACAAACGGCTTTCCGACGGCAGAAGAACAACCATTGTGGATGTGGGAGTTAACATTCTTTTTACCTCTTTTTGGTACGATCATAAAATTTCGCCGGCACAACCCTTTACCCAATATACCGAAGATGCCGTGGTTTACGGCCCGTTGTGTATGAATATTGATGTCATTCGCGACAGCGTTAATCTGCCGTTGCTCAACAAAGGGGATAACTTTGTAATACACAATGTGGGCGCTTACAACATGACCCAGTGGATGCAGTTTATCACCCTGCGCCCCCGTATTGTTATGATTGATGAAAACGGTAAAGTTCATGTAATTCGTGAACGGGAATCATTGGAGAGTCTGTTGGACAAGGAATCGGTGCCGGAGCATTTGAAAACTTTTGAATTGTAATGGCAGAGGAAAAACTGTTTCAAAAATTGATGAACGACAATGTATCGGGTTCGGGCTATGTACTCGACCGTGCCATGGATGAATTGCGTGCGTATGCGCGAGGCCATTCGGGTATTGCCGCAGCAGAGCTCTTTACCTCGCTTGATATATTGTTCCAAAGGTTTCCCCATTTTGCTCTTCTGTTTCATTTTATCAACGAAATAAAATCCGCATTTGCCGGTGACGAAAAGATAAACCCTGATGAACTGTCAGGTTTTCTTACAATGTATGAAAACAGATATTCGGATGCCCGGAATATGGCTTCCCGTCGGTTCTTGTCACAGGTTAACGTAAAAGGAAAAACCGTTTTGCTGCACAGCAATAGTTCTGCGGTTTTCGATTTGTTCCGGCTGATGGCAGAGAGGAACCTGTTTCCTGGAGTTTGGCAAACGGTTTCTTCACCTGCCGGGGAGGGAATCGTACAGGCGGAAAAATTAGCAGGATTGGGATTTAAGGTAAACCTGTTTCACGAAGATGCCATTTCGCTTTTTGTTCGTAAAATTGACTTTGCCGTGTTCGGGGCGGATATAATTCCCGACAACTCATTTATCAATAAAACAGGTACTTACCCGTTGTGTCTGATGATGCAGCGGTTTAATAAACCGGTTTATCTGCTTGCCGAAGAAAGAAAAAGGATTCGGGAAAAATCAGTAGGAAACGAAATGTTGCATACGTTGGTTTCGGAAGAGCCGAAACCATATAATGAGTTGTACACAAATCCGGTACCGGGTGTTAAAGTACACAATTACTATTTCGAGCAAACCCCGTTATCTTTGGTTAAAAAAGTTTTTACCGAAGCGGATGATTAAAAAAAGGAATTTATGACAGCCCAAACAGTATTACAAAGAACAAAATATCTTACCGAATCTGTTTTTAACAGTTATGCCCAGGTATTTTTTTCCAAGAACCGGGTGTTTGCCGTTATTTTAATGCTGGTTTCATTTTTTGATATTTACGCCGGTATCGCAGGGCTGCTGTCGGTACTTACCGTAAACGGTATTTCCTGGTTTATGGGCATCAACAGGCAGAAAATTATTGCCGGTGCTTACGGTTTTAATGCACTGATGACAGGGCTGGGTTTCGGCCTCTATTTTCAGCCCGGAATACCTTTTTATGTGTTGCTGTTTTTTCTGAGCATTCTTACCCTTTTTATCACCTTTGCAGTCGAAGGCGTTTTGATGAAATACGGTCTTCCTTATTTGAGTATCCCTTTTTTATTCGGTATCTGGATGGCTTTTATATCAGCGGGTTCGTACAGCGGTTTGAACCTGAGCGAACGGGGCGTTTACACTTTAAATGAGATGTATGCACTCGGCGGGATAAAGATGGTGCAATTGTACGAATGGTTTAATAACCTGAATCTTACCGAATCGTTGCGTATCTATTTTAAATCGCTCAGTGCTATCTTTTTTCAATATCATCTTTTTGCCGGGATATTCATTGCCATCGGATTGGTGTATTATTCGCGCATTGCTTTCATATTGTCGCTTATCGGGTTTTTTGCAGCATACTATTTTTACATGATTATCGGGGCCGATATTTCCGAACTCAGTTACAGCTACATCGGTTTCAACTACATTTTAATGGCCATTGCCGTAGGAGGTTTCTTTATTGTTCCTTCGCGCAGAAGTATCTTGTGGGTTGTATTGCTTACCCCGCTGGTTGCAATCACCATGAGCAGCTTTTCATATCTCTTTTCGTTTTTGCATTTGTCTATCTATTCGCTGCCTTTCAACCTTATTGTTATCATGTTTTTGTATGCTTTGAAATTCCGTGAAAAGAATTTCGGGAAATTAACGCCGGTGGTTGTGCAGGAGTTTTCGCCCGAAAAAAATGTTTACGGGTACAAAAACTACATGGAACGTTTCGGTAACCTGCCTTATGTGGCCGTTAAGCTGCCTTTTTGGGGTAAGTGGACGGTAACTCAGGCATTCGACGGAAAACACACACACCGCGGAGAGTGGAAACACGCCTGGGATTTTGAAATCCTCGACAGCCGGGGAAATCCGTTCAGGGATAAAGGTACTGATGTGGCCGATTATTATTGTTATAACAAACCGGTTAGCGCCCCTGCCGCCGGCCTGGTGGTTGCCGTTGAAGACGGGATTGACGACAATGCCGTGGGAGATGTAAACCTGACGAAAAACTGGGGGAATACCATTGTAATAAAACATGCCGAACAACTCTATTCGCAACTCAGCCACCTGAAAAAAGGAAGCATAAAAGTAAAAGAGGGCGATGCCGTAAAGGAGGGCGACCTGCTGGCATATACC
>JALVZH010000329.1 GCA_027022105.1 Bacteroidales bacterium | reverse complement strand
AAGCATCACTTTTGAAGAGGTGTTATAAAATTTTATAAGAATTGTATAAGATTTTAAAGATGTTTTATGTGATATTTTTGATGTAATATGTATTATGTAATCGGATGATAGGATGAAATTGAGAATGGATAAAACTATAAAGGAATGTTTTGATGATTTCTTCCAGTTTTCGGTCTGTTGTCGGGTTGGCTTATACTCACTTTTCCCGGTAATTCAGAGGAAGTCGCAAGGTTGGCCAAAGGGTTAGCATTTCCGATGAATCCCCGTAAGATATCCTGTACGTTATTTTTATTATGGCAATGGATTTCTGTATTCCGCCTCAGACTGACCGGAATGATAGAAAAAATAAAACAGAGTATTCGACAGATAAAAGAGGGTAAGGTGAAAAGAATTTCATCTCCCGATGAAATAAGTGAATTATTCTTCCAAAATCCTTAACAAATCATCATTAAGGTAATACACTTCTCCTCCTGTTGTTTTAGGTCTCAGTATTTTATGGGTGACCAATTGGTTCATATACTTTGTTAAAGTTGCTCAAAAACTGGACATCATGGCGATTAGTAACCATTTTTTGAACAGGTATGAGACCCTTGTTCATTTTGGTTACATAAAATGCTTTGGTGAGATTTTGTGTTTTTACACTTTAAAACAGATAACCCAAACCTATGTAAAATCCGGACTTTCCATCCTGGTCGTTTACGGTGCGGCCGTAATCGAGACCCACAACAAAGTTTTCGTTCATGGCAATACGCAATCCGATACCGTAAGAAACGTGCGGTTTTTCACTGCCGAAGTTGAAATAATCGCCCTCTTTAAAATCTGTACCCCAGAAACCGGTTTCCGTTAACGGATGGTCTTTTTTAATTTCATTAAAGCGCTTTTCTATATCGGTTTTTTGTACAATCATACCTGCATCGGTAAAAATATTGGTGGCAAGATAAAAATGTTGATTAAACAGGTCGAAATTGACAAAACGCCAGCGAAACTCGGCATTAACCCAGGCTTTTCCTTTACCCACTACCCGGTTTCTGCGAATACCGCGTAATGTTTTTTTGCCTCCGAGACCGGTTTCCATAGAGTTTTTTATGGTGATATTCATCATATAGGGCTGAGCATAATAGGGCTCTTCACCAAACAATACCCCCTGATATCCGATACGGTAGGCAAACGAAAGCCGTTTTTTAACAATAGTAAAGTATTGACGGTGCACAAGGCTTAGTTTCATGTAGTTGGCCTTGGCCGAACCGATAAACGGAGGCACATACATTACCAAAAACTCCGTCCAGATACCTTTAGTGGCATTGGTCCAGTTGTTACGGGTGTCGTACATTAAACCGGCTTTAAAACCCATAAAAGAACCGCCGTTTTTCTGACTTTCAGAAATTAAACCCCAATTGATATATCTTTTATAGAGACCGGGTTGCTCATCATTCGACGGCAGTTTGTCTTCATCCTTCTTTCCTTTATTAAATTTATCAATATCCACTTCTTGAATATTGAAGTTGTAAAAAATCACACCCGCTGTCCAGTTTAGCTTTTTATTTATCGGACTAACTACATCCAGTTTAATCTTTAGCATATTAGTCTGATTTTTATAAAACATTCTTGTACGGTATTCTGCCGAAGCAGGGTCTTCCCACTGGTTGTTGTAAACCGCCTCGTAACCGTTAAGTCCGAAAAAATCATATTGGTCGTCGGGACGATACATCACATCAAAGAAAAGAGTACGTCCGGGTAACAACCTGTTTGATTCAAAAGAAAAATTGTTAATTCCCGAACCCTTGGTAAATCGAGACCATTCAAGATAATACCTTTCATAATATTTCGGATAAATTTTCCCGTCACCGTAATTATACAAATCTATCAGGGCTCCATATTGAAATCCCAGGTCGGAATTGTAGGTAATGGTGGGAAGAACCCCGAAATTAAATCCTTTCTTGATTTTAGATTCATCCTGTTTTGTGGTATCACTATCCGGTTGTGCCAACAGCGAAAACGAATACATTAATGCAAAAAGTAAAAAGGTAAAATTTTTCCGTTTCATAAGATTATTTTTTGGTTGCAATTGACCAAAAGTATAAAAAAATCATTGCTGACGGCTTTTCTAACCGAATTATCCTGAAAAATCGTTTGGAAAATTTTGCTTAACCAGCGCCACAAGCCTTTCAACTGCCTGTTTTTCAGGAATATTTTTCAACACCGGATATTTTCCTTTGTATAATGTAATTTTTCCGGGTCCCGTACCCACATATCCGAAATCTGCATCACCCATTTCACCTGTTCCGTTTACAATACATCCCATCACGGCAATTTTCAGGTTGGGAACATCGGGCAGGGCATTCTGTACCTTTTTCAGGTGGGTCATAATATCAAACCGTGTACGCCCGCAGGAAGGACAAGCAATGTATTCGGTTTTGGAAAAACGCATCCGCAGAGCCTGCAGTATCTCAACCGCCAGCCTGTCAGAGGTTTCTGCGTCAAACTGTTCGTTCTCTATCCACAATCCGGCAAATTTGCTTTTTTCCGCAGCCTTTGCCACGCTAACCGACATACGGATTAGAAAACCGGTACCGTCAGCTTCGGAACAACTGAATTTCAAAACCTGTTTATCAGTTTCCTTTTTTACAGGTATCAAAGAGACCGTTTTACCATTTTCCGGTGTATTGTTTCTCTTTTTATTGTCAGCAATAAAGTCGGCATATTTAGAACCATGGGAAGAGACAACAACAGGTGCCGGTTTTTCTTTTAAAGGTTTATCATCCGCAAAAGCAAACAATCCGGGTCCGGATAAATAATGTTTTCCGGTTCCTTTGGGATATAATCCGGCCAATCTTTTGGCAAAAGGAATCTCCCGCACCGGATCTTCGGTTAACGATACCCTTATGGTATCGCCGATACCCTCCGACAGCAACAATCCGATGCCTGCCGCCGATTTTACCCGTGCCGGCTCTCCGGCGCCCGCTTCGGTAACTCCGAGATGTAAAGGATAGTGCTTCCCCCTGCGGATCATCTCTTTTACAAGCAGTCTGTTGGCCGCTATCATAACGGGAACACGGCTCGATTTGAGCGATAAGGTCAGGTTTTGAAAATTTTCCGCCTCAAAAATGCCTATAAACTCCAAAGCTGATCGTACCATTCCCTCAACGGTGTTTCCGTAACGGTACAAAATGCGTTGCGACAAAGAACCGTGGTTAATTCCCAAACGTACGGTCGTACCGTATCGGTTACAAATGTTGATGAGCGGAAGCAATCTTTCATGAATTTTTTCCAGCTCAAGTTCATACTCCTTTTGGGTAAATTTTGCACTTCCCTTCTGTTTGTCAACGTAATTTCCGGGATTAATGCGTACTTTTTCCACCCGTCGTGCGGCGGCCTCGGCTGCTGCGGGCTGAAAATGGATATCGGCAATCAGCGGTATATCAACACCCTTTTGAATCAACCGTTTTTTAATAACCGCAAGATTCTCAGCCTCTTTTACCGAAGGTGCCGTAATACGTACCATCTGACACCCGTGATGGTAAAGTTCTTCCACCTGCTTCACCGTGGCTCCGGTATTCATGGTATCGGTATTGGTCATCGACTGAATAACCAGCGGTTGCCGGCCTCCGATGACGATATTACCTACCGGAATTTCACGGCTGATAAAGGACATGGTTTTAAATTATCAGGTTAACTTTAATTTAATGTCTTTTACTAAATTTTAAACCTAAGTTTAGTTGAATAAATCCAACAACCGTAGGAGTACTTGATCCGTCAAGACCAAATTTTGAATAAAATATCAATTCGGGTTTTGTTGAAAAAAACAGTGAAATATTATCAGATATAATTCTCCTGCTGTATTCAATCATTAATCCGACACTTAACTTATTTGTTTTCCAATAATTTTGTTTAAACTCGTATTCATTGTTCTCATTTACAGCCCTTTCGGTGCCAATTTCATTAATTTTAAAATAATTTAGCCCGAGTACCGGTCCAATATAAAAACCGGATAGTTCTTTTTTCAAAAGATTAAAACCATAACTAACTGAAACGTTTAGTTTTCGGTTTTTGGGTTTTACTTCTCTATAATAGTCAATTCCATCTGCATCCGACATAAAAATATAGTTGTAATCAGTATTATTAAAGCAATGTGAGAAACTAACGCCAATTTTGCTTTTCGAGTTAAATAATTGATTATACCCTATTTCGTATCCGATATTGTTTTTGAATTTATCGTAATTACCATGAGAGAACACCGTAGAAATCGCAATTTCCTGAGCAAATGTTATTGTTTGTACAAGAAAAACAATAGATAAGATTAGTAAAGGTATTTTTTTCATAAACCTTATTTTGATTTTTTACAATAGGCATTTACCGCTTTAACGCCTTTTTGGTTTCCCATACCGGCGGCCTTTTTCCAGGCTTTACAGGCATTTTCTTTGTCTTTAAGATAAAAATAAGCCAGCCCGAGGTTTACATATATTTCGGAATTTTCCGGACTGTACCTGGCCGCTTTTTTCAGGTCTTCCACCGATTCTTTGTAATATTTATGGGTACCGAACAACGTTCCGCGGTGAAAATAGGCATCGCCGAAATGCGGTGCCAGCGAAATGGCTTTGTCGTACAAGGCTTTTGCCTTTTCAAAGTTGTTTTTCTCAAAATAGATTAATCCGGCAGCCACCATGGAAGCCGTATCTTCGGGATTGGCCTCAATGGCATCTTCGAAAAAGGACAACGCAAGTTCGGGCTGCTTTTGATCGTAGTAAATCTTTCCGAGGTTATAAGCCACAATACCGTTGCCGGGGTCGTAGGAAAGGCTTTCCCTGAATTTTTCGGTGGCCGTTTCAATATCCCCTTTGTTGTAAGCTTCCATACCAACTTTAAAAGCTGTGTGTGCCCTGCGTTTATTCAGTTTCCTCTCTTTTTCTTCTTTCGACATGGGTTTGGCGGGTTTTAGCATTTTGCTCAGGTCTCTCTTTTTTACGGTGTCCTTTGCCGCCTTTTCCACACTGTCAACCATGGCCCGTTCAGGGCTGTTCAGTTTTTCAACTTTGGCCTCTCTGTTTGTGTTTGTGCAGGATGATATTGCAATGGCCAAAACCATTACCGGTATTAAATATCTCATGAATATGTTTTTGTGCAAAAATAGTAACTGTTGGGGACAAGCGGTTTCTTTAAGCGGTTTTATTTTAAACACGTTTAAAGTCTAAACGTTAGGTGAATTATAAAATATTGAAAACCAAAAAAGTGAATATCTTTTTTTAATAAACCCACCCCTACCTCCCGACGTAAAGTCGGGACAAGCTCTCCAAGGAGGGGAATAATGGAATTCATTTTCTGGTTTTCAATATTTTATACTAATAATCATCAAGTTAACTTTAAACAACTTCTTTGTTAATTGTGTATAACGGATTCGATTTTTATAACCCACGCATAATCCGACGGCGGGTTTTTTCTTATTTTTTCAGGAATTTCCACGGCAATACCTTCACCCGATTTTTTCCATTTCAGCTTGGCATTTGTCCCCAACAGGGCAATGTTCAGCGCTTTATCGGGTTTTTGTGATTTTATAAGAATTTCGGCAGGCATCTCTTTTTCGTCTTCACCGGCAAGATAAATGGCATACAGGGTTTTGTTCTTCCGGGTAAAACATATTTTTCCTTCACGGTAAGGTGCTGTGGCGCGGGTGCCGTAAATGGCTTCGCTGTTAACATGCATCCATTTGCCTGTCTCTTTAAGCAAAGCATAGGCTTCGTTGTGCCACTGTCCGCGGGGCCCGGGTGCGATGTTTAGCAACAGGTTACCCCCTTTTGCAACAATATCGGCCAACAGGTGGATTACTTCACGAGGACTCATATAGTGTGCATGGGGTACCCACGACCAGCCGCCACCGGCTATAATGCACGATTCCCAAGGATAGGGCAATGCCTTTTCGGGAACTCTGTTTTCAGGGGTCAGGTAATTTTGGTTTTTGCCCTTAACAGCGCGGTCAACCACAATAATGCCCGGTTGGGCTTTGCGTGCTTTTGCAACAAGTTCGTCCATCCAGATATCCTGATTGACGGTTGTGG
>JALVZH010000328.1 GCA_027022105.1 Bacteroidales bacterium | reverse complement strand
GTTCAGAGCATCCCGACTTCACGTCGGGAGGGTCACAGGTTCGAATCCTGTAACTCCCACAAAAGGTTGCCATTTTTTAGCAACCTTTTTTTATTTTTATACCATGTACTACTTTTACATCCTGTTTTCGGAAAAGAGAAACAAGTATTACTACGGCAGCACTAAAGAAACTGTTGGCAGATGAAAAAGCATAATACCTATTGCTTAACAAACTTTTTAACCACAGAACCAATACGAACAAAGTAAACCCCTTTTTTCAGATTAGAAATATCAATTCTGTTATTCCGTATATTAAAATTCGCAATACACCTTTTCCCGTTTACATCCAGTATTTCAACATTTTCGATTATTAAACCGTCGCTTTCTATTTGCAGGCAGGTATTTGTCGGATTGGGATATATCCTGAAATCAGGTGCAGGGTCGGTTTTTATAAAATCGGATGACCTTACTGATATATTTTTAGCCAAAGTATCGCCAAACCATCCGGAGGACTCTTTCAGCATACTCCAGTGTATTGTGTATGCGCCCGGAGTATCTGGTGCCTTTATTTCAACCTGAAATGTTTTGGCCCTTCCCCTGAATATACCCCCGTAAACAGGAATCTCATCAGCAGTATCATTTATCAAATAACAACCCGTATTAAACAGAGTTGTATCCAGATTATCCATTTCACAAAACTTAAAACCGTTTGCGCCGTTCCACAATTCATCCCCTTCGTTTCGCACAACAACCGTTGCCGTAAAAACATCACCCGAATTCATTGTTTCCGGAAAATTATCCCACAGTATTTTTGCATTAAGTTGCGGATTATCGTTAAACTGCCCGGCTCCCAAAGCGGTTGTTTTCAAATATTCAAACGGATCGTTGGTTGACGACCACACATCATTACCGGTATTGTTCATTCCGCCATCGGTTTTTTTAAAGATGGTATCGGTTTTTGCGGCAAAAATACCCGAACCCTCGTCATATTCGTTAAAACTCTCTATACAAACCCTGTCAATTGTGGTATCGCTGTTCACCTCGTCCCACGAATGTGCATAGTGCGAACCGCCATCCCTGACCAGATGAAAACCCGGATTTCTGACATTTTGATCCCAATATCCCGGTTTTAATAACGACGAATTGATACCTTTCCAGTTTTTATCAATCTTATATCGCTGCATTTCAAATTGATAAATGCGCTCATCAGCAAAACCGAAAGCAGGTGAATATGCATTGTTTATCATTTTTATATCGTTATTAAAGACGGGGTGTTCCCCACCAAAAGCAGCAGCCAGACGACTTGTCACATCATCTCTTGTAAGCAGGTTGTAATGATCAATATGCAATTGAATATGCCAGATATCCAATACAGGATGACCGTCTTGCGTATAAATAAAATCATCGGCATACCGGTCGGTATTGACAGAATAATATTCCTTATAAAAGTCAATATAGTGCCCTATCAGTTCGTCTTTTCCTTCTTCCGTTGAGCAATCGGCATGAAAACCCAACATGGAATAGGTGATTTCAGGGTCTAAAAAAGGACAAACTTTCGGCACATTCCATCCTTGGGCACGCAGCTGACTTAAAGCGATAAACAGGTTACCGCGGCTTTGTTCCATTACCGGAATAAGTTCAATGTATAAAACATCGATATTGGCAAACATGACTTCTTTTATCATTGTTTTCCAAAAATCAACGGAACCATCCCACGATGCTCTGCCGTTAACCGGTATCCAGGGACCATTGAGTTGCCATTCGCCCTCTCCGTACCATCCGAAAAAACTTGTTGCAACTATGTGACTTCCTACCGAAAAGGGATTTCCTTCACCCAACAGGGTATCACCCGCCTGATTTGTTACGGGCACATAAACCGCTTCCGAAAATTCGCCGAACCATTCCACTCCGTCCTGTACCATCCTCCATTGAATCACGTACATACCTTCGTTTTCAGGCGCTGTTAAAGTAACATGAAACGTTACCTGTTGGCCGGGTTCAACATCATTTGGCAAAGCTACCCTGTTGGTTTCCATCCAGATTGTATTGTCCTGGGGAGCCTGTGTCCCCAAAGAATAATGATTGGCCGGGGTCCAGGTAGTAGTCCCCGTATTTTCGAAAGTAATCGAACCCTCAAAACTTTGTCCGGGCAAAATATTTTCCGGTAACGTTTGTGATATAAAACGCGCATTATTTTGTGCAAACAATGCATTAACCAGAATGGTTAACGCCAACAACAATGTGTTTTTCATAAAAAATATTTAAAACGTAAATGGTATTTTTTTATACAAAAGTAATAAAACATCATTAGAATAATAATGGATATTTATCAATTTCAAAGCCTGTAAGTCAATACAATTTGCAAATAAAGAAGAGCCATTCATTATTTACAAGGAATAATGTCCGGAGCAAATATATTTCTACCATTCCCGAAACCCAATTACTCAATATTCGGTATAAACAAAGAAAACAAGCGGATAATATTGTATTTTTGATTTTTAATCCGGAATTGATAAATGAAATTGATAAAACATCATAAAAAAGCCATTTTCTCTGTTATTTTTCTGATATTCTGCATTACGGTTTTTTCGCAAACACTTACACGCGGTAAAACTTCGGACACAGGATTGCAACAGGTGAAAACCAATAATTATCCCTCTGTCATTGAGGAATATTCCGAAAAAGACACTGCCCGCATGTTTTTATACCTTAACAGGTATCTCTCGCTTTCCGATTCGGTGGTACCGGTTTCCGAAAAAACACAACTACTTCGCAAACTATCCGGTTATTTTGCGGCAAACAACGATTACAAAACCTCTTACAATCTCCTGAAAAAAGCCGATGAACTGGAAAAAGAGCTTCAAAAAAAAGAATTAAAACAACCCGAAATAAAAAAAGAAACAGGCAACAGCATCAGGTTTTCTTTTTATTTTTTTATAACATCATTAATCATTCTTTTTCTTGTAACAGCTTATTTCTTTTGGCACAGAAAAAATGAAAAAAAGCAACTGAATTACCTGAAAAACGAATACGAAAACGGAAAGATAAAACTTGAAGAACAAAGACGGAAACTGGATGAAAAGATTAACCTGAAAACAGCAGACCTGCAACAGAAAATAGACGAACTGAACAAAAAGGAAGCTGTTCTGAAAGCAGAGCTGAAAAAAGCCGAAGAAGCCAACTATTTTAAAAACGCTTTTCTGGCAAACATGGGGTTCGACATACGCACACCGCTCAACAGCATTATCGGTTTTGCCAGTCTTCTTGAAACGGAACTGGCCGTAAAGAAAAACAAAGAACTCTATAATTATGCAGCCGGCATTGAGCAGAGCGGCTATTACCTGCTGCGCATGCTTGATAACATAATCGACCTTTCAGGACTGGAAGCCAACACATTGCAACTGGAAATAAAACCTGCGCCGCTGGAAAACATCATAGAAGAAATAACCGCAAAGTATGAAGTACTTGCACGCGAGAAAGGGTTGATTTTTAAAACAAAAGTCGAAGAAGACCTTCCCCCGGTTTTGGCCGACGAAAAAGGATTGAAAAAGGCTTTAAACCAAATTGTGGAAAATTCCATTCAATATACCGACGAAGGTTTTGTAACCGTTAATTCTGTTTATGACGAAGACCACGACCTTGCCGTAATAGAGGTAATAGATACAGGCGTGGGAATGGATAAAAAGATTTTGGAAAATATATTCCGCCCTGTATCACCCGACAAAGATGAAAAAAGCACCACCTTAAACGTAGGATTGGGGTTAAAACTTGCCAAAAAATACGTGGAAATGATGAGCGGACAGATGCTCATTAAATCTATTCCCGAGGAGGGAACAACAACAACCATACAGATTCCCTGCAGCGAAAAATCGGAATTGATTATTGAGCGTGAAACCCCCAAACCGGAAGAGCAGGGACGTCAGGTTACCGCCAGGCTGCACGAGATGGGCAAACTTGACTTCTTTGTGGTGGAAGATGACCGGATGAACCGCATGATAATCGAGAAAATCCTCTCAATGGAAGGGGATGTAACCATGGCGGAAGACGGCGACCGGTGTATGGAAATTATTGACAAAGAAGCAGAAAAAGGACATTTCTTCCAGGTGATGTTGTTCGACATAAACCTGCCGGAACCATGGGACGGTGTCAAGCTGATGAAAGAAACCAGAAAAAAATATCCCGAGTACCGGAAAATACCCTTTATTGCCCAAACGGCATATGCCATGGCCGGCGACAAAGAGCGGTTTTTACAAGAGGGTTTCGACAGCTACATTTCCAAACCCATTGATAAAAACGAGTTGATTAACCTTGTTTACAGTCAGTTGGAGGTTTTTAAAAACAGATAGAACTTTAATAATACACTACCACCGTCATGGGATGTTTTTCTTTAAAAGCATCCACTTTTTTCTTCCTTAAAAGTGTATTATAGCATTTCAACAGTTCAAGATTTTTCAATCCGTCAATATGTTTTAATGTTTTAACCCTTGTGTTGTTTATAATCAAATTCTTTAACGAGGATAATTTCCTGAGGGGTTTCAGATTGCTTACCCTGGTACCGGAAATATCCAGAGTTTTTAATCCGGTAAGGTTTTCAATCAAATAAATATCATCTATTCCGGTATTGCTCAGTACCAGCGTATCCAGTTGCGTCATATTTTCAATGCCCGAAAGGTTATTCAGCGGCCCGTTGGTTACCGTCAAAGACCTGAGGCTCTTCAAATCGGACAGAGGAGAAAGATCGTTGAAATTACAATTGTCGATAACTAATTTTTCCAACCTGAAAAAGGGGGTTAAAACTTCCAATCCGGTTTCCAGATTCAATCCTTTCAGGGTCAGTTCCGTTTTTTGGGTTAGTTTGTGCAGCTCTTCTGCAGAGGGACTTCCCGTAAAACGACCGGCTTTCCTGAAAACAACCTGCCAGTCATCACCAAGGTTGTTCCACCACATCTCCAGCGATACGCTTCTGAAAACAACCACCACGCCCGAAAGTGATTCGAGCAGGGACGAAACCGGTTCAACGGTAACCTTTGTATCGTCGCAATACACTTTTTTCAATTGCTTACACGACGACAATGGCGACAAATCCGATACAGGCGTATGATTCATGTAAATTTCGATAAGTTGATCCGAATTTGCCAACGGAGACAAGTCGCTTACCTGTGTATTGTTCATACTTAACACCTGAAGTGAAGCAATTTGCGACAACGGTTCCATCGAACTTACCGAAGTATTATCAATGTACAATCTTTCAATCTCATACAGCATTGAGGCAGGCTCAAGGCTGTTAATGCTGCTGATACCCGACAAATCAAGCCGCGTAATATGAACCAGTTTATGAAGGGTTATTCTTGTGGGCTCTCCTTGGATTCCGGCCTCGTGTTTTATGGCCGATTTCCATGCTTCGGGAAGCGAATGCCACCAGTTTTCGAGCTTTTGCGAATTATATATTACAAGGCATTCCGGTTTTTGTTTCATAAACCGCACGGCTGCGTTCCGGTCAACTCCGCTGTTATCGCAATAGATAATTTTTAAAGCGGGGAGTTCCAGTAATGGCGACAAGTCGGATACAGGTGTGTGGTTAATGCGTAATACCGTAAGGTTTTTTAATGATGATAAAGGTTTTATGCTGCTTACCGGAGTATTGTCCAGATTTAAATGCCCCAGCATGGAAAACGCAGCTATTGAATCGATACCGGTAAGCCGGTTTCCGTGCAAATCGAGATAATTAAGAGCCGGCAGGTTTGTTAAACTGTCGAGAGTGGTGATGTTGCAACCGGCAAATCGCAACGTTTTTAAAAAAAGATGATAACGCAGGGGAGCAAGGTTATTTACACGGGTACTGTCGCCGGCAACCGTTTCCAACTTTGTAAGTCCGGCAAGCGGTTCCACCGAAGTGACTGCGGTTTTTGAAAAATCAAGTTCTTTCAGATTCCAGACATAGCGCAACGGATGCAAACTATTAACCGGAGAACCGGAAACATCCAGCTTTTCAAGTTTACTTAAATTATGAATGGGTGTCAGGTCATCAATCAGGGTGTTTTGCATGTTCAGATTACGCAGGTTGTCCAGTTCCGAAAGAGGCTGTATGTTCCCGATTGTAAGGTTATTGGAA
>JALVZH010000327.1 GCA_027022105.1 Bacteroidales bacterium | reverse complement strand
TAACCCATATTGCAGTTGTAGTCTCGTAACTTCTTAGTTTTAAGAAGAGTCATTTTTAAAAATTTCTACAGGTACCACTACGGATTTTTTCCTGTTAAAAGGGACGGATTTATAATTCAATAAATCATAAACCTCTTTAGCCTTTCGCTCCGGCACAGTACACTGGCGAATGATAATGGTCTGATTGTCTATATTTTTCATGGTTGTAGTAACCAGCTTTTGAGTATTCATAATCCTGACTATCTCATCCCACTGAAAGTTATATCCTTTTTGTTTTAGTTGATAGCGGACGGTTGATACGAGCCAATAAGCCAAAAGACCAAGATGCAGGTGAGCCATGGAAGCTTCATCGGTTTTGTGATAAATGGGGCGTAAATCCAAATCGGTTTTTAAAACCCTGAATGTGTATTCTATTTCGCGGATAACATTGTATATAGTCCATAAAGTTTTTTCATTCTTTTCATCTAAGGTGGTACGCAGAAAATAGATTCCGGCCTTTTTATCAGGGTCTAATCCTATTTTATGCCGGCAAGTGATAGACGTTGCGGTTCCTTTACCGTCATCGGTTATAATAATATCGTAATAACGGTGCACTGATGGATATTTTTCTTTCAGACGTCCTACTCGCTCATTAACCTTATTTAGTTTTTTCGTTCCCCCTTTGCGCTGTATTCCTTCATTAATACTTAGAATACCCTCTTCAAACCTTTGAGACAACAGACCATTCATGCTCTCTTCTTTTAATGCCTTAGCTTTGCTTTTTACCCAAAGATAAGTATCAGTGTCTTGGTCTTTTTCATCTTGTTGTTTCTTTTGTTCCTGTTTCTTAAGCGGGCTGACTCTCATCAATTCAATAGGCTGTTTCTTTTTGTCAAAAACTTTTACGGGCTCTTTATCGGTATCGGCACGATAGTCTTTTAACTTTGACCTGCTTACACACATATAATCGTAACCTTCGCTACGCAACATTGCTAAATTATTATCAGTGGCTATTCCGGCATCCATTACCACAAAAGGTTTTCTGTCAACAAATGAAGTGTTCTTTTTCAGTGATTCAACAACTGATTTAAGTGTTTTGTGGTCGGCCATATTGCCACGAAAAATATTGGAATACTTCAAAAAACCTTCACGGTTTATTACCACAGCAAGAACTACCAGTTTGGCATCTTTTCGCTTTTCTTTACTACGCCCGTATTTGGCTATTTTGCTGTGCCTCATTTTCCCCTCGAAGTAGGTGTTGGTTAAATCATATAAAATGATTCTATCATCCAAATCGAATAGTTCATTGGTTTTATTTGACAAATAACTTTCTAAAGAATCCTTAATGGAATACAGTTCATTGCTTATGTGATAGAGTTTGTCTTTGGTGAGCTTGTTTTTGTCATAACCCGTAAGCTCACATATGCCTGAGTTTTCCTTAATATATCTTGTTGTTTTTAATTCTGATGCCGGATACACTGTCCTGCTAATGATATGAGTAGCTGCTAATGATATCTTTTCTTCTGGCCAACCACAATCCCGAAGAAATTCACTTATCTTCAACTGGTCAAAGGCTTGTTTGCACAGCCACTCTGCTCCTATTTCACGTACCTCTTTATTTTTAACAGTGTCAATATCTACTATTTGCCAATCGTTTCCTCTCTTTTTTACGTCATAACGCCTTTTCTCTATTATCTTATTGTAATAATGAATGGCAAGCTTTTCTACTTTCTGATCAACCGGCTCAAAGGGCAAAGATGTTATTCCCTGAAGCATCTCTTCAATTCGTTTGCCTAAATCTATTCTTTGGTCAATCGTTAAATCGTCCAGTTTGCCTAAACCAACTATTACCCGATGACGAACCCGACCATTCAAACGATAACTTTCGCAAAGCTGATACAGGCTGTAGCGTTCTTTGGTCGTCTTGTTATATTTTGTCAACGGTTTTATAAACATAGTGCAAGATTACTGCTTAACTATTTATTTGTCAAGCCCTCAGGTACCACTACATTTTAAAATCTAATCACAACCAAATTACAACAGCCTGATTACTAAATGTATGAAAATTACTATTATTAAATTTGTTAATAACTTATGAGGTTATTAACCGTTTTTTTTCATTTTTGAGGATTTTGGCTGCAATGTGGGTTAAATTCATTGTAATCACATTGAAGCTGTTTAAAGTTAACATGATTAAAAAGAATATAAAATATTGGAAACCAGAAAATGAATTCCATTGTTCCCCTTCCGCCTCAGGCGGAGGTGTAGGGGTGGGTTTATAAAAAAAGACATTCACTTTTCTGGTTTCCAATATTTTATATTACAACTGTTTTATTAGACTTTAAACAAGTACATTATCTTTTTACAACCTCTATTTGGAGCGTAATTGTTAAATCAGTTTTTTTAAAAGTGTTAAAAACTCTTTCCTTGGAATCAATCGTGCCCCGAGACTTCTTAAATGGGGCGTATCCTGCTGGGCATCTATCAGTTGTATGTCGTTTTTCCTGAGTTTTTCAATAAGATACCAGAAAGCCACTTTGGAGGCGTTATCAACCGTGTGGAACATCGATTCGCCGAAAAAAACCTTTCCTATTAACAACCCGTACAGGCCTCCAACCAGTTTTCCGTTTTCCCATGTTTCCACCGAACGGGCAATACCAAGTTTGTGCAGTTTTGTATAAGCAATCTTCATCTCCTTTGTAATCCAGGTACCCTTTTGGTTTTTTCGTTTTACTTTCCCGCACTGTTCAATCACCTGTTCAAAAGCCTTGTCGAAGGTAACCTGAAACCTGTTTTTGTTCACCAGCAACCTGAGTGATTTTTGTCTTTTAAACTCATCGGGAAACAGCACCAGCCGCGGGTCGGGCGACCACCACAAAACCGGTTCGCCCTCGTTGTACCATGGAAAGATACCGTTGGTGTATGCCAGCAGCAGTCGTGGTACACTCAGGTCTCCTCCAACAGCCAGCAATCCCTCCTCATTGGCCAGTTCGGGATGAGGAAAAATCATTTCATCATCGGGTAGCTGATAGACAGGCATTTTCAGATACTGTTTAGTGCTTCAATTATTTTATTCGAAATTAATTCAATCTCATCCCTGGTAATAGTAAGCGGCGGTGCAATGCGGAAACTGTTGTTGTTGAACAGAAACCGGTCAACAATCAGTCTGTTTTTATACATCTCTTTAACAACGGCATCTGTTGTTTCCGATGTGGCAAGTTCCACTCCGAGCATCAGCCCGGTTTGCCTAATTTCTTTGATTAAAGGGTGTTTTTTGAGCTTTTTTACAAACAGTTTGCCTTTGACAGTAGCCTGTTCATGAAGTTTGTCGCGTAAAATAATGTTCAGAGAGGCCAGTGCAGCCGCACTGCTTACAGGATGACCGCCGAATGTGGTAATGTGTCCCAGAGCAGGGTGGTGGGTAAGCAGATTCATGTTTTCTTTTGATGAAACAAAGGCGCCGATAGGCATACCGCCACCCATGGCTTTGGCAACACACAAAATGTCGGGTACAACACCGTAATTTTGGAAAGCAAACATCTTTCCGGTACGGCCAAAACCCATTTGCACCTCATCGAAAATAAGTATTGCACCTGTTTCGTTGCATTTTTCCCTGACCGCCTTCAGGTAGTTCCTTTCGGGTAAGATAATTCCTGCTTCGGCTTGTACAGGCTCTATTAAAACGCAGGCTGTTTTTTCGGTTATCCGATTCAAATCGTCGAAATTGTTAAACCTCAGAAACCTGATGTCGGGAAGCAGAGGGCGGTAGGCATATTTCATCTCTTCGTTGCCCAGCACACTGAGTGCACCGTGGGTGCTGCCGTGGTAGGCATTTTTAAAGGCAACTATTTCCGTTTTTCCGGTAATCCGTTTGGCAAGTTTCAACGCTCCCTCAATGGCCTCGCTGCCCGAATTGACAAGGTAAACCGAGTTAAGTTTGTCAGGCAGTATCTCTGCCATTCTTCCGGCCAGTTGTACCTGCGGCGACTGGATGTATTTTCCATACACCATCAGGTGCATATAGCTGTCAACCTGTTTTTTAACTGCAGCAATAACTTCGGGATGACCATGTCCCACATTGCTTACAGAAACACCGGATACCAGATCGATATACCGTTCCCCTTTATCATTATACAGATAAATACCTTCCGCTTTTACGATTTCTAAAGCGTCGGGAACATCAGAAGGCAACGCCAGATTGCGGTAAAACAGTTCTCTGTTTGTTAAATACATATTCTGCTTTTTTTGTCAAAAATAAGCCTTATTTTATAATTGGAGTCAGCCTTTGCAGGCTTATTGCTCAATTTCATTTTTTTAATTATGATTTTTGTTATAATTTTACATCGGAATGTTGTTTTGTTGGATTGAATAATTATTATTAAAGGAGTCCGGTTAGAACCATCAATAGTCCTGTTAAAATGAATGAACAATTTATCTCCTATTTGTGGAAATATAAACTGTTGGATAGTGATCTTGCTACTGCGGATGGCGAACCGTTGCAGGTGATAAATCCCGGAGTGCAAAATAGCGACAGCGGTCCTGATTTTTTCAATGCACGTGTTAAAATAGGAAATACGGTGTGGGCCGGCAATGTGGAGATTCATGTGAAATCGTCCGATTGGTTTCAACATGGTCATCAAAACGATAATGCTTACGACAGTGTTGTATTAAGTGTTGTGTATGAGCACGATAAAGAGATAAAGCGCAAAAACGGTGAAATTATTCCCACATTGGAAATTAAAAACAAATTTGCCCCGTCGCTTTTGGAAAAATATGATGATTACCAAAAAAGTATGCGTAAAATTCCCTGCAGTAACGATCTCGACAAAGCCGATTATCTAACCATCCTCTCGTGGTTGGAGAGACTCACCATAGAAAGGCTGCAGGAAAAAGCCGATGTTATCCGGAATGAGATTGAAAACAGAAAATTTGATTTCCAAGAGGTGTTTTACCATAAGCTGGCGCGTTATTTCGGGTTCAGGGCCAACAACGATGCTTTTGAGCAGTTGGCAAGGTCGGTTCCGCTTTCGGTTGCCGCACGCCATAACGAAAATTTGTTGCAACTGGAAGCCCTCTGTTTCGGGCAGGCCGGTCTGCTGAGCGGACATTTCCACGATCAATATCTGAAAGCATTGCAGGAGGAATACCGGTTTCTCAGGTCGAAATACAATTTGAAACCAATGGATAAAAGTATTTGGCGTTTTATGCGAATGCGTCCGGCCAATTTTCCAACTCTGCGTATTTCCCAGTTTGCAAGGCTTATTTACCGCTCTTCGGGACTTTTGCAAAAAATTATTACCGAGGAAAACCTTGACAACCTCCGTACCCTTTTTCATGTAAAAGCATCGGAATACTGGGAAAATCACTACCGTTTTGATTCGCCCACACCGGTAAAAAAGGGAAAAACCATTGGGAAAAGTTCCATTGATGTTCTGTTGATAAACACCATTATTCCTTTCGTGTTTGCCTACGGAACCATTCATGACAAACAGGATATGAAAGACAAAGCCATTGCCTGGCTGGGGCAAATTGAAGCGGAAAACAATACTTTTACCCGGTTGTTTGATGAGTTTGGGGTTACAGCCGAAAATGCCATGCATTCACAGGCGCTTATTCAGCTGAAAACCCGGTATTGCGATGAAAAGCGTTGTTTGGAATGTGCCATCGGGCACTATTTGTTAAAGTCGCAGGCAGAGTAGGGGAGTGGTTCGTGTCTCTTAGCGCAGGGAAAACTTCTGAACATGTGCGGCAAAAGGCTTGTCCACCCGACACACACCACTATCCCATCATTATTCAGTTCTGCCTTATGCGGAGGAAAATCTCCCCTCGTGCTTCTTTTCAAATTCAACATACTGTACGGATAACATTCGGGGGTTCATCGGGTGCACCGGCAAACCTGACGGATTGAACGCCGGTTTGAGGGTAAGGCCTCCGTCAGGTTGAAAAATTTGGTGATAAAAATTGATTAAACCGTAATCCAACCTTTTTTACACACTGTATTGCTACCATTCTTAATTCTAATGTCTGATATCTGATATCTAACATAAAACATAATACATAAAACATAATACATCCAAACACTTGTCTGCCTTAGGCTGATTGCTCGTTTCCA
>JALVZH010000326.1 GCA_027022105.1 Bacteroidales bacterium | reverse complement strand
ATTTTAACCGCAGCTGGCTTAAACTTATCCGTGACAAAATGAAAGAAGATGCTACCATTTGGATAAGCGGAACCATGCACAATATTTTTAGCATCGGCCAAATTTTAACAGAACTTGACTTTAAAATTCTAAATATAATTACCTGGCAAAAAACAAATCCACCGCCTAATTACTCTTGTCGTTATTTTACTCATTCAACCGAACAAATTATCTGGGCAAGAAAAAATGCAAAAGTTCCTCATTACTTCAATTACGAATTAATGAAAGAAATTAACGAGGGGAAACAAATGAAAGATGTTTGGTCTTTGCCTGCAATTGCCCGGTGGGAAAAGTCCTGTGGTAAACATCCCACACAAAAACCGCTTTCTGTCCTTACAAGGATTATTTTAGCATCTACAAGACAAGGTGCATGGATAATTGACCCGTTTACGGGAAGCAGTACTACCGGAATTGCCGCCAATTTACTGGGAAGAAAATTTCTCGGGATTGATATCGAAAAAGAATTTCTTGAAATAAGTAAATGCCGAAAAATTGAAATTGAAAATAAAACTGTTTTTAATAAATACAAAGCCAAATTACAGGGATTTAAAAAACCTAAACAATTGGATTTATTTTTATTAAAAGAACCAAATGTTGAATACAAAACGGATTTGGATTTTATAACATTATAAAATGTATAACCTTAATTGTGTTCTATAAATAATATTACCATGAGTATCCCTGCAAAACCCGGCTTTTTCATCTTCACAACCCTGTTCGGTTTACTGCTGTTTTCTTCCTGCGGTAAATACCTCGAAGGCACGGGATATGTTTATTCGGAAGATACCCGTGAACCATTGAAAGACGTATTGGTGGAAGCTTATATCGACCATCCGGCTACCGATGCTTTTCAAATGCAGACACATACCGACGACACCGGCAGCTTTTATGTAAGAACCGATAAAGTGGGGTGCGGGTTTTTCTGCCCCGACCTGGTGGTTCAACTGGTAATGGATGGATATCAAACGGAGATTATTAAAAACCCCGATGGCGATACGGTTTTTATGAAAAAAAGGTAATCCAAAACCCGCATATTTATCAGGAAAACCGAGGCATTGCGGGTTAAAATCCATACTGTTGATTTCTTTACCTCTTCATCATTTTCACCCTGTATGTTACACCGTTTTCACCTTTTAAAATCAGTATGTAAATCCCGGGGTGGTTGTTCCGCAGGTCAAATTGATAATCACCGTTTTGGCTATGAATTTTACCTTGTTGAATTATTTTGCCTGAAACGGAATAGACGGTATAATCAAACCTATTACCCTTAGGCAGCGAAACGGTAAAAATACCTGAGGACGGAACCGGAAATGCCGTCAGGTTTTTAAACTTAGCGGCACAGTTATGAGTACCTGTAATGTCGGTGCATCCCACAACACTAAACTCGGCAGCCGATGCCCACGGCCCGCTGTTTACTTCCGATAAAGCCACCAGACGGAAATATTGACCGATAACAACAGAGTCAAATTCAATGCTTTGTGGTGCTGCTGTATTTTCCCAAATACCTGTGCTCACCGGTTCACCCCAGTTCAATGAATCCTGACTGATATAAAGCTCATAGTTTTTTATTCTTCCGTTGGGACCATCCTGCCGGGTATTGTATATAAATTTAAAAATACGATAGGGTTGCCCCATATCAATTTGTATTTCATGGGGATAAGGGTCGGTGCCGCTGCTCCAACGGGTATGCCAGATGGTTGAGAAGTCATCGTCAAACGACATGGTGGCCAGTCCCGGGTATCCGGTTTCCTCACTGTCAACATAAATAAGGCGCCAGATATCTTTGGGTACTTCGGCCGGATTGTCGCAATTGTCAATGGAAGGACAGGTAGTGGTGGTAATCATGTCGGGAATCTCTTTTTCATATACCACACCATCTTTGTTAACCGTCAGTTTTACCGTATAAGAGCCCGGATTTCCAAGCACCACTTTCGGATTGCGAATATCAGGATCATCAATATAAAGCGGTGCCGGAGTTATATCCCAGTGCCAGGAAACTCCCGTGTGGTTTAATATTGAATGGTCGTCAAAACAAAGGGTATCCATCATACAATTGCTAAACGAACTTTTAACCCACGGATTAATAACGGGCATAAAATTGGTGTCGGCCAGAGGTGATTCCCATACGCCTCCCGTTCCGGCAACCCTTATTTTGGAATCTCTGTAAAAAGGCATGGCCAGATTCACATAAAAACCTGCCGGATAATTATTGTCAAACCGCTCCCAATGGTTCATACCCTGTTTGCGTACAAACACTTTGGCCGTTTTTCCGTTTCGGGCATTTGTAAAAAGATATACAATGTCGTTGCCTGCCGAATCGGGTTGGACAATTACGTTTTTGGTATATTCCGAAAGTGTATCTGTCCAGTCTTCCCAGGTATCGCCGCCGTCTGTCGATTTAAAAATCTTACCTATATCGCCCGACCATGTTCCGTTTTCCAGACAGGCATAAATTACATTTTCATTTGCAGGTGAGATATCAAAAAAGGTTTTCCCTTTCCAGTAAGAGTTCCCGTAACTTCCTCCGGTAAGTGCGGGTTTGTTTTCCCAGGTAACACCGCCGTCGGAACTGCGGTAAAGCCCCCTGCCAACAACATCGGCATAAAAAACGTCCGGGTTTTTATAGCTGTTTTTCATATACCGTACCCTGTAACCGAAATCGTAAACCAAGTCGAAAGTCTCACCCATATCGGTACTTTTCCAAAAGCCTGTTCCTTCGCCTACATAAATGGTTCCGTAATAGTTGGGGTGAAACACCATGTTGCTTCTTCTGCCGCCGTACTCGTCCATATTGGGATATTTTGAAAAGAAAAACCGTCCTTCGGGAGCACCTTCAGCCGTTTCGGGCAATATCCAGCCGGCTCCCAAATCATTAAAAGCAGCATAACGGCTCATTCCTTTCATTATCCATCCCGTGGGCGATTCGCCACCACCAATACGTATTGATTTGGGGTCGTAAAAATCGGCTACAGCCATATTACCGTTGTGATATCTGCCACCCACCACAAGGTCTTCGTTCCATCCCTGATCGAAACCCCACATATCGGAACCTGTAATGCCGTTATTCTTTGCATGGATGTTCATGCTGCTGGTAAAATTATCCGTTGTAAAATACATCCCGCCGTCAGTTGATACCCAGGTATTTCCGTCTGGAAGCATGGTGATGTCCTGAAAATCGGGATGCAAACCGAACGGCCCGCTGTAACCTCCGAGTGCAACAAAACCCGCTCCGTTGTTGGTCGATTTATACAATGTTGTGGTACCGATGAGCATAATATTCGAATTCAGAGGGGAGATATCGAAAACCAAATCGAAATAACCCTGTCCGTTGTTCATGGGAAATTGTGATGTTTTTCCGGTGGCAACCAAACTCCAGGTATGTGATAAAAGATTCTCTTTGAAAAGATAAGGTGTATTATCGGCACTGAGCATTATGGCCATCAATTTGTCCGGGGCTGCCTGGCTTATGGCCAGCAATCCGCCGCTGCTGTTTACAATGGTATCGGGAAAAGTGGTTTGTATGCTGAAGCCGGCGCCACCATCGGTTGATTCGATAATCCTGAACTTGCCGAAATAGCCGGTAATAGCAAACACATTGTTGCTGTTATCGGGTTTAATGGCAATATCATAAGCGGTTTTGTTCCATTTTCTGTCCCATGTCAGGCCTCCGTCGGTACTTACATAGACCCCTTCGTTTGCTGCTGCAAAAATTTTATCGGGATTCTGCCTGTCGATAATCAGGCGGTCGGCTTTAAAATGACCCTGGTTTAAAAGAGGTGTCCAGGTATCTCCTCCGTCAACCGATTTATGAACCTGATTGTCTGCGGCTGCATAAACGATGTCGGGATTGAGCGGATCTACGGCGATTGCTTTAATGCCCCCGCCAAAAAAATAATCCCTGCTTATCAGTTGCCAACTATTTCCACGGTCGGTAGTTTTATTCATAAATCCTGTTTCCGTTCCGCAGTAAATCACATCGTGGTTGGAAGGAGCCACCCCGAATGAATAAACATTGGCCTGCCACGAACAGGCATCCGGATCATTGGGAGAACCCTGATAATTTAACCAATAGGTTTCTTTGGGCCCCAGGAGTGTCCAGTTCGAACTGCTGTCCGATGTCTGTTTGGAAGAATGAGAAGCCGATTTTTGTATCCGGGTCAACTGCCGGTAATATTTTTCCATGTCAGGTATAAAAATCGTTCCGTCCGGCTTTACCCATTCAGCCATACGGCGTGTCCAAAGCTTGTAATACCTTACGAGCGCTTTATTGTCTTTTTCATCGGAGTTGTTAAATGCACCGGTCACTTCGTAATAATTCACCGGCCAGGTGTAGAGCATTTTGCCCCAACGGGGAAACGATGCGTTGAAAAGCGGTTTATAACTTTTAATCATACCGGGCATGTCGTCGTATGGGGTAAATTGTGTTTGTGCGTTCAGCCATACCGGAGAGAGCCCTGAAAACAAAAGAACCAATAATAATTTAACCGTATATTGCCTCATTAGGTGATTTTTTCATTTATACCTTTAAGATAGTAAGGTGCAAAAGTACAGAAATGATGAAAAATTTGGTTATCACCCATTTAATTCTTGTATTGAAAATAATATGGGTAGTAATTCTTTTATAGAATTATACATAGTGGATATCTCTCACTACAATGATATTGAACTATATTACGACTGTGATTCGGTAGAACTTTACAATAAAGTATTAAGAAAATATACTTTGGATTTAGACGATCTTAAAGCGATAAACTTTACTATAAATTATCCTTAAATGTCTCATTCTATTAGATAAAAATGCCGGAAAGAATACCGGCAACCCTCCCGGCAACTTATTGCTTTATCAATTTGGCCTCTTTTAGAATTTTCATTACAAAATCTTTATCCAAATCAAGGTATTCCGAAATCTGAACGATGGTAAAATCCGCTTTTGTAAATAATTTTATAACTGTTTCTTTTTGGGTTTCGTATCTTCCTTTTTGCAGTCCTTTTTGCAGTCCTTTTTGTAATCCTTCTTTCAGTCCTTCTTCTCGTAGTTGCATTGCTATGGTCATGGCTATGTCTCCTCCTTTTTCGGTTATGGATTCTATTTCTTTAGTTATCTCTTCGTATCCTTTTTCTATGTTATTGAACAAATAGTAAAATGTTGCCGTAAAAAATTGTTCTCCCGTTTCTTCGTTAATTATCCTTTTTCCTTCCACAAAGATAATACGAACTTTATTGCGAAGCAAGTGCTCGTTGATGGTATTTAGCATGTGAGTTGGTTGTTTTCATGGCCGGTTAATTGATTTTTAAAGATAGGAATTTTATTATTCCCTTCCCCGTCCCAATTCCGAGCCATCGAAAGGTTGGCCGGGTGGGGTGGAATGGCGCGGGAATCTTATTCTTGTGCTTCTTTACTGATGACAAATATAATCGCCGTTTTAACATTTTCACTACCTTAGCACCTGCAACTGATAATTATCCATTTACAAAATGAACGGAACCGGAAAAACCAGCTTTTACCAAAATGCAGGAATAAGGAAACATTTGGATGCATTCAGCCTGATAAACATCCCTGGCCGTGTTTACGACCCCGTAATCGGATATCTTACAACACCCGATCCGTTAATTAAAATTCCCGGGTACTCACAGGATTTTAATCCCTATACCTACACACACAACAACCCTCTTTCGTTTATTGATCCTTCCGGCTATTGGGATGAAGCGTGTGATATCGGAGGGGCTTCGGATCCCGGCTACAATCTTATTACATATACAAAAGAACTTTCAACAGACGACGGTACTGCTTATAAAATAAATATATCAACGGTCCTGGCTGATACTAAAGCTATAGGAAGCCACCCTTTGAATTTGAAATCAAGAGGACTAAAAGGCGGAGTGCCCGGAAGAGATATATCAGCCGACCTTCTGCCGGGAGGAAATATGACTTCAAACAGCACGGGTTCATCGGGGAGCTCGGGTGTGGATAACAGTGACTTTTTTCATAATTTGGCCATTCAGAATACATTTCGCGGTGATTATGTTTCTTCTGTAAACTTCAATAACGACCTAAACAAAACCGGTAACAGTACTTCGGAAAATTTGGATAAATTAAACGGTTTAAATGCTAATGATGCGGCGAATATGGCGAGGGGTGAGAAGGGTGATGGGGGTGTTGATTTCTCTTTACCTGCAATGTATCTTCATTTTCAATTTGGGGGTCACCAACCTATGACAATTAAGATGTCATCAATGGATTTTAGCGGAACTTCGCAAAGGGAACTCGGCTTAACTGGTATGACACCCGGAGATATACGAAAGGTTAATTTATTTAAAGCAGGCCCGTTTTTTCAGCCGGCTTTGGCTTTTGGAAATGCTAGAATGAGGTATCTTGGTAATGACCGGTTTACTATTGTAGGAGATAAAAACGCACGTTTTGATTTTTCACCATTAGTTGGAGGTTCATCAATAGCAAGAGATGCCGGAAATGTCTTTGGTGCTTATATCAATTATAATATCTGGGCAATCCCTATTTCACCGTTGTTAGTAATTCCACCATTGATTAGTGGACCTTACGATGTTAATTTTATAGGGACAACAATAATTCCAAAATAAAAAAATATGAAAAGATACTTGTTTACAATACTTGTTTTATCAATTATTATCTCTTCGGGATGTGATAAGATCATCTGTAAATATAGAAATTTACCTGATTTAGGCAATGGCTATAAATTTGAAACTTATGATTGTAAAACTTTATCAATTATAAATTCAAGTAATACTGAGATGATACCGCCCGAAATATTGTATTATTCATTTGATTCCACATTTGTTATAGCGGCACAGCGTTCCTGGGATAGCATACCCCATATTAGGCAAATGGATTATTATGAAGCTGAGAAAGCTTTTGAAACAAGTACATTTGTGCGATATTGGATATTAAACAAAAAAGAGAAGAATGAAAATATAGGGGTTGATACGGTTAGAAAAAGAGATGAAGGTACTTTTGAAATAAGGGCAATTTATTCCAATGTTTACGGACCTTATAAATGGAAAGAATATTTGCGTAAAAGAAAAGAATTGGGTGTCCCGGAAAATTTAATCTTAGAAATGAAAAAATAAAGGTTCAATACAACCTGGTGCGAGTCTTAGCCTCAGCCCTGTGCACCGGCAGACTCGCGCAAATTATTCCTTGCTTTTTCCAATTTATCCGTTTGTATTTTCCAACCTGCCTGATTCCCTACCCCGCCACCTGCCTGCACCCGCCTCAAGTGGATTAACCCGGCAGCAGCCGACTCACAACACTACCCCCGTCCCAATTCCGAGCCATTGAAAGGCTGGCCGGGCGGGTTGGAATGGCAACGGAATCTCTGTTCCTACATTCGTTTTTTACTAAATCCGGAATTTAAAACCACTTTTCATCGGTTTTGTCACGATTATTGCCTTCGAGGGCAATAATCCCGCCAAAACCTGAATACACCTTCTTACCGCACCGCACTCCGCAAAGCTTCGTACGGTGCTAATAATATTTTGCCCTTTCAGGGCACCTCGACATGGAAACATTCCTCCCCCGCATCCCAATTCCGATCCGCCTGAGGCGGAGTGGGAATCTCATGCTTGTACCTTAAGGATTAGGCACAAATAATATTTGGATGTTATTCAGAAATGCTAACGCTTATTATTTGGTTAAAGGTATTATTACCGAAAAACAATTTATTCCTTAATCAATTTGGCCTCTTTTAGAATTTTCATTACAAAATCTTTATCCAAATCAAGGTATTCCGTAATCTGAGCGACGGTAAACCCTGCTTTGGTAAATAGTTTTACAACTGTTTCTTTTTGGGTTTTGTATCTTCCTTCTTTCAGTCCTTCTTCTCGTAGTTGCATTGCTATGGTCATGGCTATATCTCCTCCTTTTTCAGTTATAGTCTCTATTTCTTTGGTTATCTCTTTGTATCCTTTTTCTATGTTACTGAACAAATAGTAAAATGTTGCCGTAAAAAATTGTTCTCCCGTTTCTTCGTTAATTATCCTGTTTCCTCCCAAAAAAATAATACGAATTTTATTGAGAAGCAAGTGCTCGTTGATGGTATTTAGCATGTGAGTTGGTTGTTTTCATGGCCGGTTAAATTCATTTCAAAGATACATAAAAAAAGGACAACCGGTAATTACCTGATTGTCCTTTTTTGGCCGGTCGGGGTGAGAGGATTCGAACCTCCGGCCTCTTCGTCCCGAACGAAGCGCGCTAACCGGGCTGCGCCACACCCCGAAAAAATGAGGCTGCAAAAGTAATAAACATGTAAATATCTGCAAAGTTTTTATGCAAAAATGTTACAGTTCCAATTCGGTGCCGTCTCCCTGCAAATCAAAATGTTTGCGCAAAGCATAAACCGTTGCATAAATTACCGGTGTGTCGAACAGTGCAAAAATTACCTTAAACAAATAACCGTTGAGCATCAGCGGCCAGAAAAGCCCCCACTCAATTACACCGAAACCGCACAACAGCAACAAAACCGTTGCCGTATCCACAAACTGGGAAGTAAAGGTGGAAAAGTTATTCCGTATCCAAAGGTGTTTCCCTTTTGTAACTCTTTTCCAGAAATGAAACACCTGAACATCAAGAAATTGTGCCAGCAGATATGCCGCCAGCGAGGCTCCCACGGCAATAAAGGTAAAGCCGAAAACATGTTTAAAGGTGGCATCTTTCACCGGCGACCAGGCCGTGGCCGGAGCTTCGGTTGATACCACCACAATTAAAAGGGCAAAAGCGCTGGCGAAAATTCCTGCCGTAACCACCCAATTCGCCCGTTTGCGACCGTATATCTCCGATATGATGTCGGTAATCAGAAAAGTAACGGGATAGGCGATAATGCCCACCGAGAGTTCAAAGTTGAATAGTCCGAAAGGGTTCCAGTGGAAAAACTTCTGAAATATCAGGTTGCTTGTTACCAACGAAGTAATAAACAGCCCCGCCAGAATCAGGTACAATTTTTCCGCCTGTTGTTTCTTTTCTTTGGTCATTCCTCTTTTTTCAGCCAGCCGTTCAATGCATCGGGATACATGTCAATTTCGGGAACATAAGGTTTTATGTCCAGCAACGGCGTCCCGTCAATCATATCGGCACCGCTAAAATAAATCTTATTTCCTTCCACTTTGTTCACTTTAACAATTGTTTGTCCGATGGCATTGGGCCGGCGCGGACTGCGGATGGCAAATACCCCCCGCAGGTTGTGGTTCCTCGGCGTGTATTGCAACAGGCTGTATCCGTCCGATTGATGAAAATGAAAGATAAAATAAAGGTGCGAAAACCCTTCCGTATCTTTTAAACCCTCGGCATACTCCGGAAAAATTTCGGCATACCCTTCATTGCCTTCCCCGAACCTGCCCTGGCGGGGTATCTTTTTTTTGTCGTCTTTAAACGGCGTATGTATTATGCCGACAGGTTTAAAAACAATGGGTTCCGTTTTTTTCATTACTATACATATTGCCGGACAATCTCGATGAGTTGCGGTGCCGGAACAACACCCGCCTGTCGCCACTTCATTTGTCCGTTTTTAAAAATCATTAATGTGGGCACGTTTTGTATCATCCATTTCCGGGCAATGGCCGGATTTTTATCCACATCCACTGTCAAAATTCTTATTTGGTCGCCCAATGCATTTTTCACCTGTTTCAAAATAGGCGGCATCATTCTGCAGGGTTGGCACCACTCGGCAGAAAAATCTATCAATACCGCTTTGTCCGAATTGATTATATCATTGAATTTGCTCATAATTTTCTCCTTTTTTTCAGGCAACCTTTCAAATATCATACCTGCGGGCAAAACGGGTGACAATATTTCATTCCAACCTCAATGCCCTCAGATAAAGCTGAATGGTATTTTCAAGTCCGAGGTACAAGGCATCGCAAATGAGTGCATGTCCGATGGAAACCTCACTGAGGAACGGAATTTTTTCAGCAAAAAAATGCAGGTTTTCCAGGTTCAAATCGTGGCCGGCGTTAATTTCCAGTCCGGTTTCTTTTGTAATGCCGGCTGCCAAAACAAAAGGTTCGATTGCTTTCTCACGGTCTTGTTCATATTGTGCCGCATAACTTTCGGTATAAAGTTCCACCCTGTCGGTACCCGTCAGATAAGCATTTTCCGCCATTTTGGGGTCGGGATCAATAAAAATGGATGTTCTGATACCCGCCTCTTTAAACCGTGCAATTATATCTTTCAGAAACTCACGGTGTTTTATCACATCCCAGCCGTGGTCGGAGGTAAGCTGTCCGGGGTCGTCGGGCACCAGCGTTACCTGGTCGGGTTTGTGCTTCAACACCAAATCAACAAATTCAGGAATGGGATTGCCTTCGATATTAAATTCGGTGGTAATCAGCGGCCTGAGCAATTCCACATCGCGGTAACGGATATGGCGCTCATCGGGCCGGGGATGCACGGTTATTCCCTGCGCACCGAACCGTTCGCAATCTGTTGCGGCTTTTTGAACATCGGGCAGATTTCCGCCTCTGGCATTGCGCAAGGTGGCAATTTTATTGATGTTTACGCTTAATCGTATCATGGATTTAATTTTACGGCAAAAGTAGTTTTTTCGCAAACATGTAACTTTACTACACCTGATCAGTTTACTGTAAAATCAATTTAAATTCAAGAATTTTGCCCAATTCGATGAGAAAAAAATCATCGAATTACGCGGATTTAACGAATTACTGTTCTTTTCATATCATTGATATAAAAAAGAACACGGGTTTTCAATATTTTATGTTACAACTGTTTTTATTAGACCTTAAACAAGTTTAATGCTGTAATTTTATCTTTTTTTCAACTATCTTTGACAAAAAAATTTCTGATTTCAATGAAATAGCTGATGAATACAAGTGAATTGATTAAGGAAATAAAGAAACTGCCGGTTTCCAAAAGAATTTATATAATTGAGAAAACAGTACATTCTTTAAGAGAAGCAGAAGAAAAAAAACGGATAACCAAGGCAGTAGAGGAAATGTAGGAAGATTATAAAACAGATACCGATTTAACGGCTTTTACCAATATTGATTTTGAACAGGTGTTTTAAAATAAATAATAGCAACTATGATCAACGGAAAAATAGAAACAGCATTAAATCTGCAAATTAAAAAAGAGGAATTTTCATCACGGTTATATCTTTCCATGGCTGTATGGTGCGAAGTGTCGGGATATCCCGGTGCAGCCCGTTTTTTGTACCAACATGCCGAAGAGGAGCGTCTGCATATGCTTAAAATCGTTCGTTTTGTAAACGAACGTGGCGGCAAAGCGGAACTTTATGCCATGGAAGAACCGGCATCGGAATTCAGTTCGTTACTGGATGTTTTTACACAGGTGCTGAGCCACGAAGAATTTATCACTCAATCTATTAACGAGCTATACGGGCTTACTGTTGAGGAAAAGGATTATGCCACGGGAACCTTCCTGCAATGGTTTATCAACGAACAGATGGAAGAGGAAAACCTGATGCGCACGATTTTGGACAAAATAAAACTGGTAGGCGACGACAAGGCCGGCATGTTCCACATTGATAAAGAGCTGGAAGAGATGAGTACCGGAACTTCCTCAAACGGAACGGCCTGATACTATTTCAAATCCTTTACAAAAGCCCTTCTTCTTTTGTGCTGGATGTGTTTGTAGCTTTTCCAGTGGGCAATGCCTTTTTGGTTGGTTTCAAACATTCCGGTGGTTTCCACAAACTTAATCCCGTTTTCAATAATCACGTGCTGCAACTCATTGATGAGAATGGCAGGCAATCCCAGTTTTTGATAATCGGGATCCACGCCGGTAAGCAGCAAATCCATTACTTCGGGATGTTTCATGGCTTTCATCAGGTGGAAAATGCCGAAGGGCAGCAGTTTTCCTTTGGCTTTTTGCATGGCTTCCGACAGGCTGGGCAACCCCACGATGAAAGCCACAATTTTTCCTTCTTTTTTGATAACAACAATGTATTTCGGATTTAATACCTTAAAATATTTTGAGGCGAGGAAATCAATCAGCTCATCGGGAAAAGGTGCTACATAAGGCAGCTCGTCGAAAGCCTTGTTTAGCAGATGAAAAACATCGCGCAGATACCCCTTCATCTCACTTTTTTTGGAAAACCTGACAACTTCCAGATTGTTCCGTTTTTTAATTAAATCGGCCAGGCGCTGGGCTTTTTCGGGAATCTCTTCTATGGTCAGCCTGAATTCCAGCCAGTCGTTCTCTTTTTTGTATCCCAGCGCTTCTATATGGCTTTTCATATAGGGATGATGATAAACCGAAGCAATTGAGGGTAAAAAATCGAACCCTTCTATCAACAAACCCTGATTATCAATGTTAGTGAATCCCAGCGGGCCGTGCACGCCGGTCATTCCCTTTTCTTTGAGCCACGATTCCGCCGTTTCGAAAAGTGCCGCTGATACCTTACGGTCGTCAACAAACTCAACCCTGGAAAACCGGCCCATATTTTTCCCTATTTTTTTGTTGTACAGCTTATTGATAATGGCCCCGATACGGCCCACACATTTGCCGTTTTCCCAGGCAGTCCAGAATTTTGCTTCACAAAAACCGAATGCAGGATTGTATTTCGGGTCCAGTTGTTTTATCTCATCCGCTTTGATGGGAGGTACCCAGTAATCGTTTCCTTTGTACAGGTCGAATTGAAATTCGACAAAATCACGAATATCTTTTTTTGTAGTTACTTCTCTGATTTCCATATGTTTTAATTATAACGAGACAAATGTAAACCTTTATTTGTTAATAAGGGTGTAATGCAACTAATTTAGAACTGTTAAGAATTTAATCTCACCGCCGGCGAGATTAAATCCGGGTAATTCGTTTAATTCGATAAAAAGAGATCATCGAATTACGGTTCTTCTTCATGCCCTTGACATGAAAAATGTTTTTAAAATTCATTTTTTAAAACAACTTCATTCATTCAACCCTATTTCCTTCCGTAATCAGCCGGGATTTCGCCCCAAAGTTTGGTATTCCATTTTAAAATGGGAATATGGGTATAATCGTTTTCGTTGAGCCATTTAAGTGCGGCCTTTACCGCTTTAAGAAGTTCCTCATTTTTCTTTGTCCATTTCAATTTTGTATTTATTTTTTTGTTGCGCACCCATGCAATAGCCGTTCTCGAGTCGGAATATACCGGCATGGCAAGGTTTTGTTTTTTGAGCCAGGCCAAAGCCAGTACAATGGCCAGAAACTCACCTATGTTTACCGTACCCTGTTCATAAGGCCCGCGCCTGAAAATTTCCGTTCCCGAATAGGTATAAACACCACGGTATTCCAATATTCCGGGATTTCCTTTACAGGCGGCATCCACCGATATGCTGTTTATTTCCGGTTTTTCATCCGTAGTCAGTTCATCAAGATTTTTCTTCCCTTTCAGTTCTATGATTTCCCGGTACGGTTTTTCAAAAGCCTTTTCGGCTTCCTCTCTGGTTCCAAATGATTTATATTGAGCCCTTTCAAACCCTTCCACCTCTTTTTTACAGGCTTCCCACGAGTCGTATATTCCCCGGTGAAAGCCGTTCCAAACCACATAATACTTTTGTTTTTTAGCCATAAGGCAAAAATAAATCTTATTTTTGCTCAAAAAATTAATTAAGGAAAAGAATTGCAGGCTGAATCTTATTAAATCATGTGGAAATACATTGTCAGAATCATATTGAGATACAGGGTAGCGGTACTCGTGGTTATCGGCCTGCTCACCATATTTATGGCTTATAAGGGGAAAGACATTAAAATGTCGTACGAAATGGCACGAATGCTGCCCTCTTCCGACCCCGCATCCGTTGAGTACGAAAAGTTCCGTAAGCAGTTCGGGCAGGACGGCAGTGTAATATTTGTGGCTGTTCAGGATCCCGACCTCTTTACACTGGATCATTTCGACGACTGGTACGACATCAGCCGGAAAGTGAGAGCCATCGACGGAGTTCAGGAAGTGGTATCCGCAGCACGTGTTTTTACACTGGTACGAAACGACAGCCTGAGAAAATTTGAGTTCAAAAACCTGGTACCCAAACGTCCGGTATCGCAAAAACAGGTGGATTCCGTTAAAAAAGTGCTTTACTCGTTGCCTTTGTACGACGGGCGGCTGTTTAACAGAAAAACCAATGTGAGCATGATGATGATCACCCTGGACAAAGCGGTGGTTAACTCAAAAGCGCGCATTCCGTTAATCGAAAAAGTGAAAAAGACCATTGACGTTTACGGCGAAAAGCACAACATCGACATAAAATACTCGGGGTTGCCCTACATCAGAACCATTACCTCACAACTTATTCAACACGAGTTGATTCTGTTTGTTTTTCTTTCGTTGCTGATTTCTTCCCTGCTTTTGTTTGTGCTGTTCCGTTCGTTCAGGGCTGTATTTTTTGCCATGATTGTAGTGGTAATTGCCGTGATTTGGGTGCTGGGAACCATAGTATTGCTGGGGTACAAAATAACCATTTTAACAGGAATATTACCACCGTTGATTATTGTTATCGGTGTCGAAAATTCCATTTTCCTTTTAAATAAATACCTTAACGAAATAAGAATACACGGCAACAAGGTAAAAGCCCTTTCGCGGATGATTTCGCGTATCGGCAATGCCAATCTGCTCACCAATTCAACAACGGCAGCCGGTTTTGCAGCATTTATCATCACTTCAAACCGTTTACTGGTCGAGTTCGGAATAGTAGCTTCCATCAACATATTGTTTATTTACCTCTTGTCGCTGTTTATGCTGCCCGTACTTTTCAGCTTTTTCCCCGTACCCAAAGCCAAGCATTTCAAACATCTGGAAAAAGGAACTATCTCTCATGTTGTCAATAAAGTATCGTACATTGTATTAAACTACCGGACAGTTGTTTATGTGCTCACCGTTATCTTTGTACTTATTGGTATTTACGGTATTACGCGATTAAAAACCACGGGAAATATTGTGGATGACATTTCAAAAAAGAGTAAGCTTTATACCGATTTGATTTTCCTTGAAAAGAACTTCAAGGGTGTGATGCCGCTGGAAATAACGGTGGATACCAAAAAGAAAAAGGGTGTCCTCAGGCTTTCCACCATCAGAAAACTGGACAGGTTGCAGGATACGCTGGAAAAATATCCCGAGTTTTCGAAACCGCTTTCGGTAGTAGAGGTGGTAAAAGCAGCCAAACAGGCATTTTACCGGGGCAACCCCAGGATGTATGCGTTACCCAACAATCAGGAAAAGAATTTTATCCTGAGTTATATTCCCAATCTTCACAGCAAAAAGAAGACTATTCTGGATGCATTTGTGGACTCGTCGCTACAAATAACCCGTATTTCGGTGCAAATGGCCAACATCGGCACCAACGATATAGAACGTATCATTAAAGACTTGAGGCCCAAAATAGATTCCATCTTTCCGCCCGGCAAATACGAAGTGCACCTTACCGGCACCAGCGTTGTCTTTTTAAAAGGAACCAATTATCTGGTAAAGAATCTGTTCCAAAGCCTTGCACTGGCCATTATCATCATAACCATTTTAATGTCGCTGATTTTTTCTTCAGTCAGGATGATTTTGATTTCGTTAATCCCGAACCTGATTCCGCAGATTATGACCGCAGGAATGATGGGATTGCTCGGGATTCCCATAAAACCTTCCACTATTCTTATATTCAGTATTGCACTGGGGATAAGCGTTGACAATACCATCCATTTCCTGTCGCGTTACCGGCTGCAATTGAAGATTAACGACTGGAAAATCCGCGATTCGGTACTGGCGGCACTTTTGGAAACGGGTTACAGCATGATCTATTCGGCCATTGTTCTTTTCTTCGGATTTTCTATCTTTACACTGTCGAAGTTCGGAGGTACCGAAGCATTGGGTTACCTCGTATCTTTCACCTTGCTGGTTGCTCTGTTTGCCAACCTGTTTATACTTCCTTCGCTTTTGCTTACCATGGACAAACGGGCTATTACCAAGGCATTTAAAGAACCGTTTATGGAGGTGTTCGACGAAGAAGAAGACATTGAGCTGGACAAGCTGGTAATTGAAGAAATGGAACATTTGCAACATCACGATAATGAAAAGGGGAAACAGTAATAAAACAATAACATTATGAAAGGAATTATACTTGCCGGAGGTTCGGGAACACGACTTCATCCGTTGACACTTGCCGTAAGCAAGCAGCTTATGCCCGTATATGACAAACCGATGATTTATTATCCGCTTTCCATTCTTTTAATGGCAGGCATCAGAGATATTTTGATTATTTCCACCCCTCACGATACACCCAATTTTGAACTGTTGCTGGGCGACGGCTCACGCATAGGATGTAATTTTCGGTATGCCGTTCAGCACGAGCCCAACGGTTTGGCGCAGGCTTTTGTAATCGGCGAAGAGTTTATCGGCAACGATAAAGTTTCGCTGGTTTTGGGTGACAATATTTTTTACGGCCGGGGCCTGCGCGAACTGTTGAAACAGAGTACCGATCCCGACGGCGGAATTGTTTTTGCCTACCACGTAAAAGACCCTGAAAGGTACGGCGTTGTGGAGTTTGACGAAAACATGCGCGCTGTCAGTATCGAAGAAAAACCAAAACACCCCAAATCAAATTATGCTGTTCCCGGACTCTATTTTTACGACAACAGCGTGGTGGAGATAGCAAAAAACCTGAAACCCAGCGCCCGCGGCGAATACGAAATTACCGATGTAAACAAACATTACCTGAATGAAGGAAAATTAAGCGTGGGAGTGCTCAGCCGCGGAACGGCATGGCTCGATACGGGTACTTTCGGCTCGCTGATTCAGGCGGCTCAGTTTGTTGAAGTAATCCAGGAACGCCAGAATCTGAAAATCGGTTGTATTGAAGAGATTGCCTGGGACAACGGATTTATTGATGACAACCAGCTTGAAAAGATAGCACAACCGTTGCAGAAAAGCGGTTACGGAACCTATTTGTTGGATCTTTTAAAGAAGAAAAAATAAATGCATACGTATCAGGAATTGTTTTCATATTTCACGGAGAGCTTAAAAGAGCAGAAATTTGAGAAATCGCCCGGCGAACTTTATTCACCCATTCAGTATTGTCTCTCTTTCGGCGGAAAGCGAATACGTCCGGTAATGACGCTAATGGCTTGCGAACTGTTCGAGCAGCCGTACCAAAAAGCCTTGCCACAGGCCATTGCCATCGAGTTGTTTCACAATTTTACGCTTATCCACGACGACATTATGGATGATGCACCCTTGCGAAGAGGAAAAATTACCGTTTATAAAAAATGGAACCCCAACATTGCCATTTTAGCAGGCGACACTCTTTTCGCACTGGCATACCAATATGCCATACAAGCCGAAACCCACCTGCTTCCGGTAATTTTACCCCTGTTTAACCAAACGGCCATTGAAGTATGCGAAGGACAGCAATTCGACCTTAACTTTGAGGAGCGGAACGAGGTAACCATTGAAGAATACCTGAACATGATAAAGCTGAAAACAGCCGTTTTGTTTGCCACCAGCCTCAAAATAGGGGCGGTTATCGGAGGGGCATCCAAAAAAGATGCGGAACACCTTTACAATTTCGGGTTAAATCTCGGTATAGGCTTTCAAATTCAGGACGACCTGCTGGACACCTTCGGCAATGAAGCGGTATTCGGCAAAAAAACCGGCGGCGATATTGTAACCAACAAAAAAACATACCTTTATCTTTATGCACTGCAACAGGCTGACGGACAAGACAAACAGCTTTTGCTCGACCTTTACGGCGGACAGCAGGTCCCCGAAAAAGAGAAAATAGAAAAGGTAACCGCCGTTTTTAACAAACTGAAAGTAAAAGAAGAGGTGCAAAAAGTAATTGACGGATATCTTGAAAAAGCTCTGGAATGTCTGGAAAACATCTCTGTACCGCGTGAAAGACTTACTACACTGATTTCGGTTGCCAACAAAATGATTTACCGTGAAAAATAAAAAGCTGACGGTATTCATTGTTTTTCTTTTTTTTATCCCTGTGGCGCTTATGGCGCAACAGTTTCACGGGGGGCTTACCGCAGGTTTTGCCGCATCGCAGGTGGCGGGAGACACCTATTCGGGATACAACAAAGCCGGTCTTTACGGCGGCGGTTATGTTTCGTTGGACGTTAGTGAACGCTTTACGTTGCAGATGGAATTGACCTATTTTCAAAAAGGCAGCCGTAAAAATCCCGATTCGCTTGATTACTCTTCCTATTTATTCCGCGTTAATTATGTTGAATTGCCACTTTTGGTTTTGTACAAAATAAACCGCTTTACCGTGCTGGCAGGGCCTTCCGCCGGCTTTCTCGTGGGATATGACGAAAAAATTGACTACTATCCCGCCTATTCCGATAATCCGCCAGCATCGGTTACCCTGCAAATAAATGCGGGTATCCGTTTCGACTTTAACGACCGCTGGGGCGCCGATTTCAGAACAAACAATTCGCTTTTTAATATCAGAAAAGAAAACCGGACAGGCGATGTCTGGCGGTTTTGGGGCTACGGCCAGTTTAACGATGTGCTGGTGTTGTCGGTGTTTTATAAGTTGAAGTAAACTTTTTTCTGTTTTTTAATTATTAACTTTTTTCTGTTAATAATTTAGGATATTCCCTTTTTCTTTTATTACAAAAAAAAAGAAAATTTACTACAAAATAAAATTACCATAATATTCATAATCATTTCATTAAAAACCGATAAAAATGAATGACAGATCAGGTAAATCAACAGAAAACGAAAAAACTACTAATAACCCTGAAATTTTCAGTGATCTTTCTTCAAAAATAAGAAAAGTTGTAAT
>JALVZH010000325.1 GCA_027022105.1 Bacteroidales bacterium | reverse complement strand
GCCCTGCACCCACCATGGTTGCCTATTTTATGAATGCCGCCATTGACCAGCAGTGCGAACTTTACATTAAAGAAAACGGACTGGAAAAAGAGGTTCAGCAGATTATTGATGAGATTTACCGCGAAAAAGGAACCGAACGTCCGAGATACCAGGGAAAACTTCCCGAAGGAAACGACGGGCTCGGACTCATGCTGTTGGGTGTTACCGGCGATATGGTTCTGCCCAAAGATGTTTACGAAAAAATTAAAAAAGATACCCTGAGCAAAGTGCGCGGAACGGTTCAGGCCGATATCCTGAAAGAGGATCAGGCACAAAACACCTGTATCTTTTCCACCGATTTCTCACTGAAACTGATGGGAGACATTCAGGAGTATTTTATTGACAATAATGTGCGTAATTTTTACAGCGTTTCCATTTCGGGATACCACATTGCCGAGGCGGGTGCCAATCCTATTACACAGCTCGCTTTTACGCTGGCCAACGGGTTTACCTATGTGGAATATTACCGGGCACGGGGCATGGATGTAAACAAATTTGCCCCCAACCTTTCCTTTTTCTTTTCCAACGGCGAAGATCCGGAGTATGCGGTTATCGGAAGGGTGGCACGCCTTATCTGGGCCAAAGCCATGAAGCTGAAATACAACGCCAACGAACGGTCGCAAAAACTGAAATACCATATTCAGACATCCGGCCGCTCGCTGCATGCCCAGGAAATCGATTTTAATGACATACGAACCACACTTCAGGCATTGTATGCCATTTACGACAACTGTAATTCGTTGCACACCAATGCTTACGACGAGGCCATCACCACGCCTACCGAAGAGTCGGTACGAAGGGCCATTGCCATTCAGCTTATTATCAACCATGAGTTGGGGCTGGCCAAAAACCAGAACCCACTGCAAGGCTCATTCATCATAGAAGAGCTCACCGACCTCGTGGAAGAGGCCATACTCGCGGAGTTTGACCGTTTGACGGAACGGGGCGGCGTTTTGGGAGCTATGGAAACCATGTACCAGCGCAGCAAAATCCAGGAAGAATCGCTCTATTACGAAACCCTGAAACACAGCGGCAAACTGCCTATTATAGGGGTTAACACATTCCTTACCGACAAAGGCTCTCATACGGTTATTCCGGGTGAGGTAATCCGCGCTACGGAAGAGGAGAAAGAGTATCAGATTCATATGCTCGAACAATTGCACAAAACCTGGGAAAAAGAGGCCGCAGAGCATTTGGAAAAACTGGAAAACGCCGCTATTGAAAACAAAAATATTTTCAATGAACTGATGGAAGCCGCCAAATATGCATCCATAGGGCAAATTACAGGTGCCCTGTTCGGTGTGGGCGGACAGTATAGGAGAAATATGTAATTTTAACAGATGAAAATTGTAATAATGTTTTACCCTTTCTAAAAACTATAAAAACCCATAATTTTAATGCCATGATAACAAAATGTATTCTCATCATTTACCCTGAGACCTATGAAACAAGAATAGCCACGTACAGGGGCGGCCAACCCGCTTTTCTGAAAACCATTAAACATTCCGAGGAGGAGTTGGCAAGGTTTAAAACCGTTCCCGGTCAGAAAGATTGGCGGAAAGAACTTGTGATGAACGAGCTGAAACAAAACGAAATTCCTTTGGATAACATCGGGCTGGTAATGGGAAGAAGCGGTATGGTAAAACCGGTATCGCAGGGTGTGTATCTTATTGACGACGCCATGGTTCACGACCTCACCGTGGGGGTAATGGGCATGCACGAAACTAACCTCGGCGGATTAATTGCCTACGATATTGCCAAAGAGCTCGGGGTGAACGCCTACATGGTCAATCCCGTGGTGGTTGACGAGCTTGACGATTTGGCAAGGGTTACAGGCCACCCGCTGTTCGAACGAAAATCCATCTTCCATGCACTGAACCACAAACATGTGGCCTGCAAGTATGCCAAATCGCAAAACAAAAATTACGATGAGTTGAATCTGATTGTTTGCCACATAGGCAGCGGTGGTATTTCCATAGGCGCACACAAAAAAGGGCGGGTGGTAGATGTTAACCAGGCTTTCGACGGCGGAGGACCATTTTCCATAAAGCGTACCGGAACCCTGCCCGTGGGTCAGTTGGTACGTTTCTGTTTCAGCGGCCAATATACCGAAGAGGAGATTATGGAGATGATTACCAAAAAAGGCGGATATGTGGCTTATCTCGGTACCGATAATCTGAATGTAATCAATAAAATGATTGCCGAAGGAGATGAAAAAGCACGGTTTATCTCTTCTGCCCTGGCTTATGCGGTTTCCAAAGAGATTGCCTCGCACTATGCAACCCTCGAAGGAGAGATTGACGCCATTATCCTCACAGGCATGATTTTCGACAGCGAACGTTTTCTGGAAAATGTAAAACGACGCATCGGCAAACTTGCACCCTTAGCCCTCTATCCGTCGGTTAACGATTTTGAAGCTTTAGCACGTTTCGGACTGATGATACTGAAAGATGAGGTCGAAGTTAAGAAATATGAATAAAAAGCACTTTGCTTTTTCACCAAAAACAACACATGACATTTAAAGAATTAAATTTACAAGAGCCTGTTCTTGAAGGGCTTTCATATATGGGCTTTAAAGAAGCCACCGAAATTCAGGAAAAAGCCATTCCCGCAATTATGAACGGGAAAGACCTTATAGCCTGCGCACAAACCGGAACCGGAAAAACGGCTGCATTCATTCTGCCGGTTCTCAACAGTCTGCTGAACGAAAAGCACCGGGGAACCAGCACCCTTATTATTGTTCCCACACGCGAGCTTGCTTTGCAGATAGACCAGCAAATACAGGGCTTTTCCTACTTTACGCATGTAGAATCCATAGCCATTTATGGCGGCGGTGACGGCTTATCGTGGGACCAGCAGAAAAAGGCATTGACCGAAGGTACGGAAATCATTGTGGCTACCCCGGGCAAACTTATTTCCCACCTGAATATGGGATATGTGAAATTCGAACATCTGAAATACCTTATTTTGGACGAAGCCGACAGGATGCTGGATATGGGCTTTTTCGACGACATACAAAAAATCATTACCTACCTGCCCAAAAAGCGGCAAACATTGATGTTCAGTGCTACCATGCCGCCGAAAATCAGACAGTTGGCTTCCAATGTGCTGTATAACCCCGAAGAAATTACCATCGGCTTATCGAAACCGGCGGAAGGGGTATTGCAGGCGGCCTATTTAACTTACAACAGCCAGAAAATACCTTTGATAAAATCACTTATTGAAGACAAACCCGAGGTTAAAAGCATTCTTATTTTTTCTTCCACAAAGCAAAAAGTAGGGGAAATTGTAAGGGCACTCAAAAACAAGACCACATCTGTAGCGGGTATCTCATCGGATTACGATCAGGCAAAGAGAGAGGAGGTGCTGCTCGGATTCAGGTCGAAGAAAACGCGAATTCTGGTGGCTACCGATGTTTTGAGCCGCGGCATTGATATTAAAGACATCGACATTGTCATTAACTTTGATGTTCCGGGCGATGCGGAAGATTACGTGCACCGCGTAGGTCGTACCGCACGGGCTGCCACTTCGGGATTGGCCATCACCCTTATCAATCCCGATGACATGTATAAATTCAGCCGGATTGAAGCTTTAATCGGTTCCGAAGTGATGAAACTTCCGCTGCCGGCAGCGCTGGGCGAAGGGCCGAATTGGAAAACCGGCAAACCTTCGGGCAGAGGATTCCGCAAACCCGGAAAGGGAAGAAAAAACGGGAAGCGTTATTCCAAAAAGAAGAATTTTAAACGGCGCAATTAAAACGGCGTAATGGTAATCCCAACCGAAACGGGATAAAGCTGCGGGCCGTGACCCAGACGGAACGGTTTGGTAACCTGATAGTAGCCGTAAATATTGATGAATTTATAACCGATGCGCAAAGTGGGTCCGAAAGTAATGTTTTCCAATTGATAGATTCCCTTTTTCTTTTCATTTACCTTGGGTACACCTTTGCCGTCGGGACGGGCAACGTATTTTTCTTTGCTGTCAATTATATAGCCCAGTTTAATTCCGGCACTTACCTTTATACCGCTTTTCCACCTGAATTTCAATTCGAGAGGTGCGGTAACAGTAACGAGGTTTATTTTGCTTCTTTTGTATTCAACATCGTCAGCAATGGGTATAAACGAAATGGTATCGGCTTTTAAATTGTCGATACGTGTGTTTGAATAAAGGTTGTGGTTATCAAGTCCCACGCCGGCGCCGAAACTTATGCGATTGTTTTTATCGAGCACAAAATTATACTGCAAAAACACGTTGGAGCCTTGGTTAATTGTCCGCAACTTCATATCATCGGGGGTGTTCATCCAAATATCGGTAAAAACATCCACCCCTACCGTTATTTTTCTTTTTGCGCTTTCGCTGATGATCTGGGCGTTAACAGCTGCAAAAGAGCCTGTTACCAGAAGTATTGCTATCAATAAAAATGTCTTTTTCATATTTACGGGATATTTTCTATTTCAGGGCAAAGATAATAAAGTTGTATGAAATCAAAATAATTTAAATCACGATAAAATATTGTAAATCAGAAAATAAATATCTTTTTTTAAAAACCCACCCCTACCCCTCCAAGGAGGGGAATAATGGAATTCATTTCCTGATTTACAATATTTTATCTTAATCATCTTATTATTAATCATATTTAAAAGATTACTCGTTTAGTTTATCCAACAATCGTTTTACTGTTCCCGAATTCCACCTTGCGGCACCTTTTTTCTTCAAAACAACCCGTTTATCACGCGAAATAATGTATGATGCAGGAATGCTGCGGGTAGCAAAATCTGCCGGCACACTGCGCGACAGGTAAAAGCCATTTGTGGAATAGCCGTGTTTTTGTAAAAAAGCCTTCACTTTTCCGGGCGGCTCATCGGTTACAAACAGGAAATTGGCCTTGTTGTCGTACTCATTCTTCAAATCAATCAACCCCGGGAGTTCGGCAATGCAGGGCGGACACCAGGTAGCCCATATGTTGAGCAATACAGGCTTGTCGAGCATTTGGCCGAAGGTAAACGTATTGCCGTCGAGGTCGGTCAGGTTCCATTGCAGGGTGCGGGCATCAATGGTGTATTGCTCGTCTTTGTCGAGGGTGGAAGGCGGCAGGGATGTCAGCTTGATAAACAGTGCCGAAACTTCTTTCCGTGTGCCGGGAATAACAAGCAAAACCACTAAAACGATGAATATAACATCGGTAATGATGCTGAAAAGGCTCTTCTTTTTGAAATAATTCCTGAAATAATCTCTTATTTTCTCAAACATATGTTGTGTATAACAGAATTTTTGTTGTTTTCGTGTGTTCGGGCAAAGATAGTTGGATTTTGAATGTGATATTTTTGATGTTTGATGTATTATGTGGGTTTTTGATCAGCCGGAGGCAGACACGTGTTCAAAAGTTCAGAGGGTGCTGAGTGAAGTGACCTTTCCGGTCGCGGCGGAACTTGCGGGTGGAGACCGGAAAGGTCGAAAACTTTTTAGATATGTAAGTACTGCCACAATATCCAATACCGAAAGCTACCATCTGGCGTTTTTTCTTCCTAAACAGCACGAAGCTCTCTGTGGTTAAAAAAACGTATGGATATTTTTGTTTTACTCTTGGTTGTGTTCCGGCACTTTTTCGTTATCTATCAATAAAATTGCATAAATTACAATTCCAAGAAGAGGATAAAATAATGCAGCAATGCAAGTTATAATAATATTCTTCAACTTTTCTTTTCTGAAGTCAATGATTAATAAAACGATTACAATCAATTTGATTAAATAGTTAATAATCGTGGGAATTGATTCAATAATCGAATCAGGTCCATTATAATCAAACAGGTAATATTTCAAATAAATCCATGGCATTCCAAACAATGCTGAAATAATCAATAGTATTATGTATTTGTTTAGTTTTTTTAATAATTCTGTCATATCATTTTATTTTTTAAAGTCAATTTATTTTGTAGCGTTACTAATAAAAAGAATATTACGCCTATGAAGCTATATAAGAGTGTGATTATCAAAATTGGTAATGATTTGATATTTTCTTTTTCAAGGTCTCTTTTCATTATAATGATGATTAAAATATTCATTGCATATACCAACCCCATTTCAATAAAAGCCAATGGAAAA
>JALVZH010000324.1 GCA_027022105.1 Bacteroidales bacterium | reverse complement strand
CCGGAAAACATCAAAGCATATGTCCCGGTAGTTATTGGCAGAAGTCAGTATGAAACCAAAGAAGTCTTTGAAAAAAAGGCTGCCGAAACCGGCTCAACCCTCCATTATGCCGAGGAACATTACGACATAAAGCTGTTGCAAAGCCTTAAACCGGATGAACAATTTATCGACATCTGGAAAAACAATGAAATTTTCCTCGAAGAGGTTAACTCACCCCTGCTGGGAAATTATCAACAGGAAAACATTGCCACCGCTTTAATGGCCATCGAAGTTTTAGCAACATCAAACAACATGGTTGTTGAACCCGGCCACATACGAGAAGGCATTGAATACCTGCACAAAAACACGGGGTTTATAGGCCGTTGGTATGTACTCGACACCAACCCGTTAACTGTTTGCGACACCGGCCACAACGAAGAGGGAATCAAAGCGGTGGTTCAGCAAATTATGTCCACAACTTTCGACCATCTCCATTTTGTTTTTGGTATGGTTAACGACAAGGAGCCGGAAAAGATACTGGCACTGCTACCCCGAAATGCCACTTACTATTTTTGCAAACCCGACATTCCCCGCGGAATGGATGCCGAAATCCTGCAACAAAAGGCAGAAGAGATGGGATTAACAGGCCTGTCGTACAGTTCGGTTGACAGGGCTTTCAGCTCAGCCTTTAACAATGCCCGCCCCCGTGATTTGGTTTTTGTGGGAGGAAGCACCTTTGTGGTAGCGGAAGTGGTTTGACATTACTTGGAATATATACTTTTTTGATATACCTTTGCGGTATCAAATATTAATACCCATGAAAAACATATCATTAAAAATCGATGACACTGTTTTTGGCGAAACAGAAAAGATTCTTTCCAGCATTAAGAAACCACGCAACAGATACATAAATGAAGCCATTGCCTATTATAACAGGTTACAAAAACGATTGTTGCTCGAAAAAAAACTTAAAGCTGAATCGGAGCTGGTAAAAGATGATTCTTTGAAAGTTTTGAAAGAGTTTGAGGAGGTTGATCATGACGGTTAAACAATTCGATATCTGGATTGCCGACTTAAATCCGAAAATCGGAACTGAACCGGGTAAAACAAGGCCTGTTTTAGTAGTACAAACCAACCTGTTGAATAAAGCAAACCACCCGTCAACAATTATTTGCCCCATTACAACCAATGTTAAAAAAGAATCGGAGATTTTAAGGGTACATCTTAAAGCCGGAATGGCCAATCTGCATCAGGATTGCGATATTATGATTGATCAGCTTAGAGCAATCGACAACAAAAGGCTTGTTAGAAAAACGGGTAAGTTACCAAAGGAAATAGCTGAAAATGTTTTGGACAACCTGCGTATTATCATTGACCTTGAATAGAATTCCAACTTTAGTTATTTAGAATCAAAGCATTAAAACAAATTACATGCAAATAACCCTTTACCAAATAGTGCAGGCCGTTTTACTGGGAATCATCCTGTTTTACCTGATTTATTATGTTTGGTCGGTTTTGTTTGATAAAAACTATCAACCCAAAGATTACCAACACAGTGTAAAAACAGGCAGGATTTCCAAAGCGCTGCGAAAGCTGGAAAAAAGCTATCCTGACAAAGTACGGTTTTTCAATTTCTGGTTTCAGGTAGAAAGGTTGAAAAAAGAGAAGGTACCCGGTGCCTTTGTCGAACTTGGTGTTTACAAAGGTGATTCAGCCTATTTATTACATCTGATGGATTCAAAAAGAACTTTCCACCTGTTTGACACCTTTGAGGGTTTTCAATCAAGCGACCTAAAACATGAAACG
>JALVZH010000323.1 GCA_027022105.1 Bacteroidales bacterium | reverse complement strand
GGTGAACAATTTTTTACGGCAACATTTTATTATTTGTTCAGTAATATTGAAAAAGGATACAAAGAAATAACAAAAGAGATAGAAACCATAACCGAAAAAGGAGGAAACATAGCCATGACCATAGCAATGCAACTTGAAGAAAAAGGCAGGAAACAAGGATTAAGAGAAGGGCTGCAAAAAGGGCTTCAAAAAGGACTTTATGAAAAGGAAAAAGAGGTAATCGTAAAACTTTTTACAAAAGCAGGGTTTACTATTAATCAGATTGCCGATTATCTTGATTTGGACAAGGTTTTTGTTGAGAAAATTTTAAATAAAGAGAAACTGCTTGATTAATAAATAATTATCGATACCGATAACTTCTTAATGCCGCTTTTCAGGTTTGTTTGGACTGAATAAAAATTATTCTAATTTTGCCGCTGCATAAATATTAAAACAACCTGTTTATGGCATACAATTTATTAAAAGGCAAACGGGGCATTATCTTCGGTGCCCTTGATCATAAATCCATTGCCTGGAAAGTTGCCGAAAAAGCACACGAAGAGGGAGCAATATTTACATTAAGCAACACACCTACCGCATTGCGGTTTGGAGAGTTGGACGAACTTTCGAAGAAGACCGGTGCGGAGGTAATTCCCGCTGACGCCACCTCGGTGGACGACCTTATTAATGTGTTTGAAACATCCATGAAAGTGTTGGGTGGTAAGATCGATTTTGTGTTGCACTCCATTGGAATGTCGTTGAATGTTCGGAAAAAAAGAGTTTATAACGACCTGAATTATAATTACCTGCAAAAAACACTGGATATCTCTGCCATTTCGTTTCACAAAATGCTGCAGGTAGCTTACAAACTGGATGCCATCAACGAATGGGGTTCGGTTCTCGCCCTTTCCTACATTGCTGCACAAAGGGTGCTTTACGGTTACAACGACATGGCAGATGCCAAAGCCCTGCTGGAATCCATTGCACGCAGTTTCGGGTATATTTACGGACGTGAACGCAAGGTCAGGGTAAATACCATTTCACAATCGCCCACCAAAACTACTGCCGGATCGGGAGTAAAAGGTATTGACGGACTAATGGACTTTACCGACCGTATGTCGCCGTTGGGCAATGCATCGGCTGAAGAGTGTGCCGACTATTGCGTTGTTATGTTTTCAGATCTTACCAAAAAGGTTACCATGCAAAATCTGTATCACGACGGCGGATTCTCCAGCATGGGTATGAGCCTGAAAGCCATGTCGATGTACAACAAAAGCCTTGAAGTGCCCATAGACCTTGATGAGGAATAGATATTCAGAATTGTTTTAAAAGGCAAAATATCAAAAGTACCGTACTCTGCAAAACTTCGTACGGTGCTTTTTTCTTATTTCCCGATTTTTTCCGCAACAAACTGCATTATGATGTCAGATATAAGATGTCAGATATTAGAATTTAGAATGGAAACAGCGGCAAAGATGGAAGCGGTAGATTACTATGCTTGAAGGCAGGCAACTATAAACCCAATCGTTTAAAAAAATTATTAGAACACGGAATTTACCATTTAATAATACAAGCGGGGAAATTTTAACTATTTCTGCCTGTATGATAAGCCTTTAAAAAAGTTGATTGAAAGGAAAAAGTATTTTACTCCGTCGGGCAGTTATCCTTATGGGTAAAATATGCCAGTTTTTCCAGTTTGTTGATCATGTCATAATTCTCAACATAAACATCTTTGGGTACCTGAAGGTGGACCGATGTAAAATTCAAGATGCCTTTGACACCGGCCTGCACCAGTGTTTTCGAAATTGTCTCTGCAAAATCCGGTGGAACGGCAATAACTACCAGTTCAATATTCTCTTTTTTAATCACATCTTTTATTCTGGAAATATTGTAACATTTTACATCGCTGAACTGGTGCTCGGGCTCTTCGCTTAATCTGAAGGTAGCAGCAATTTTTATTTTTGTATTTTCGTTGTTGAAATACTCTGCAACGGTTCTGCCCAGGTCACCGATACCGATAAAAGCAATCTTAACGGTTCTGGTACAGTCAATTGCCTTTCCTATTTCCTCAATCATATCGGGAATGTAATATCCTTTATGGATATCACCGGTAAAACCGATAAGCATCAAATCGCGCCGTACATGAGCCGGATTTATCTTTAAAAGATGTGCCAGTTGATGTGAATGTATGTGCGGTTTTTTTTCCACAGGATAATTCAATAATGCCCTACGGTATAAACTTAAACGTTCAACGGTATTGGCAGGTAAGTTATTTATCATTTCTATATATGTTTTGAATTTAGGGGATGCAATTTATAAAGAAATCCCACACGAAGTTTAAAAATATTGTCCCACTTTGACACCACGTTGAAGATTTTTTATTTAAAATTAATGCTTTACATTGGTAACAGCTTCGGGGTTGTGTTTGTATTTAAAGAAAATCATAAACAGAATAGCAATAACCAAAGCATAAGTCGAAAAGATGAACCAGATATCCTGCCAGTTTTTGTTGCCATTATTAGTGAGCATATCAATAATTACACCGCTTCCGTATGCACCTATCATGGCTCCAAATCCGTTGGTCATAATCATAAACAGCCCTTGTGCACTGGCACGTATTTTAGGTTCTGCCTCTATTTCTACGAATAAAGAGCCGGAGATATTAAAGAAATCGAATGCCATACCGTAGATAATCATGGAAAGAATCAGAAATCCCAGGCCGATTCCTTCGGGGGAGCCGATACCGAACAAGCCGAACCGGAATACCCATGCGAACATACTCATTAACATCACTTTTTTAATTCCGAATTTTTTCAGGAAAAAGGGAATGGTTAGGATGAAAAGGGTTTCCGACATCTGGGAAACCGACATCAGTATTCCGTTGTGGGTTACGGCAAACGAATCTTTGTATTGGGCAATTTTTCCGAAATCGTGCAGAAAGGCCTCACCCCACATGTTGGTGATTTGCAAAGCGGCTCCCAGCAACATTGAAAAGATGAAGAAAATGGCCATTTTGCCGTTCTTAAACAGTACCAGTGCATCAAGGCCCATAGACTGGGCAAGAGTTTTCTTTTCTCCTGTTTTTTCAATACCGCAATTGGGCAGGGTAAGGGAATAGAGTCCCAAAATCAATGAGAATGCAGCGGAAAAATAGAGCTGGTAGTTGCTCAGCCCCCAACCCAGCAGATCGATAATCCACACGGCGGTAATAAAGCCTACCGTACCCCAGACGCGGATGGGTGGGAATGTTTTTACAATGTCGTAACCCTCTTTTTCGAGCAGACAGTAAGATACGGTATTGTCTAGTGCAATGGTGGGCATGTACAGCATCAGGTAGAGCAACATTACAATGTAAAGCCCGTCGTATTGTGTTTGTTGTGCAGCGAGATACAGTAGAAAAGCTCCCAGAATGTGTGTGATTGCATAAAGTTTGTTGGCACTCAGCCAGCGGTCGGCAATAACACCCATAACGCCGGGCATAAACAGTGAGGCTATACCCAAAGTCATGAAAATAGCGCCGATCTGTTCGCCCCTGAAATGCAGCGTTACACCGAGATATTTCCCGAATGAAAGCAACCATGCCCCCCAAACAAAAAACTGGAGGAAATTCATCAACGTAATTCTTCCTTTGATACCCATTTTTTAATTTTTTATTAAAAATAAAGCGACAAATGTACATTATTTATAAAAACAGAGTTTAGCCTGTATTACCCCCCCCGACAGATATGCCAAATTAAATTGCTTCAAAAGGGTTTTATCGCAGTAAATAAAGGTCTTTTGGACTTAATACGGTATATTCGGATACATTATATTTTTCCGAGAAGCTCATTGGTATTTTAGGTTTCCGTTTACTGCTCCATTTAAATTCGTAAGCCGTTATTTTTCCATCAACCTCTTTTACCAAATCCACTTCAGCGCCGTTATAAGTGCGCCAAAAATAGAAATTCGAATAGATACGCTCGTACTGGTCTTTTTTAATAATCTCATTAATGCAAAAGTTCTCCCAAAGAGCTCCCGTATCAACTCTGCCGGTTATGTCTGAAAAATTGTTTATGACAGCATTTCTAATTCCGGTATCGTAAAAATAATACTTGTTTCTTTTACGCAGTTCATTTCTTAAATGACCGCTAAATGACCCTAATTTGTAAACAATAAAACTCTTTTCCAATAAATCAAGATAGCGTTCGACCGTTTGTTTGGCAACACCTGTCAGTGTGGCAAGCTCCTGGTAAGAAACGAGATTACCAAGTTGTAATGCCAGCGCTTTGATAAGTTTTCTCAATACCTCGGAATTACGTATTTGTTCAAATTTGAATATATCCTTAAAAAGGTAATCGCTGCTTAACGACAGCAATTTCTCTCTTTTTTCCGTGGCATTTAATTCGATAATACCCGGATAAGAACCGAAAATCAGCAGATCATTTAACTTTTCAATGGTGTTGAGCCAACCGTTGTGTTCGCTTATCTCATTGATTGAAAGCGGATACAAAGTAAAACTGATGTTTCTTCCCGTTAACGGTTCTCCTGCTCTGTTCGACAATTCAAAACTGCTTGAACCGGTTGCAATAATCTTATAATTCATCCTGTCATCATCATACAATAATTTGAGGATTTTACCGATTTCGGGAATAGTTTGCGCTTCATCCAAAGCAATGATTTTCACCCCGTCGAACATCGTTTCTGTTTTCGAAAAGTTTTTCTCTGTTAAAGCCTCATAAACATCAGATTGCTCACAATTAAAGATTTTAAAACTTTCCGGTTTTTCAGATAGCATTTTTAATAATGTGGACTTTCCCGTTTGTCTGGCGCCGTATATCAGAATTATTTCTTTCTTTGTCAACTGGCCTGTTATTATGCTTTCAAGTGTTCTTTTATACAACTTTACTAAATTAGGCTTAATAAAGCAACTAAACTTCCAAAATCAGGCCTAAAAAAGCAAGTTGACTTCCAATTTTAAGCCTAAAAAATAAAACAAAAAAACAAACAATGAGGTTACCGCCAAAATCATCCCTTACTCAAAAGCAAGAATAAACATCGAAATAACAGACAAAATCATACCTGCCAACACCGGATTGGAGGGCATGGTACTGTATAAAACAAGCGAAATAATCACCGTAATTACCGGCGAAACCGCGTTGGTCAACGGACTGACGATTATGGCCTTGCCATAGCGGAATGCATAAACAATGGTAAGCGCACCCACGGCATTTAAAATCTGGATTAATCCGGTATAGGAAACCGCTTCCGGATTCCAGCTGATTTCCTGCATTTGTTCGTGTCCTGTCATAAACCAGGCCACGGGTGCCAGCAGCAGTCCCGTAACTGTCATGTAAAAGAAAATGCTTTCGGCACGCATCCTGTTGTTGGCCAGTTTCATAAAAAATGCCTGCGCCCCCCAGGCAAAAAAGACTATTAGCGCAAAAACAAGCCACGCGATTCCGGTTGCCGTACTTCCGGTATCATCCTGCCACGACAAAAACGGAATGGCAAAAACGGCAAGCAAAATCCCTATCCAGCCCCTCACACTTGCTTTTTCCTTTAAAAAAACCAGTGAGAGCAATATTGTGATAACCGGTGACAAGGAGATAATGGGGAAAATCAGGTAAGCCGGCCCATTGGCAATGGCACCCGTAAAAAGAACCATCTGGCCGCCCGCACCGAGAAATCCGATAACGGAACCGTACAAAACGGACATTTTATCAAAACCAGGATTCCAGTTTATATTTTTCAATGCCACCAAAGCGGGCAAAATCATTACCACAGCCCAAATGATGTAAATAACGGTTCCGGGATATTGTGAGGTTTCGGATAACGCACCCCACACACCCCAGAAAAGTGTTGTTGTCAATGCATAAAGCAACCACGGTTTTTTTACTGCCATAATTATTGCTATTTGATAACTATTTTTTTTGTCAATTCATATTTTGTTCCTTTTATCCTGAGATAATAGAGACCGCCGGCCAACGAATTTTTATGAAACGGCACAATCTTTCTGCCGTTCACCATTCCGTTGTATATGTTTTTTACCTGTTTTCCGGCAATGGAAAAGAGTTTAATCTCCACCAAATCGTCAAACCCCTGATTGATTACAATTGCGGCTTCCGATACAACGGGCACAGGCTGGATGGTGACAGATATATTTCCGGCTTTGGGATTGCTTACAGCCGAAGGGTGTCCCGGTTGCATCCATGCTGTATTTGTATAGGGCGAACGCGACAAACCGCTATACGAAAACATTCTGTAATAATAGGTTACCGAGCTGTCTAAGTTGTTGTCGAGGTAATAATTGGAACCTGTTATTTCGGCAATTTTCTCAAAATGGAGGCTGTCGTTTTCAGAGCGTTCGATAATATATCCGTCGTCCAACGAATTCAGTTTCCATTTAATTTTTATCCTCGACCAGGGAAACTCGTGCGAAGCTTCAAGTCCGAAATTTGCGGGCGGGGCAAGAATGGGATAGTTGAGATAAAAGACATATGCTTCGGGTTGCCACACCGGTATTCCGTTTTGAAAGCATTTTACATAAATCCCGCTTGTTAACCCGGGTTCAACATCCTTTATGTCCAATACTCTTTCAATAAATCCGCCGGAGGAAGCTGTGATAATTTTTTTTATGAAAACCGTGCCTTCGTCCTGAATTTGAAGCAATGAATCCGCCCGGATGACAAACCGGTTTCCCGAAAGGTTTTTTAGCTCAATTTCATAATTCTCAACAGGCGATTCCAATGAAAAAAACAGCTTCTCTTCGTTATTAAAAAACCGTAACGCGGCAAGTTCACCCGAAACGGTTCCGGTAATTACGGGTTCAATGCTGTTCCAGTCGTCGCTTTGTCCGTCAACATCAATGGTAACAAACCTGTTTTCAACAGCTTCGGGCTGAACCGTAACAACGGCAGACCAGGGCGAAACTTCCCTGCCGGTTTCATATCTTATTCTGTATTGATAAAGGTTGTTTAAACCGGAAATATCCGTAAAGGCAATCCTGCTGTTTTTCGATTTGCAAACGGTTGAAAAGTCACTGTTGTTTACGGAACGCTGCAAAACCGTTACCGATTGAGCATTGTTCTCATTTTTATTCCAGTAAATTACAGTCGTTTCACCGGCATTTCTGTATTTAATAAGCGGGGCGCTTCCTGCAATCAGGTTTGTTGCTTCAAACCAGTCGGTTCCGTTATACGGCTCACCACCGGCATTGTTATCAACGGATATTTCGATTATCTTATTTTGACCGTTAATACTGTCCCAGGTATCCGTATTGGCAAAACGGATTGAATATTCCGGCCGGCCTGCAAGTACGGGTTCCGCATCGGTTATTTGCAGATTTACGGTGTATTGTCCCGCAACCACACTATCGGGAATACCGGCGGTAAGGTTCAGTGTAACGGTGTCGTCCAACGGCCATAACCTTACATCGTCATCTGTTTTCAAAACAAAACGCTCATACGTATTTGTATTTTCAAGAATCCAGTTCAATTGTTGCGGATTAGTAGGATTTGCCCATCCGTCGTTTATTATTTGAAGTGTCAGATTCAGGGTTCCGCCCGGTTTCACCTGTTCGTTTGCCGTTGCCGAAAGCATGCGGTAGCGGTATCCCAGTTTTTTTTGAACCTCGGGATAACATCCCTCTTCAATCCAGTCGGAAATAACACCGGTATGGTAATCGCGGTTAAGAAAAGTCCAATGAAATCTTTTTAATTCTTTTAATGCATTTTCGCAGTGCGAATAAGCACATTGTGCACAGGTTTCGCCGCCGATAATTGTGAATTTGGTATCGTCGTGAAGATAAGGTTTTTCCACCGTTGTATCTTTGTAAGTACCCACATCGCTGTTGCTCGACACAAAACAGTCGTTGTGATGTGCCAGGCGGGCAATGTACCCGGACGAATATGCCTGTTCAATGGTAACAGGGGTATAATCTTCCATTTGAAGCAGATGTTTTTTGTAATAAGGTGTTCTAACCTGAACCATTCTGTCGGCAGGCATCATTTCGAGCAGCGAATCGGTAAGCGTTCTTCTGTCGGCCCAGTTTTGGGGTGTAATTATTCCCGGCGATTGCGAGAAATAATCGGTATAATACCATTCGCCCCAAGCGCCGATAAATCCGGCCTGTAATACGAGAATTACATCTTTGTTGTCTCTTAAAACGGGTTTTAATTGTTGTATGTGGTTCAATACGATGCCGAGAGGTGCATCGCCGTAAGGTGGTGTTGTCTTTTCGGTATAGCTGAAACGAATAACCGCTTTTACTCCCGTTCTTCTGAAAATATCAAAATCACCCACCATTCTTCTAAGGAATGCAGCCGATATCTCACCGTTTTTAAAATCATTTAAATCGTACGTTTTAAAAACAATACTTATTCCGTCATCTTTATAACGGGCGATATCGTTTTCGTTAACAACATCGGCTACATGATAAAATCCGCGTCCGGGGTTTGTGAAATCGGTTGTGTCCTCATTAAAAACAAAAGTTTTGTTTTGGGGGAAACAAAGTGTATTTGCGAGGAAAAACAGCAGAAAAGCAATTATGGAATGTTTCATTTCAGTTTATTAAAGATATTAAGAAAGGGCAGGAACAGATATCTTTTCCAATTACAATCATGCTCGCTTCCTTTTCAATCTGTTCCTGCCCGTGTAGTAATTATTGTAAAATATGCTTAACCTGTATTAAACAGTGAAGTATCCGTAAGCCGTTACCGGAACCTGATGGCGGTCGGTTTATTAGCCTTTGTAAAGTTCCGGCAATACGGCACCGGTAATTTTTTATCTCATATCAAGAACAAAGTAACCTTTATGTGCTCCGCCTTCTTCCGTGGCATCGGGTGCAAATCCTATTTCAGCCCAGTCGGCATCGCTGATAAATGTTCCGAAGCCAACCATATCGTTTGCCAACCCGGCGATTTTGCTTCTTGAAAAGCCCAGTTCGCAGGCTACATTGTTTCCTACCTGTTTCATGGTTCCGATAACAATAGCGCCGTCGCCAAGGTCTTCAAACTCCCAGTTCCAGTCTTCGGTTCCGTCAACGCCGATAAATTTGTAAGCACCCAGTTCCTGTGCTTCACCTGTAAAAGGAGCAATTTCCACAAGGTAATCGCCGCCCGAAGCTGGCCACAAGTACGATGTAAATCCTGTTGTACTGTCATTATCAAAGTCCATAAAGATATCATACTGGGTAACGTCTTCCAGATTACCTTCAAATTCGATATAGGCATAAACCATATCGGCATCGTAATCGTATTTGGCTGCTTTAACCACGCCGGTATTGTCGCCCAAAGAAACAATAAATTTGTCTTCGGTTACGGCGTTCCAGTCGTCCAACGAATTGTCGGTCAGATCGATTCTGTTCTTTTTGTCCACTTTAATTTTTGTGGAAACAGTGTGTTCTCCACCCTGCTCGTCGGTAACGGTCAAAGTAACCGTGTATTCACCTTTGAACTCATAGGTGTGAACGGGATCTTTTTCGGTGGATGTCTGGTCATCACCAAAATCCCACAGATAGGTTACCGTACCCGAAACGGTTGATTCGTTTGTAAAGGTTACGGTTTTTCCGTCAGCCACATAGCTGAACAATGCCTCACCCGTAATGGGTTCCGGTTTGTTTTCCTTTTTACAGGAAGCAAAGAATGTGCCTATTGCAACTGCAAACAGGGCAACGATTAATAAATTTCGATTTCTCATAACACTAAAATTTTAAGTTAATAAATAATTTATTTGAATTAAGGATTTTGTTCGCATAACGGGTTTGCCAATATTTCATCCACGGGGATATAATATTGAACCTTTGTACTGTTCCACGGTATTACCAGATTATCGTAACCTGTTGGCGGTGTCGAAAGGTCGATATCGGCCGGTGTTAAACCGATAATGTGGTATCCCCAATAATTCCTTGCAATATCTTTTTTGTACCTGAGCAGGTCGAAAAGCCGGTTAGCTTCAAAAGCAAGTTCCCTTCTTCTTTCATCAAGCACAACGTCAATAATGGTTTTTCCGGCCGGCACTTCGGTATAAAGTGCATTTTCGAGCCCCCTGTTTTTTCTTATTTCGTTTACATCCTGCAAGGCGGCAGCCGTATTGCCCTTTTGCGCATATGCTTCCGCTCTGTTGAGGTACATTTCGGCCAAACGGAACATAACGGGTGATGAAAGGTTGGGATCACCGTCCTGAAACGAGAATTTGGTGATGTAAAATACCTGAATTCCGTTTTTGGTCATCACACTTCCGTCATCTTTGTACAGAGTGTCTATATAGCTCCACCGCACATCTTCAAGATGATCGTCCATAAAATCGCGGTAGGATTTGGAAGCAAACTCTTCGCCCCAGCCGCTGTTACCGTCGGAATAAAGCATGGAAGCAATAGAACCGAATTTTCCACGGTTATCAGCCGGCGTAAAGGCTATGGCCCAAATGGTTTCGTCACGGTTTAGCGCATTGGCAAAATAGGTTGGAAACGATGATGAAGTTTCCAACGAAAATTTACCCGAATTAATTACCGAATCGGCATAGGCTTTTGCATTGTCCCAGTCTTCTTTGTACAGATAAACCCTCGAAAGCATTGCCCAGGCTGCCTCTTTGCTTGCAAACATTTTTCCGCGACTCTGATTCATCAGTCCTGCTGCCGTTTTCAGGTCGGAAATAACCTGATTATAAACCTCTTCTACCGAAGCGCGGGCCTTGGAAGCATCTTCCGAAGCCGACAGGCGCAAGATAACTCCCGGGTTGGATGAGGGATCGCCAAGGTTATAAGGTTTGGCATAAAAACGTACCAGATTGAAATGACAAAATGCACGTAAAAAGTAATTTTCGCCCTCCAGTTGTTTGGAAAGCGGGTCATCCATATTGTGATCGTTAACTATCCCGATGACGGTATTGGCGCCGTTAATAATCTTATAGGACACATACCAAAAATACCTTGCATTGGCCTGGTCGGGAGAATGGGTATAGGTAAAACTGTAATACAACGGGTCTTCGGTTTTCTGTCCGCAAACAATATCGTCGGCGGCAAAATCGGACATTTGGAAATACTGCCGCAAATAGCAGTTGTTGTCGTCCTTAAACCCGTTAAATTCCAATACATCTTTAAACATGGAATAGTTTCCGTTGGTAACATTAATAATTCCGTCGGAAGTATTGGGAATGGAGCCCGTTGTTATCTGGTCGGTAGGAAATACATCCATCTTGCCGCAGGCCTGTATCATAAAAACAACCGCTGCAAGTATTGCCGTTTTTGTTAATATATTTCTGTATTTCATAGTATTACCTCCTTAGAATTGAATTTGCAAATTAAATATTAACTGCTTGTTGTTGGGATATTTAAAATCGCTCACACCCGGCATTGCCCAGTCGGACTGGCTGAGATTAACTTCGGGATCCTGACCCCAGAATTTTGTCCATGTCCATACATTATTTGCATTGAGCGAAAGAATAAGTCCCCGCAGATGCAATTTCTGACTGAAAGCATCGGGGAACCGGTAAGACAGGCTGATACTGTTCAATTTCAGGAAACTTCCCTTTTCAAGAAAACGAGATGAGTTTTCGCGTGAAAGTTTGTTGTTTTGCATGCTGGGATGGGTGGCTATGTCACCCGGTTTTGTCCATCTTACCCAGTCGGGTGCCGGTTCAATGTAATTGTAAAACGGTTCGTGACCGTCGTGATCCATAAACCTGCGGGTGAAATTGTAAATGTCGTTACCGTATTGGTAAGTAAAGTTGGCAAACAGTTCCAAATTCTTGTACTTCAATGTAGTATTGAAACCTCCCTGAAAATCGGGCAGGGCATGTCCCACTTTTTGCGATTCGGCTTCTGCATAATTAGCTGTCGGCTCGCGGCTGATAATGTTTCCGTTGGCATCGCGCTCTATTTTTTCCCACAGAGGGCCTCCGGTTTCGGGGTCAACGCCGAGCCATTTGGGCAGATAAAACGTGTAAATTTCTTCACCGTTTTCATATATCTGCGATACCCCTGCTACCGTTGTGACGAGTGGTTTATCCAAACCGCTTAATGTATTTTTGTTTTTTCCGAACGACACACCAAACAACCAGCTGAAATCTTTTTTCTTGATTATATCGGCGTTCAATGCAATCTCTATTCCGCGGTTGGTAACCGTTCCCGCATTTTCCCACCGGTATTCAAATCCCTGCGACAAAGGTTGCGAAGCCAGCACAAGCAGGTTGTTGGTAATGTTGTTGTAAAAATCGAACGAGAATGAAAGCCTGTTAAAGAATCCTGCATCAATTCCAACATTCATCTCATTTGTTTTTTCCCAGGTAAGATTGTAGTTTTGAAGCTGATACGGTACAGCTGCCGGCATTCCGTTGTATTGTGTGTTGAGCGAAAAAAGTCCCATATATTTGGAAGCACCGATGTCGGGGTCACCTGTAATTCCGTAGCTGGCCCTGAGTTTCAAATAACTGATAAAACTAATGTCTTTCATGAAATCCATATTTGAAACAAGCCATGAACCCGCTATACTCGGCAGGAAAGCCGTGCGGTGTTCGGGAGGGAAGTTGGAGGTGGCATCGGTACGGAATGAAGCCGTAACAAACCAGGTGGTATTGTAGTTATAATTAATTTGTGAGATAAACGACCTGAAATATTCACGGGTATTTGCCCCGTCGATGGCCAACTCGCTGGAAGCAACGGCAGGCACATCAAATCCCTGTGGCAAACCTTTTCCTTCCACGGAGATATAATCGCTGTATCCGTTATCCACTTCAAAACCTGCCAAACCGTCAATGGAATGCTTTTTAATCTGGAAATTGAATTTCAACAGGTTGGTTGTGATAAATCCTTTCCAGTTTGTTTGTTGTTCAAATATATATCCTTTATCGTGAAAGGTTCCGGCTGCCAGCGGCGATACAAAATCGTGTGATTTGGTGGTTCCGAAACTCAATCTGTTGGAACTTCTGAACGAAAGCCATTTGGTTATGTTCCAATCCAATACCAAATCGTAATTCAAATCAAGGCCTGTGTAATTGTGGTCGGAATTTTCAATGGTATGAATGGGGTTAATATGGTCGCGCGACCACCATCCTTTTGTTGTGCCGTCCACATACCGGGGTGCTCCGGTGCTGTCGTACGGATTGTCCCACGGCAGATTCAGGTATGTGTAATACATATCCATGTAATCGTACGAACTTCCGTAGTTGTTGCTAATGTTAATGTTGTTGGTAAGAGAAACCTTTTTTGAAAACTCATATTTGGTATTCATCCTGAGGTTCAGTTTTTTGTATCCTGTTTTCAAAAATGTTCCGCCTTCATCGTAATAAGTGCCTCCGACATAATAAGAGAATCCGCCTTTTTTGCCCGAAGCCGACAAATAGTAATTCTGTACCATTGCAGGACTAAATGCGGTATTTACCCAGTCGTAATCGCGGGTTGTCAGTTCCTGCGGAAAATCTTTGTAAAATTTAATGATATCGATTTGGTGTGTTTCGGGGTCGCGATAAAGCTCTTTAGAGGTATTGTAAAAATCTTCGCTGTTCATCATTCTCAGGTTTCCCTGATCGGCAACACGCCCTCCGAGGCTGATTTTAAAATCGAACACCGGTTTTTCCTGTTTGGCATGTTTGGTAGTGATTACGATAACCCCTTTGTTGGCACGTGCTCCGTACATTCCGGTGGCGCCGGCATCTTTCAAAACGGTTACCGTTTCGATATCGTTGGGGTCGTAGTTGCCGCCGATAATGCCATCCACTACATACAGCGGCTCCTGGTTTCCGGGTTTAATGGTAGATACACCCCTTATCCGTATTTGCGCCTGCTCACCCGGCAAACCGCTGCTGCTCACCACCTGTACACCGGCTACCTTACCCTGGATTTTCTTTCCAAGGTCGTCGGAGGTAACATCGTTCATTTCGTCGGGTTTAATTACTGAAACCGAACTGGATATCTCGGTTTTCGTTTTATTGCTGTAACCCATTACCACCACTTCATCCATATTAACAATGGCGGGAACCAGATAAACGGAGAGTGTTTTATCCGTTTTGTTTACGGTTATCTCCTGTTTTTGATAACCGATATAAGAAAATACCAAAACATCTCCTTTTTTGGCATCCACCGAGAAATTACCGTCAAGGTCGGTTGTGGTTCCGGTTGTGGTCCCTTTTATAATAATAGAGACGCCCGGCATGGTTTTTCCGGTTTCGTCGTAAACTTTGCCCTTTATTTGCGCAAAGCCCGTCGAAATCAGAAAAATACCCGTTAATAAAAATAGTAATCTTTTCATATGCATTGTATTTAAATAACAATTTCCAATTTGCTTTCCACCAACTGTTTCACCGCCTCTGTGGCCGGCGGGAATACCTTTCGCAAGTCTATTTCGCTGTTGTCTTTCAACAGTTGCTGCAATGTTTTCATAAAAATGTTTTTTATTTCCGTGGCAACATTAACCTTACAAATCCCGGCTTTTACCGCTTTTTTTACCGATTCTGCAGGGACGCCGGAACCGCCGTGCAATACCAAAGGTACATCGGTGGCAGCGGCAATCTCCTGTAATCTTTCAAAATCGAGTTTGGGTTCCTTTTTGTAAAAACCGTGAGCTGTTCCGATGGCAACGGCAAGGGCATTTACTCCGGTTTCGTTTACAAACAGTGCAGCATCTTCCGGGGTAGTGTATTCCGTTTTTTCGGTCGATTGCCCCAGCTTGGCAACATAACCCAATTCCGCTTCAACATTGATATTAAAGCTTTGTGCCATTTGTACCACCTCCCGGGTAAGCCTTATGTTTTCTTCAAGCGGAAGCTCACTGCCGTCGAACATTACGGAATCGAAGCCGGCCTTTATACATTGTTTTACCAACGCTGTGGAACCGCCATGGTCAAGGTGAATCCAGCCTTCAACACCAAAATAATCCAGCCCGGTTCTGCCCATCTCCAGTGCATTTTCAAGCCCCATGTATTTTATCGAGCTTTCGGTAAGCTGAAGGATAATGGGACTGTTTGCACTTTTGGCAGCGGTAAGTACCCCTTTCAGCGTTTCGAAATTGTAATAGTTGGTAGCCAGCAGCGCCCGCTTTTGCTGCTGCACCTCTTTTAATTTATGTTGTAAAGGTGTTCTCATTCCATTTTAATTAAAACTCTTTGCCAAACCGTTTTTTTGCAATCTCCTTAACCTGTTCCGGTGTTTGAAAAGCTCCTGTTCCGCCGGCTGCGGTTGTGTTTACGGCGCCCATAAGGTTGCCGAATTCCAAACACTCGCCAAGCGGTTTGTTTTGGATATATTTCGAGATAAATCCGGCATTAAAACTGTCGCCTGCACCTATTGCGTCCTCCACGCTTTCATTCAAAAAAGCAGGAACATGAATCAATTGTCCTTCTTTAAATCCCATAGAGCCTTCGGTACTCATTTTCACAACAATGGTATTTGTTTTGGTGTCGAGCACCCGGAAAACATCTTTAATATCCGTTTTACCCGTAATTGCAGTTAGTTCCTGTTTGTTGGGCAGAAAAACATCAACAAGAGGCAACAACCTGTCAAAAGGCAAATCCCACTTCTCCTCAGGGTCCCATTGAACATCAAGCGATGTGGTCATCCCTGCATTTTTAGCCCTTTCGAACAACTTTACAATGTCCGGTTTCAATCCTTTTTGAAGAAAAGCCGATGAGAGGTGCATATGCCTTGCCGAATGTAGCATTTCATCGGTAATATCTTTTTCGGTGAGGTTTTCCATAGAGCCGGGAAATGTTACCATTGCCCTGTCGTTATCATAATTTAAAACTACTGTGGCACCTGTTTTATCACTGTTTGAGACATAAATAAACCGGGTATCGATTTTTTTACTTTTCAATGTATCAAGTACCATTGAGCCGAAAATATCATTACCCACACGTCCGGCAAAAGCCGTTTTCACGCCAAGCATACTTATATTGGCAGCAAAAATAGCCGACGAGGAGCCCATTGTCAGCGTCATTTCTTTCGACAATATCTCCTTGCCTATGGCAGGTAGCGAGTTTATACCGTTGAATATAATATCCACATTCAACTCACCTACCACCAAAACATCAAATTTTCTTTTATTTTTTGTCATTATTGTTGCATTACGTTCAAATCCGGTTTATTTCCACTTTGTTTAAAATATCCTCAACATCCTTTTTATAAAACATACCCAACTCTTCCCTCAAACAGTTTGCGGCACCGCAGGCAACACCCAGACGGGCCGTCTCCTCAGGCGAATAGTTTCTTAAAGTTGCTACCGCAATTCCCGCTGTCAGGCTGTCGCCGCTACCCACTGCACTAATTACTTTATCTATGTGCGTGAAAGCATGAATTGTTTTACCGCAACATGATAAATACAAACCCTCTTTCCCTTTTGTAAGGGCAACCATTCCGGTATGTTTGCCGAGTTTGGTAATCCTTTTGCTGATATCGTTCTCTTTTGTTATTTCCCTGCTTTCATCGTCGTTAACATGTATTGCAAAAGGTTTGTGTTTTAAAGCCTTGCTCATATAGTCCGGCGCTACGTCAATCATTACTTTAACATTTCTTTCATGCGCCGTTTTTACCATACGTGAATAAGAAGAACCGGTCATTCCTTCGGGAAGCGACCCGCTGATAACCACCATATCCGCCATCTTTATTTTTTCGTCGAACTTTTCGAGGAACAGTGCGGTTTCTTCCGGTTCCGTTTTGGGGCCTTTCATTAATATTTCCGTATCATCGGTGTCATTACCCGTTTTTATGGTAAAACAACTGCGGGTATTTCCTGCGACCGTAATTCCCGAAACGGGTATTCCCGACTTTTCGCACTGTTCTTTTATCCATTCGCCTTCTGGGCCGGCCCAAATACCGAGTATTTCAACGTCTTCGCCCAACTCCTTTATTCCGTAGGCTGCGTGCACACCCTTACCTCCCGGATAACGTTCTTCGGAAAGCACACGGTTTACCTTTCCCATACCGAATTCTTTAAACCGAAGTATGGTGTCAACCGACGGATTTGCACTAACCACAAGTATCATAGTTTTGCTTTTGCCTCGTTTATTAAATCATACGAATATATCCGTACTCCTTTTACCACTCTCGAAATAGCCCCGTTTACCGATGGCGAATCGGGATTGTACCCTTCCAACAGCGATTTGTAATATGCAAGCAGTTGTACAGCCACCAAATGCGGTAACAGTAAAAACGGTTCGTAAAGCGGTTCGCCCGTTTCTTTTGTGTTATAATAAAGTCTGCTGTCCAGCGGAATGCCCTTTTTTTCAAATTCCGAAATCCCGAAAGTAATCATCGGTCTGTTTTCATCGCTAAATGAACAGGCAAGGTCCTGTTCGTATTCAGCCACATATTTATTGTTGGAAAAAAGATAACAGACCAGTGTTTTGTTGTTTACCACAGCCTTGGGGCCATGTCGGAAACCGAGGAAAGAGTCGAATTTGCAAATAATTGTACCGTTGGTCAGCTCCTGTAATTTCAGATGTGCTTCACGGGCAAGGCCGAGAAACATTCCCGAACCTAGAAAAACCGCTCTTTCAAAAGGTTTGCCGGCAACATGCGACAGTAACTCTTTTTCGGAAATTACTCCTGATGCATACCGGGCAGCTTTTTCCACCTCGCTGCGCATTGTATCCAACTCCTGTAATCTCGATATTAACAGCGCCGACAGATACATGGAACTCACGCTGCTTGTCATGGCCAGCCCTTTATCATTGGTTTCTTCGGGTAACACAAGAATATAGTTCGGTTTGTCGCCTTTATAAGAAGCCAGTTCCCCTTTTTCGTTACATGTTATAATAAGGTGACGGACATTTTCGACCATATTGTCGATCATATTTATGGCTGCAATGCTTTCGGGGCTGTTTCCCGAACGGGCAAAAGAAACAACCAGCAAAGGCCTGTCGGGCGAGAGGTACAATACCGGGTGTGTAACTATCTCGGTGGATGAAACGGCTTTTGACGACATTCCGGTGTGGTATTGCCATACTCCGGCAATCATTTCGCCTGCAAAAAATGAAGATCCGGCACCGGTAAAAATAACTTCTGATTCGGTGGTGGAAAGAAGGGGGCGGATAAACTCATCTATTTCTCTCTTTTGCTCCCGGATTAAACCGAAAACCTTTTTCCAGACATCCGGTTGCTGCTTTATCTCTTTAAGTGTATCATGTGTTCCCGACTCCTTATTCATAATCCAAATACCTTTCATTATCTTTTGCAGAAATCTTATTTTGCAAATATAATAACAAAACAAAAGATAATGCAACTTATTTTTAATTTTTATTTAAAAAAAACTTATTTACCCTTTTTAAAATGATTGAATAACTTTCGTTACCTGACTTTTTACATCAAAACGAAAGGAATATTTAGTACTTTTGCAAAAAACATGATTATGGTTATGAAGGTAAAGAAAGAGAGAAATACGCTTGAACGGAGGTCGCAAATTGTTGAATTGCTCAATCAGAGAAACGATATTTCCGTTGTGGAGTTAAGTAAAAGGTTTGGGGTAAGCGAAGTGAGTATCAGGAATGATATGGCTCAATTGGAAAAGAAAGGTTTGCTTATCAGGACAAGAGGAGGAGCTATTGCCAAACAACCGGTTAATTTCGATTTGAATTTAAACCAGCGTTTAAAACGGAATTACAAACAAAAGCAAAGAATAGGAAAAAAGGCTGCGGAATTTATCTCAGATGAAGATACCATAATCATGGATTCAGGCTCAACAACCCTTGAAGTGGCAGGAAACCTTAAAAGCATAAAAGATTTAAAAGTTTTAACCAACAGTCTTCCCATAGCCGAACTGCTGGCCGATAACAAAAACATTGAAGTAATCATTCCCGGCGGAATTCTTCGTCCCGAAATGCGATCGTTAATGGGAAGTTTTGCCGAAAAAAACATTCTTAATTATTATTGCGATATTGCTATCCTTGGCGCCGACAGTTTTATTCCCGGCATGGGTTTTTACACTCCGCAACAATACGAAGCCACACTAAGCCAAACCATGATGAAAATTGCGAAAAAAGTTATTGTGGTTGCCGATTCAAGTAAATTCGGCAGGAAGAGTTTCG
>JALVZH010000322.1 GCA_027022105.1 Bacteroidales bacterium | reverse complement strand
CTGTATAGCCTGTAAAGGCATCAATTTTATGATGTTCGGACAGGTAACTGATTTTAACGAATGTATTATCATACAACCTTGTGGTATCGCCAATCTCCGTATTTATAACATCACGGTTAGAATAATCCAATAAAAAACCCGCCGATATATTTAAATAATTGTTTATTCGTTTTGAGACTCCATAACGTTGAATTAAAGCGTTAATGTTATAGCTTTCTTCCTTTTCGTTTACAAAAGAAAATTTACCGGATAACAGGTATTTTAATTCTTTATTTATTTCATCATATTCTTTACGAATAGGTTTCTCTTCCGGGTCTAAAGCCATTGCTTTTTCATAATATCCCAATGCCGTATAGGGTTTTTCCATCCAATAATACATTTTACCGATGCCCTGATAAGCTTCGGAATATGTATCGTCAATTTTTAAAACACGGTTGTAAGTTTCAATGGCTTTTTGCAGCTTTCCTTCCCATGAATAAGCCTTTGCCAGATTTAAATACAGTGGAACATTATCGGGTAAAAATGATATTGCTTTTTGATACATCATTATGGATTTATCCGGTTTATTTGTCATCAAATAAACATTACCCAGGCCCGTTAATGCTTCTACGTCAGTACTGTCGTTATCAAATATTTTACTGAATAAATTTTCCGCCTTTTTGTATTTTTCCGTATTATAATATAAACGTGCTAACGCCAGGCGGGCATCATAATCTTCCGGTTGTACTTCCAATATTTTGCCGTAATAGCTGATTGCAGTATCATAATCGCCGTTTTCTTTGGCTTCGTATCCTTTTTTTCGCCATTGCTCCGTATCTTGTGCATTTGCTATTACCGGGCATATAACTAATATTGTTAAAATTAAGAGAGCTCTTTTTATTATCATATCATTAAAAATATTCACCATTGTTTATATACCTTTCCTTTCAAATTTTCTCCAATCGTGTTTCTTTCTCATAAAATTTTTCAAACCGTCCAATTGTGCTGCAATTTTAAAAAACGAATAGGTAAACTCTGACAATATACCCGTTGTTAAAAGCCATAACCAGTCATTAAAACTTTTATATCGCAAAGCATTTCGTGTGGTTTCGGTGTGTTTTTCGCTCCAATATTCCAACATAAGAGTAATACTACTCATAATAATGGCTGTCATGAGCAAAATTCCGGCTATCAGCAGTAGTACCCATTTGGTATTGAAAACACCGTAATACCCGGCTACAAAAACAAAAGCCAAAGATAAAACTTTCATTACCGGCGACAATAATTCAAAAAAGAAATAATATGGCAAAGCCATCATACCTGTAACTCCATATCCCGGTTCAAGTATGGCTTTGCGATAGATACTCAAAGTTTCCGCCAGTCCCTGGTGCCATCTTGACCGTTGACGAAACAAAGAACTTTTATTTTCCGGGACTTCCGTCCACAAAACGGCTTCGGGCACAAACACAGCTTTGGCTTTTTGTTTTCGGTCTCTTTTGTATTTCCACAAGCGCACCACAATCTCCATATCTTCACAAACGGTTTGTTTACCGCTACCGACATTTTTCAAAACATAAGGCGACGTATTTATTTTTGTCAAAAAACCACCTACTTCATTCAAATCGCGTTTCTTAAACAGCGAAAATGCACCGGACATAATCAGCAAAGCATTGATTTTACTCAACCCGATGCGCGAAATCATAAAAGATTTAATGTATTCGTTTATCTGCCATTGCACCCAAATATTCTTTGGCACACGAGCACTCTGCACACGGTTTTTGACGATGCTCACATCGTTGGCTACGGCTAAT
>JALVZH010000321.1 GCA_027022105.1 Bacteroidales bacterium | reverse complement strand
TAAGCATTCATACCGTAATGAAATCCGCCCCGCAGACGGTTGATGCGTGCATATTCGTGTATGTCCTGTAAAGGGCCGGTGGCAAGTGCTTTCATACCGAGGGGGTAAGCGGCGTAATAATCATAATTGGCCAACGGAAACCATTTGGTTCCGATTAAAATGGTTTCACCCTGCATTAATCCTTTCGTGCTGTCCTGTTTTACAACGGCGGCAAATTTTTCACCTGCCAGGTCAAAACCGTACAAATCCAGCGAGGGGTCGTTGCTTCCGGTTTTCGTTATTGCCGTTTCCTCACCGTTCAGGTTGATAAATCCGGTTTTTATCTGAATATATCCGACGGTTATGACCAAAGCCAACAACCCCACGGCAACATTTGTCCATATTTTTGCCTTTTCCGGCTGTATTTCCGAAAGATAAGCGGCAGCAATAAAAATCAGGGCGGTATAACCGGGTGCCGTCCAGTGCGGCAGGGTGGCCCTGAAAAGCGAGAAAATGATAAAAACAACAATAACAGGTATTCCTGCCGAAAGAAGAATCCGTCCCTTTTCTTTGTCTAAAAACTTTTTACCTTTTAAAAAACCCGCAACGGCAATTAAAATCAGGATAAAGTTAACCGGATTGTTATAAAAAAATTCGCCTGCTATCTCTCTGAAAAAGGTATTTATATTGATACGGTAGCCCGCTACATCCACGCGGGCCGTGTGAAAAGTAAAGCTGATAAAGTTGTTTTCCGCATTCCAGATAAGGATGGGAAGAGATACCGCAGCGGTTATTAAAACGGAAAGGTACAGGGTTTTGGAAAGAAGCCGTTTCCGGTTAAATAAAAGAACATACAAACCGGCACCGAACCACAAAAATACCGACGTATATTTTGAAATAATGCCCAGTCCGGTAAAGAGCCCGAACAAAAGCATCTGTTTGTTGCTGCTTCCTTTTCCCGGTTCTGCCGGAAGTGCTTTGAGCAACATCAGTAAAGAAAGAAGCCAAAAAAGTCCCTGCGGCGTATCGGGAAGAATAAAAACCCCCATTATGACAAATGCATAAACGGAAGCGGTATAGAGCAGTGCGGCATACCAGCCGGTACGTTCGTCTTTCAGGGTTTTGCCAATGAGAAAAACCAGCCACAAATTAATGCTTCCGATAACAACGGAGCCGAGGCGCAAAAACAGTTCGCTTTGAAACAAAAGGTTAAGACTGAACAGACGGATTACCCAGGCCACCATTAACGGATGATCAAAATAAGACCAGTCGGGATACAATGCATAAAGCCGGTAATAAACCTCGTCGTTTCCCAAATTGACGGTTGCGGCAATAAAAAGCCGGACAACGAATGATATTGTAATCAGTATCCGTAATTTTGTATGTATGTCTAATCGCTTTGTATCTTTCACCTGTACTGCTATTGCGGCATAAAAATTGAACCACTAATGTTCCGAATTATTATAATTGAAAATACAAAAAAACAATATTTTATCAAACAAAAACGGATTTTTATTGTGGAATTAATCTATTGTGAGGTGTTTCAGTTGTTTAGAAAAACAATTGACGAACGCCAACTTTATGGTTATAGTATTTAAAACAGGATGAATCTTTAAAAAAGAAAAAATCTTTTTTAGAAAGTATTTTTATTTTGGGAAAATTATTCCCAAATATGGAAACTTTTTTTAAAAAAAATGCGTAAAAAGAGAACAAACCAAAAACTTTATGGATACATTTAAAATTTTCGTTGTAGAAGATGATCCTTTTTACGGAGAATTATTGAAAAGGCACCTTGCGTTGAACCCGGACAACGAGGTATATCTATACAAAACCGGAAAAGAGTGTTTAAAAAACATGCACCTCAATCCTGATTTTATTTCACTTGATTACGGACTTCCCGATATTTCGGGTTTGGAAGTAATGAAAAAGATAAAACTGACTCATCCCAATGTACCCATTGTTATTGTATCGGGACAAGAAGATGTAAAAACCGCCATTGATTTGCTTAAAGAGGGAGCTTACGATTATTTTACCAAAACCGCCGATACCAAAGACCGCTTATGGAATGCAGTAAATAAAGTGAGGGAAAACAAGGCGTTGCACGACGAACTGGATGAGTTAAAAGAGGAGGTGGGAAAAAAATATGCATACGAAAAAAGCATTATCGGGAAAAGTGATGCCATAAAAGAGGTTTACCGGCTGATTGAAAAAGCCATAAAAACCAATATAACCGTTTCGATAACCGGAGAAACAGGAACAGGAAAGGAGTTGGTGGCCAAAGCCATACATTACAATTCGCCGAGGGCAAAAAAACCGTTTGTAGCCATAAATGTTTCGGCAGTACCAAGAGAATTGATTGAAAGCGAGCTGTTCGGATATGAAAAGGGAGCTTTTACCGGTGCTACCACCCGGAAAATAGGGAAGTTTGAACAGGCCAACGGAGGTACGCTTTTTTTGGATGAAATCGGTGAAATGGACATGGGAATGCAGGCCAAATTACTCAGGGTACTTCAGGAACGCGAGTTAACGCGAATAGGAGGCAATACGCTTATTCCCGTTACCGCCCGTATCATTGTTGCCACCCACAGGGACCTTGCCAAAGAGGTTCAGGAAGGAAACTTCAGGGAAGATTTGTACTATCGTCTGCTTGGCCTTCCCATTGAGTTGCCCCCGTTACGGCATCGCGGCAACGATATTCTCGTTTTGGCAAGCCATTTTATGAAAACCTTTGCCAAAGAGAATAAAATGAAACAGAAGCAACTGACAAAAGCTGCACGGGAAAGGCTGATGAAGTATCCGTATCCGGGAAACGTCAGAGAATTGAAAGCCATAATCGACCTCGCTATGGTTATGTCGGATGATGATGTGATTGATGAAGAACACATTACCTTTAAAACTTCCAGTGCCGTTTCCGATTTCCTTCTCGAAGAAAATACACTTGCCGATTACAATAAAAAAATCATCAGATATTATTTAAACAAAAATAACGGGAACGTTATTAAAACGGCAAAACAATTGGATATAGGCAAATCCACAATTTACCGTTTATTAAAAAACAATGAGTTATGAGCAACAAAAAACCTTTCAATCTGACAAATATTATAAATGCCGTTGGCGGCGACAGGGAGAGCCTGAAAGAGATGATCAAAATTTTTCTTGACACCCTTCCGCCCCTTATTTCCGAAATAAAGGATGCTCTTGATAAAAAAGACTGGCAGACTGTTGCCAAAGCGGCCCACAGTGCCAAATCGAACATTAATATGCTGGAAATAAAATCCTCATTTGCAAAAATGAAAGAAATTGAGGCTCTTGCAAAAGCAAAAGAAAAGACGGAAAAGATTCCTTTGCTGTTGGAAGATATAAAAACCGAAATGGAAAAGGTGTTTGAAGAACTTCGTAAAGAGTTGGAATAACAAGTTTTGGTAGTAATTTCAATAAAAAAACCCGCTTTCCGGCGGGTTTTTTTTGTTTATACGGAAACAGGGTTAAACCATTTTGGCAGGGTCAACCCATTCGTCGAATTGTTCTTCGGTAACAAGGCCCAGTGCCAGTGCCGCTTCACGCAGGGTTGTTCCTTCGGCATGGGCTTTTTTGGCAATCTTTGCCGCATTTTCATAGCCGATGTGGGTATTCAATGCGGTAACCAGCATTAACGAATTATCAAGGTTTTTCTTGATGTTTTTCAAATTCGGCTCAATGCCCGCAACGGCGTTTTTGGTAAACGAAACGCAGGCGTCGCCCAGCAGCCTTGCCGATTGTAACAAATTGGCAATCATCATCGGTTTGAAAACATTCAGTTGGAAATGTCCCTGCATACCGCCAGTTGAAATGGCTACATCGTTACCTATAACCTGTGCGCAAACCATTGTGAGTGCCTCGTTTTGCGTAGGATTTACTTTTCCGGGCATAATGGACGAACCGGGTTCGTTGGCCGGCAGGTTAATTTCGCCGATGCTGCAGCGGGGGCCCGAAGCGAGGTGTCTGATGTTGTTTGCAATGTGCATCAGACTAACGGCAAGCTGTTTCAGGGCACCCGAAGCCTCAACCACCGCATCGTGGGCCGAGAGTGCTTCAAATTTGTTGGGTGCGGTTTTGAACGGGTATCCGGTAAGGTCGGCAATTTTTTGTGCCACTTTTCCGGCATATCCTTTGGGGGTATTCAGCCCGGTTCCTACGGCTGTGCCGCCGAGAGCCAGTTCTGAAAGATGATCCAAGGTGGCTTCCAAAGCTTTCAGTCCGTGGTCGAGTTGCGAAACATAACCCGAAAATTCCTGCCCCAGTGTAAGCGGTGTGGCATCCATCCAGTGGGTACGTCCTGTTTTTACAATGTCTTTAAATGCTTCTGCTTTTTCGTTCAAGGCATCACGAAGCATCTTGACGCCGGGGATGGTGGTTTCCACAATCATCTTGTATCCGGCAATGTGCATGGCCGTGGGGAAAGTGTCGTTGGACGACTGCGATTTGTTTACATCGTCGTTGGGGTGTAAAAACTTTTTGGAATCGGTAAGCTTTCCGCCTTTCAAAACATGGCCGCGGTTGGCAATAACCTCGTTCATGTTCATGTTAGATTGTGTTCCCGAACCTGTTTGCCAGATGACCAGCGGGAAATTGTCGTATAATTTTCCTTCATGAATTTCATCGGCAACTTTCGCAATGGTTTCGGCCTTTTCCTTGTCCAATACGCCCAGCTCGTAATTGGTGAGTGCTGCGGCTTTTTTCAGGTAGGCAAAGGCATCAATAATTTCATGCGGCATTGATGCTTCGGGTCCGATTTTAAAATTCATTTTCGACCTCTGGGTTTGTGCCCCCCAATATTTATCGGCGGGAACCTTTACTTCACCCATTGTGTCATGTTCAATTCTGTATTCCATGGTTTTAATTTTAAAAAGTTCTTATGTTATTGAAAAAACACTTCCAATTCTTCTGCCGGGTCGCCCCAAACCGCTTTGTCGCCCTTTTCAACAATGGGACGCTTTATAAGTTTCGGGTTTTCGACCATTATTTTAATCCATTCGTCATCCGAAAGCTCTTTGCCTTTATAATTTTTTTTGTAATCGGCTTCCTGGGTTCGTACCATTTCAAAAGGTTTTTTGCCCAGTTTTTTCATCAGCTCTTTGAGTTTTTCTTCCGTAAGCGGATTTTTCAGGTATTCAACAATGGTAATCTCATCGGTTTTGCTTTGTAAATATTGCAAACCGGCTCTCGATTTTTTACATCTCGGATTGTGATAAATTGTAAACATATCTTTAATTTTTGGTTGCCAAAATTACTTATTCCCTGCGGAAAATGTTCTGCGGAACGCAATTTATAATGTTAATAAAAAACAAAGGGTTAAACGTATCTGTCGTAATTGTCTTTTTCGCTGTTTTTCTTCCGTTCTTCTGTTTTTTTCAACACCGATAGTTTTTCTTCATCGGTAAAATGTATCCAGCCTCTAATTTCTTCTTTGGTACGATAGCAGCCCATGCAAATGTTATTTTCGTCTAATGTGCATACATGAATGCATGGGTTTTTTATTGTGCTTTTTTTTCTTAACATATCTTTCGGTAATTTGTCTGTTGTTAATATTAAAGGGGCAAAGATAGGGTGAATCGTTGTTACGGGTAAAATTATTTTTTGCTGAAATTTTTTACGGATACTATATTTTTTTGTACCTTTTGCCACTGAAAACTCTATAAAGCGGAGGTTGTTATGATTAGTAAAGAAGAAATGCTTGAGGCCATCGAATTGGATATGAATGAAGAGTGGGAAGAGGCATTGCGTATCGTACAACATTACGACGGACAAATATCATGCTGGTTCAGAGCATATTTGTACCGGAAAGCGGGAGACGAATGGAACGCAAATTACTGGTATGATAAAGCCGGCAGAAAAATGTCGAAAAGAAATTTTGATAGTGAGTTGGAAGAGATAAGAGAGTTTGTGGAAAATTCCATGTAGCGGTTATTCATTAAAATAAAGAATAGTTTCCTGAGCGGTGACCTATTTTGATGTCGCAGGTCAGGCCGGGAGTGACCTTTCCGGTTGCGGTTGACCGTGAGGGAGGAGATTTGACCTTTCGGGTCGCGGTAAGCCTTGTGGGGGGAGACCCGAAAGTTATACCGTTAAAATCCAAGAAAAAATGCAAAAAAATTTTATATTTTTGCAACAGGTGCTGTTTTGATGATCCCGTTCTCAGTAAGA
>JALVZH010000320.1:14803-19108 GCA_027022105.1 Bacteroidales bacterium | reverse complement strand
TATTGGAAACCAGAAAAGTGAATGTCTTTTTTAATAGACCCACCCCTACACCCCTCCAAGGAGGGGAACAATGGAATTCATTTTCTGGTTTCCAATATTTTATATCCATTATCATCACGTTAACTTTACAAACAAGTTCAGTTACAAAGACAGTATAATTTTGGTTTTAGTGCAAAATCACAAAAAAATCCCCGCCTTCATTTCAGAAAGCAGGGATTTATTTTTATCAGGTTATTGCTTAAACCGCAGCACTCTCAACAGGCAGCTTTCGGTCTATTTTTTTGAACAAGCCCTGTAGCACTTTACCCGGGCCGACCTCAATAACTTTATCCAGTCCGTTGGCAATCATATTTTGCATGATTTGCGTCCACCGTACCGGTGAGGTCAACTGTGAAATAAGGTTTGTTTTTATTATCTCGGGGTCGGTTACCGATTGGCCTGTCACATTTTGATAAACGGGGCAAATTCCTTTGGCAAATTTTGTGGCATTGATGGCTTTGGCAAGTTCCACACGGGCAGGTTCCATTAACGGAGAATGAAAAGCTCCGCCAACTTTCAACAATATGGCTCTTTTAGCTCCGGCTTCATTCAGTTTTTCAATGGCTTTTTCAACACCTGCAACGGTACCGGAAATCACCACCTGTCCGGGACTGTTATAGTTTGCCGGAACCACAATATCATCAATGCTTTCGCAAACAGCCTCTACCGTTTCATCTTCAAGACCTATGATAGCCGCCATGGTTGACGGATTCAGTTCACAGGCTTTTTGCATGGCATCGGCACGCTTGGCCACCAGTCTTAGCCCGTCTTCAAAAGTGAGTGTCTGATTGGCCACCAATGCCGAAAATTCACCCAAACTGTGCCCTGCAACCATATCTGGACGAAAATCATCGCCCAAAGTTTTGGCCAGAATTACCGAATGAAGAAAAATAGCCGGTTGTGTTACGTTTGTCTGTTTCAGGTCTTCTTCCGTTCCGTCAAACATCAAATCGGTAATACGGAATTTCAGAATACTGTTGGCTTTTTGAAACATTTCTTTTGCCTTGGGAGATTTGTCATACAAATCTTTCCCCATTCCAACAAATTGTGCCCCTTGTCCGGGAAATACATATGCTACCATAAAATCAAATTGTTTTTAATCTATCTATCTGCGGTTTCCGAAAAATCGCAACAAGAATAAGAATAAATTTATAAAGTCGAGATACAGTGTTAAAGCGCCCATAATTACCATTTTTCTGGTATTGTCGGCACCTTCAACGGCTCCCGAACCGATTCTTTTCAGCTTTTGGACATCCCAGGCGGTTAATCCTGTAAAGATAAGAACCCCGAGAAAACTGATGATATAATCCAGCGAACCGCTATGCAGAAACATATTTACCAGGCTGGCGATGATAATTCCGATAAGCCCCATCATCATTATGCTGCCGAATTTGGTCAGGTCGGTTTTGGTTGTATAACCCACTATGGCCATTGTTCCGAACATACCTGCGGTTATCAGAAATGTTTTTGCAATGGATGCCCCCGTATAAGCCAGAAAGATAAAGCTGAGACTCATTCCCATTAAAACGGAAAACACCACATAAAGCAGCGCCAGCGTGGAAGCCTGATAACGGTAATAACCCGCCGACATCCAAATGACAAAACCCAACGGAGCCAGAGTGATAATCCATCCCAACAGCGTCATTCCTCCGGTTTCCATATTGTACATAGCCATAATAAAGGAAGGCGTTGAAGCAAATATCCAGGCAGTCAGTGCCGTTATGGATAATGCCAGAAACATCCAGCCGAATACGGCCGACATAAAAGTTCTTGCTACCGGAAGAGCAGAACTTTTGTCATGTGTAATATTAAATTGATTGTTCATATTCATTTTTTCTTCTTTTTTAACGTTAATAATAAAACTTTGTTATGACAAATGTGACGAAATCAAACTAATGAATTCGGCACGCGTTTCGGGGCGTTCAAAAGCACCTGTAAAATCGGATGTTGTGGTTACCGAGTTTTGTTTTTGAACTCCCCGCATAGCCATACACAAATGTCGTGCCTCAATAACAACTGCCACGCCAAGCGGATTTAATGTCTCCTGTATTGCCTCTTTTATTTGGGTTGTCAACCGTTCCTGAACCTGCAACCGGCGGGCGTAAGCTTCCACCACGCGGGCAATCTTGCTTAAACCCGTTATGTAACCGTTAGGGATATACGCCACATGAGCTTTTCCAATAAATGGAATCATATGGTGTTCACACATGGAAAAAATATCAATGTCCTTTACAATGACCATCTCCCTGTAATCTTCCTTGAATTTTGCAGACAACAAAATCTCTTTCGGGTCGTGGTCGTACCCTTGTGTTAAAAACTGTATGGACTTGGCCACCCGGAGTGGCGTCTCCCTTAATCCTTCACGCTCGGGGTCTTCCCCGATTAGCTCCAGAATTGCCCTGTAATGTTCTTTCAGTTTTTCCAGTTTGTCGGGAGCAAACGTATCAATACGTTCGTAATCCAACATTTTTTTCGGTCGTGTATTCATTATTCAAATTTAATTGTCAAAATTAATTTTAATAAACTTTTGGAAACGTTAAAGATTATGAAAAGCTATCGGTTTTCACCGAAATACTCTACAAAATTATTCTCCGATTCATATATCTTTACACAATGCAGCTCAGCCCCCAGTTGTTTAATTTTATGTTCAAGCTGATTCCAAATACCTATGGCAAGGTTTTCGGTAGAAGCCATATTGTCAGCCATAAAATCCACTTCAAGATTGATATTCTTATGATCTATTTTATCAATTACCTCTTCTCTGATAATTTTACTCAGGTTTTTTAAATTTACTAAAAATCCGGTCTTTTCATCCACTTCACCTTTTACCGTAACAAACAGTTCATAATTGTGCCCGTGCCAGTTGGGGTTGGAACACTTACCGAAAACCTCAAGGTTTTTTTCGTCCGAATATTCAGGCCTGTAAAGGCGATGCGCCGCATTAAACCGTTCCCTGCGAGTGATGTATATCATGCGGCAAAAGTAGCAATTAAATCCATTTGAATTAAATCATAAAATTTTGTACTTTTACTTTCTTTAAAAATAACTTTATGAAAAATATTGTACTTGCCTTTATTGTTTTGTTTCCGATGATGTTTTCCGGAAACCTGTCGGCTCAATACACTCTCAAAGTAAATGCCTGTGAAGATTCGTCCCAAATAGTTGCCCTTGTTGATACCGTTTTACTTGGGAATATACCGTCCATATACAAAAAGAACATTACCTTCAGGGGCAGTCCGGCCTCTGTGGGATATTATTTCAACGGTTCACTGTTTGGTTTCGACAATAACCGGGGAATGGTAATGACCACCGGTGAAGCCGAACTGGCCGACAATCCCAATATTTGTAACTCGCAAGCCAATGCCAGTGTTAACAACGACGGTGTTGAATCGGAACCCGATTTGGTGTTAATGAGTAATTCCACCATTCATGATGCGGCTGTGGTGGAATTTGATGTCTTTTTAACTGCCGACAGCATGAGTTTGGATTATGTATTTGCTTCGGAAGAGTATCATGAATATGTTTTCAGCACGTTTAACGATGTATTTGGATTTTTCCTGAGCGGCAATCCGATTAACGGTCCCTATTCCAACAATGCCGACCTGTTAAACCTTGTGCCCGATTCATACCAGTTTGTGTATGTAAATACCATTAATTTCGGAATGGGCGGCCAAACCTGTACGGGAAAGCCTTCCGGGTGTACCAATTGCGAATACATGAAAGACAACAGCCAGCGTCTCAATCCGGCTTTCAACCAATTGGTTTACGATGGCTATACCACTCCTTTGGAAGGGTCGCATGCGATTGTAAATAACTTATGGTATCATGTAAAACTTGCCATTGGAGATGCGGGAGATCCTTATTTTGATTCTGGAATTTTTCTGAAAAAGAATTTTCTTACCCAATATACCTATGCCGGCGTAAAAAGTACTACCGAAGAGCCTGTGACGATTTATCCCAATCCTGCATCTGATTATTTAACGGTAATACTTCCTGATAATATGAAACCGGCAGAATTGTCAATTAAAGATATGCAGGGAAGAACTTTTAAGACTTTAAACGCAGCCCCGGGTAATATTCCCATTGAACTTATGGAAGTACCGAAAGGTATTAATATTCTGGAAGTTAAAACGGATGATTCGATAAAACATTACAAATTCATTCACCGGTAATTGTATCTTTTGTTGGTAAAAAACTGATTTATCGGGAGTATTTAAAATATCATTTTTCTACCTTTGCCGCCCGATGCAACGCAAAAACAGGGTT
>JALVZH010000320.1:11079-14793 GCA_027022105.1 Bacteroidales bacterium | reverse complement strand
CAACATTCATCCGCGTCATTTTTTTATGGCGGAGGCAGAACGTTTGTTGCAGAAAAATGCCGGAACAATTGTTTCGCAATCGTCGCTTTATGAGTCGGAAAGCTGGGGATTTGAAGCCGCAACACCTTTTTTAAACAGCATTGTAATTCTTGAAACCGGTTTGAATCCGTTCAAACTTCTTAAAGTCTTAAAGTCAATAGAACGGGAATTGGGACGATCGGAAAAAGGGAAACCCTACCAATCGAGAAAGATTGATATTGATATCATCGCTTTTAATAATGATGTTGTCAATACAAAGGAACTTACGGTTCCCCATCGGCATATGGCCGACCGGAAATTCGTTTTAATGCCTCTTGCTGAAATTGCTCCCCGTTGGAAACATCCGGTATTTCAAAAGAGCAGTGTGGAGCTTTTAAATGAATGTAAAGACAATCTCGAAGTTATAAAGTTGAAAACCCAATCGGCAGATGTATTATAATTTTATTGCCATAGAAGGGAATATAGGTGCGGGAAAAACTTCCCTTGCAAAGATGATTTCACGGGATTTTAATGCACGGTTGATATTGGAGCAATTTGAAGAAAATTCATTTTTACCGAAATTTTACAAAGAACCCGATAAGTATGCTTTTCCACTGGAAATGTCTTTTCTTGCTGCAAGATATGCTCAGTTAAAAAACCAGTTGGTGGCACTGGATCTGTTTTCCAACTTTACTGTAAGCGATTATTTTATTGTTAAATCGTTGATTTTTGCAAAAAAGAACCTGCCCGAAGACGAATTCAAACTATACAGCACTTTTTTTCATATCATATACGAACAACTTCCCAAACCGGAATTGCTTGTTTATTTATATGTAACAACCGAAAAACTGCAACACAACATTAAAAAGCGCGGCCGTCCTTACGAACAGCAGATAAAGGACGAATATCTTGAAAGGATTCAGGAAGGTTATTTCGAATTCATAAAGCAGCAAAAAGATATGCGCATTTTAATCCTCAATACCAACGAGCTTGATTTTGTAAAAAACAAAGAGGATTACCGGAAAATAATCGACATTATTAATAAGGAGTACCCCAAAGGAATTCACCGGTTTACTTTTTAATTTTTTGTTATTCCGACAAAGATAACAACCATAAAAAAAGGAGGCTTGCAAGCCTCCTTTTTTTATTCATGAAAGTTTATTCTTTACTTAACAATAGCCTGAAAATCGGCGTCGCCTGCATATTTCAGGAATTCACGATCGTTTGCTGCTTTTTTGGCATACGAAGCATCGGCTTTGATGGCTTTGTTGAGGTAAGTCAACATATCCGATTTGTTATCCTGACGTGCATTGGCAATGGCAAGCAGGTAATCGGTTTGAGCATCCTCTTTTGCGCATTTCAAGGTGCTGACGGCAGCTTCGTAATCACCATTAAGCAATTGTGCCAAACCAAGGTTATAGTCACAATTATTTCCTTTCAGCAATGATACTGCTTTGGCATAATCACCTTTAAAGATATTAATAATACCAAGGTTGTAATCTTCGTTGGCACCAAGCTCCTGAGCCTTCAGGAAGCAATGTTCGGCTTTTTTGTAATCACCGTTCATTGCGTGGTAAATTCCATACTGGTTGCGAGCCTCAGCAGAATTTTCATTCATCTTAACGGCTTTGTCGAGCAATTCTTTTGCGGCATCAAGGTTGCCGAGTTTCAACTCAACAGCAGCAGCATTAACAACGGCTCTCCAGCAACGGGGCTCTTTGGCCATTGTATTGGCATAAATCTGTTTTTTGGTGTTCAGGTCGTCGGTAAGAGTAGCTGCATAAAGCAGTTCGGGAACGCTCAATTTGGCATAATCGGCAGATGTTGAAATCTGAGCAAGTTCTTCGTCGCTGTATTTGGGTTCAAATGTATTTACGTCAATGATGGCACGACGCAGCGGAGGAAGAATATCCCTTTCGATTTCAGGATAAATCAAAATCATGTTTCTGATTTCTTCTTCTTTTTTGCTTGCATCGGCCGAATTGATTACATTCAGAATTGCGTTTTTGTCTTTTATATCGGACTGTTCAACAGCCTTCATAAAACCGTTCCAGTCAGGACCGTTTGCATTCAGAACAAAATTTACATCATCCACACTTTCGATAGGCAGATTGTTGTCTTTTTTACGAAGCAATCTCTTGATTTTCTTTTTCATGTATTTTTCGGCGGTTTCGGCACGACGTTGCGACAAACCCTGATTAAAGGTTTCTTCACCTTCGGGAGAAGCCCAGCCGTTGATTGTAATATCTTTCAGAGCCCAGCCGTTTTCCAAGTCACCGGTATTGCCTTTCAATGCATTGAGTGTTTCTTCTTTTTTGTTCAAAGGAAGATGCCAGTCGAGACGGGCAAGGTTAACTTGGAAGTAAAGATTCGATTCTTTGGTAGAGATGGTTACTTTTTCGTATCCATCGGGAGCAAATGCAAAAGTTTCACTGTTTCTCAGATATTTTGAGGTGTGGATAACACCGTCGGCTAATTTACGTTCGGGAGCAACAACAGCCTTGTTGGCACCGTCGAGAGCTGCCTGACAATTATCATAGCTTTGGCCGTTGTCGGGATAAATAACGGGAGCAAGATAAACTTCCGAAACATCCATACCTTCTTCGTAAGGAATAGTTGAAGAGTAGGTAAAAGAACCACCGTTTTTATAGCTTACCAGTTCGCCATCACCTGCAACCGATTCGCCTTTGAATTTAATGGGGGCGAATTTTTTCTCTCCACCTTCATATTTCATTACAGGCTGGAAGCACATAACTGCCTTTTTGTTGAAATATTTGGGGGGAAAAGTTCCGGTAACATTCAACTTAACTGAATCACCTTTTTCTTCCAGCGGATCGGGAGTGGCTTTCAATTCAACTTTATCAAAGTTTTTGGCCATCGATTTAACACTGTTGCCTGCAAATTTATAACGTGCACCAACATTAAACGTTGAAAAAACATCGTTATAAACCTGCATTGCGCCGTGAACGGCACCGTCTGCAATGTCGGTATCCATCCAGTTGTAGGTATAATCACCGTAAATGTCCCATTTGTCGCTTACTGCAAAATCAACATTAAATCCTGCGGGAATAGTCATGGCAACTTTACGGTTGTTCAACCCTCCGTTGTGGTTTTCGTTGTTACCTTTAAAACCATGTGTTGCCAGACGTTGGTCTGTATTCAGGTCATATAATCTTGCTTTCCACTGAGCTTGTCCGACACCGGCGTGAATACCAAAGCTCACCAACCTGTCTTTATAACCACCAATCAAATTGGAAAGGTTCATACCCAGGTTAAGGTCGCCTCCGTAGTAATCATTATCGAAATACATGTCGCGACCAAACTGTGCATTGGGCACACTGGTAGTCGTCACACCCTTTTTTTCACCACCGTAAAAACCGCGGTTTAATTTACCGTAAACTTTGAATACGGGGCTAAACTGGTAACCAAGGCCAAGACTTCCATCAATTTTAGTGTGTGTAAAATCAGGCGCAAAACCGTATTTCGACACATCGGCATGCGACCAGTTACCACCTATTTCACCCTGAATAAACAGATAAGGTGAGAAACCGGAGTTTGATTTTTGTTTTTTACCATTGTCGGCTCCTTTGTCCTGAGCATAAAAGGCAAGGGGTAAAGCCAGCAAAATACTCATTGCCAAGGCTTTTACAAAAAAGGAATAAACTTTCTTCATTGTTACTTAGATTTATGTAAATG
>JALVZH010000320.1:0-11069 GCA_027022105.1 Bacteroidales bacterium | reverse complement strand
ATGTTTTTAAGCCAGTTTTTATAACAAAAATAAAATTTTCAGTGCAAAATTAAAAATAAAATCGAATCATCACACCTTTCCCAAAAAAAATATTATTATAAATAATTTTAAATCAACCGAATAAAAAAACAATATCTTTCCGGATCAATTTTGATACGGCACAATCATTTGCTACCGGTTTATTTGCTTAATCCAAGATGTTGAGCAAACAAAATGCCATAATACAACTCCCACACTTACAGATATATTAAGTGAGTGTTTTGTTCCAAATTGAGGAATCTCAAGTGCAAGATGGGAACGATTAACAACTTCATCTTCCACACCCATGACTTCGTTTCCAAACACCAATGCATACGATTCTTTTTCATCAGGATTAAAATCATTGAGCATTACCGCATGGTCTGTTTGTTCTATTGAGATGATTTTATATCCGTTAGTTTTAAGATGAGTTACCGCATCCATGGTTTTGTCAAAATAATACCATTGTACCGACTCGGTAGCTCCCAATGCAGTTTTATTTATATCACGGTGCGGTGGCTTTGCTGTTATTCCGCATAAATAAATTGCCTGCACACGAAAAGCATCAGCCGTACGGAAAGCCGACCCGATGTTGTTTAAACTCCTTATATTATCAAGTACCAATACAACGGGTATTTTTTTTACTTTTTTATATTCATCAACCGTAAGTCTGTTGAGCTCTTCGTTTAATAATTTTCTCATAGCGGCAAAAGTAGTGAAATCTCATGTACCGGATTATAGATAAAAAGGTACCGTAAGCAAATAATTTTAATAATTATTCAGGATTCCGGTAATACATATCCCTGAAAAACCGAAGGGCTTTTCCCATATGATTTTCTACGGTTTTTATCGACAGGTCAAGCGTTTCGGCAATTTCTCTGTATTTCATCCCGTCAACTTTATGAAGTCGAAAGACAAGACCGGCCTGTTTGGGCATTTTGTCAATAATCTCCAGAATTCCTTTTTCAAGTTCTTTATTTATCATTAAGGTTTCGGGTGAAGGATTTTTTGCAGCTTTTTCATTTTCTTTACCTGTAACAGGTTCTGTTTGAATCCTGTTTTTCCTTAAATAAGACAAAACCGCATTCCGCGTTGAACGGTACAAGTAGGCTTTGGGATTGGATTTTATAATTAGCGTATGGCGTTTGTACCAGATTCCGATAAATACATCGGCAACAATCTCTTCCGATAACGACGTTTCATTCAGAAAAAGAAAGGCAAAATTACACAGCGGCTCATAATACTTATTAAAAAGTTTTTTCAGGGCTTTTTTGTCGTTTTGTTTAAGCCTGTTAAATAAAACCAAATCTTCACTGATATCTTTCACCGGTTGTGTTGTAGTATAAGTGCAAAAATATAAATTTGAAACACATTTTTATAAGCAACATGTAAAAGCCGTTATTCCCCGGCTTTGATAAGTTCCCCCGAACCGGCTCCGTCTTTTTGTAAAACAGAGGGATTACCGTAATAATAAACATTACCTATATTCATAATTGTTGCCATCAGGGTATGGGTTGCTCTTATGTAAACATCGTTGCTGCTTTCCGTCCTTAAATATACCATGTGTGCACTCAGGTTCCGGTTATCTATCAAACCGAACTTACCCGAGTAAACAAACAAAAGCCCCGTTTTTCCCGAACACTCTATATCTGCGGTACCGTTGTGTAAATTTGTTGATAATTTAAAAGTATTAACACAAAGGCGAATATCTCCCCCACCCTCTCTCACATTGATCTGCAAACTGTCAAGCCTCAGCGTATCGGCATTATCCACAGTACCCACAGAGTGATATTCTATTTCCCGAAGATTGGTAAAGGTGAGGTAAACATCAACAGGGGTTTTGTAACTCCTCATAAAATTGCAGCTGTTCAGATTTGCAATTTTCAGTGTGCTGTCGCCGTTTGTTTCGGTAACGATTTTTTTCATCAGATTTTTACCGGCTTTTACCGTAATCAGGTTGGTATTACCTTGTGTTAAATGAAGGTTTACATTATCGTAAAGGACTATTTTATTGAAAAAGCCAACATCACGTGATTCTTCAACCATCTTACCCGTACTCTTGAAGCAATCCAGAGGGTCAGATTTTTTACAACCGTACCCCGACAGCAGCATTACAGCAATTATGAAAATCGTTTTTTTCATCAGTGATGTTTTATGGCTCTTTTGTAAATCACATCCAGACTGTAACCCAGCCCTATTCCCACATATTCGGCGCGTGCCAGATGTACACTTAACGCCAGATTTGCAAAAAGACGGTCAAAAATCCTGTATTTCAATGTTAACCGTTGAAATATTTCGCCCTCGCTTTTCTCTTTTCCGGTTACATAAACGCCGGCATTAAACAGAAACGACAAATCCGAAATTACCAATTCATAAGCAACATTTATTCCTGTTTTCAGAATTTGAAAATCATTTTTCAACGGATAATCCCTCATAAGCAGCAAGTATTTGTCCGAAAGATCGTAAGTAAAATCAATCCCCATACCCAACCGGCTTTTGTAAGAAATCTGTTTCAATACATTAATAAATCCGGCATAAACAACAAACCTTTTTCCGTACTGTTGACTCATATCCTTTGATGCAACGGCAGCCGAAAATTCCAGTGTAAGGGTTTTTCTGCCGTCAAATTCAAACGGATAGAGTTCGGGTAAAATTTTCTTGTCGAGGTAAGGATTCGACTTTTGCAGGTAATATGCAATTCCGAAACTTGCTGAAAAGACATTCAAACCGTAATTGGGTGTTTTTGTGGCCCCGTTTGAAAAGTGTGTAAGCCCAGCACCCACCGCCAGCGAGAGTCTTGAACCGGGTTTGTAACGGTATTCGAAAGAGAGGCTGCCGGCAGCATTAAGATGCGAACCTATGGCAAAATTTTTATAATTGTTTACGGGGTCGAATTTATTGGTAAGGTATCCCAATCCCACACCCAGCCTGAAATTGAAACCGTTACTCTGGTCACCGAACAGCGGAAAATCGATAAAAGGATAAACGGCAACGGCGGAACCTATCTCTTTAAATCCGCCCAGCGGCGAAGACCAAATCCCGATTCCTACAATGGGGTAGGCATACATGGCTTCCCAGCGGTGTTTTCCCCAGGTTCCTTTTTGTATGCTGAGTTCGAAGGCGGGAAAATGCGATTGAAATATATCCAACTCCAGATGGTGGCTCATTAAAAAACCGTAATGTAGCCTCGGCTCCAGCATCAGATTTAATTTGCTTGGCGGACGTTCGGGCTGCGCCTGCACACATCTTGCTGAAACAAAGAAAACTAAAAGAAATCCAATATAGTGAAATGACCTGTGCAATGTATTTTACGATTTAAAACAAAAGTAGGGTTTTTAATGATAAAATAAGGGTTACGAAAATTTATGTCCGTTTATTTTTACAAATTAAAATTTTACACGGGATAACAATCACAAAATAATGATTTGTTTTGCGAAACGGAATAGTAATGAATTTCAATCTGCTCATTTTGCTGTTATGCATTCCTGTCGCAGACCGGTTGGTATGTTACCGTCATAAAATACCACATTCCCTTTGGAAAATCCGAAACCTTGAAGGGGATTTATTACTTTTGTGAAATAAAAAAGCCCTGTATTAAACCTACAGAGCTGTATTGAGGTACCGAGCGGATTCGAACCGCTGTATAAGGTTTTGCAGACCTCCGCCTAGCCACTCGGCCACGGTACCTTTTTTGGGAATGCAAAAATAATACTTTTTACATTATACCAACCGGAATTTTTCTAAAATTTTAACGCCTTCCGCTGAAACAGCAAAAGCCACGCAACACCAATGGTGATGGATGCATCTGCAATGTTAAAAATAGGCCTGAAAAATATCAAACGGTTATCGGGACCGAAAAGAAAAGAGGGCAGCCACGACGGTGCGGTTTCTTTGGGAATTTCAATCAACGGAAAATAGAGCATGTCAACCACTTTGCCGTGCAAAAAACCCGAATATCCCTGCCCCAACGGCACCAGCGAAGCCACCGTGTGATAACTGCTTGCCGAAAATATCAATCCGTACAGCGCACTATCTATAATATTACCCATAGCCCCGGCAAAAATGAGCGAAACACTGATAATCAGGCCGCTGTTTTTGTTCCTGTAGCTGATTACGGCAAGATAAATACCAATGGCAATAACCGCCAGTATCCTGAAAATGCTTAATGTAAGTTTTCCCCAGTCGCCGCCAAACTGCATACCGAATGCCATGCCGTTGTTTTCGGTAAACAACAGCAAAAACCAATGATCGAAAACAGGGATTTCCTGTCCGATAGTCATGGTAAGTTTGATGTAAAACTTCAGTGCCTGGTCTAAAAGCAGGACAATGAATATTACAAAAGCGGCCTTTTTCAACGGAAGTATATTATGTTTTTTTCTAATCGTTGATATTCATTCTTCTTTTTTTCATCTTGGCCTCTATGCTCAACGTGGCATGCGGTACGGCTCTCAGCCGCTCTTTGCTGATCAGTTTTCCGGTTTCGCGGCAAATGCCGTAGGTGCCGTTTTCGATACGTACCAGTGCATTCTCAAGGTTTGTAATAAACCGCTGCTGACGTGCTGCAAGCCGGCTGTTTTCTTCTTTTGACAATACCTGCTGCCCCTCTTCCAATACTTTAAATGTGGGCGAAGTATCGTTGGTATCCGAACCGCTGTCGTTGGTATATGCTTCGGTAAGTAATGCCAAATCTTCTTTTGCTTTTGCCAGTTTTTCCAGAATTATCTGACGGAATTCTTCCAGCTCTTCTTTGGAATATCTGGTCTTTTCTTCTGTTGTGTTCTCTTTCATAGCCTTCTCCTCTTTTTAGTACAAAACTAAATTAACCGTATAAAAATAGTACATTTTCCCAAAACGGCAATTTTTTTTCAAAAAATTTAACTGTTTATTTTGGTTAACAAAACTTTAACTTTAAGCCCGTCTGTCAGGTCAACTTCCTCAAAATCATCACCGTCAATTGTTTCCGGCAGCTCAAGTTGTGCAAGTGTTTCGGAAGTGATGTACTCTTTGAACTGCTCCACGGCAGGCTGAATGCCGGGATTCTTCTCAATTTGAAGCAAAATCCTGTCGGTAACCTCCAGCCCTTTTTCTTTTCTCAGGTTCTGAATTCGGTTTACCAACTCCCGGGCCAGACCTTCGTTGTGCAGTCCGGGTGTAATGGTAATATCCAGCGCAACCGTCAGATTATCCAGTGTAGCCACACTCCAGCCCGGAATGTCTTCGGTGATGATTTCCACATCGTCAATGCCGATTACCACCGGTTGTCCTTCGATATTCAGCTCGTATTTTCCGGTTGTTTCCAACTCCCTGATGGCTTCGGCGCTCATACCGGCAATACGGCCTGCCAACTGCTTCATCATTTTGCCGTATTTGGGGCCGAGTGCTTTAAAATCGGGTTTTATTTTCTTAACGAGAATGCCCGAATCTTCGGTAAGGTACTCTATCTGCTTGATATTTGTTTCCGAAAGAATCAACTCTTCAACAGCCTGAATTTGCGATTTCAAATGCTCTCCCTGAACCGGAATCATTACCTTTTGCAACGGCTGACGAACCCTGATGTTGGTTTTTTTGCGCAACGACAATATCATGGAAGATATCTTTTGCGCCAGTTCCATACGCTCTTCAAGGCTCTTGTCTATCAGGTTTTTATCTGCTTCCGGAAAATCGGTAAGATGAACCGACTGATGATTTATCCTTCCGGTAACATCGTTCAGGTCTTTAAACATCCTGTCGGCAAAGAAAGGTGCCACAGGTGCCATCAGTTGCGCAACCACCTCCAGTGTTTTATAAAGCGTTTGATAAGCGGCGATTTTATCCTCGGTGTAATTTCCTTTCCAGAACCTCCGGCGCGACAAGCGCACGTACCAGTTGCTCAAATGTTCGGTTACAAAATACTGAACGGCTCTTGCGGCTCTGGTGGGCTCGTAATCGCCGTAAGCCTTGTCAACATTCTCTATCAGAGAATTGAGTTCCGACAAAATCCAACGGTCGAGTTCCGTTCTTTTTCCGGCCGGAATCTCCTCTTCCGAATAGGTAAAGTTATCAATATTTGCATAAAGTGCAAAAAACGCATAGGTATTGTATAAGGTGCCGAAGAATTTTCTTTTTACCTCTTCAACACCTGCCAAATCGAAACGCAGATTGTCCCACGGTTGCGAATTGGCAATCATGTACCAGCGGGTGGCATCGGGGCCGAATTGCTCAATGGTTGTAAAAGGATCAATGGCATTTCCATGACGTTTCGACATTTTATTGCCGTTTTTGTCGAGCACCAGTCCGTTGGAAACCACAGTCTTGTAAGCTACCGAGTCGAACAGCATGGTGGCTATGGCATGCAGGGTAAAAAACCAGCCGCGCGTCTGGTCAACCCCCTCGGCAATGAAGTCTGCGGGGAAATATCCGTCGAAATTTTCTTTGTTTTCAAAAGGATAGTGATACTGAGCGTAGGGCATCGATCCCGAATCGAACCAGACATCTATCAAAGAGGGTTCGCGGAACATCTTTTTGCCGCTGTCGGATACCAAAACGATTTCATCAACATAGGGACGGTGAAAATCGAATGTTTTATAATTTTCTTCATTCATATTGCCCGGTTCAAAATCCTTGAGCGGATTTTCTTTCATAAAACCGGCTTCAACGGATTTTTCCACCTCCTCTTTCAGTTCGGCTGCCGACCCGATGCATTTTTGTTCCAAACGGTCTTCGGTCGTCCAAACAGGCAACGGAACACCCCAGAAACGCGAACGCGACAGGTTCCAGTCAACCAGATTCTCAAGCCAGTTGCCGAACCTTCCTTCGCCGGTAGCCCTCGGTTTCCATTTAATGGTTTTGTTGAGCTCTATCATCCGGTCTTTCAATGCGGTGGTTTTTATAAACCAACTGTCGAGCGGATAGTACAAAACCGGTTTGTCGGTACGCCAGCAATGTGGATAGTTGTGTACATGTTTTTCAATTTTGAAAGCCTTGTTTTCTTTTTTTAGCTCCACGGCCAAATCCACATCCAGCGGGGTATCCTCTTTGGTCAGGTTCGGGTCATAGTCGTTTTTCACGAAACGTCCTGCATATTTACCGTATTTTTTCTTGTCAACGTATTGTTGCACAAACTCTTCGTCCAAATCTTCCAACCTGTAAAATCTTCCTCTCAAATCCACCATGGGACATTTGGATCCTGTTTTGTCTAACAAAACAATTGGTAAAATACCTGCGGCTTTTGCCACGCGGTCGTCGTCGGCACCAAAGGTGGGGGCAATATGCACAATGCCCGTACCGTCTTCGGTGGTTACATAATCGCCCGGAATTACCTCAAAAGCTTTTCCGATGGGTTTTACCCAGGGAAACAGTTGTTCGTACCGGATTCCGGTAAGTTCGCCGGCTGCATATTCTGCCGTCACCTCATAGGGAATGTGCTTGTCACCCGGTTTATAATCTTCGGGTTTCAAATCCTTGTCTTTGGGATTAAAATAGGCGCTCATCCGCTCCTTAGCAAGGATAACACTCACAGGTTTACCCGTATAGATATTGAATGTTTTTACTTTTACATATTCTATTTTGGGCCCTACTGCCAGGGCTGTGTTCGACGGTAATGTCCAGGGGGTTGTGGTCCAGGCAAGAAAGTAAACCTGCTCGTTTTCATTTTCAAACAAAAATGCAGATTTATCGTCTTTTACCACTTTAAACTGAGCCACAACCGTGGTGTCGGAAACATCCCTGTAACATCCCGGCTGGTTCAGTTCGTGGGTACTGAGACCTGTTCCGGCAGCCGGAGAGTAGGGCTGGATGGTATATCCTTTGTACAAAAGCCCTTTGTCGTACAACTGCTTCAGCAGATACCAAACCGTTTCAATGTATTTGTTGTCAAACGTAATATAAGGATGTTCCAAATCGACCCAATAACCGATTTTCCGTGTCAGGTCGTCCCACATGTCTTTGTATTTGAGCACTTCGCGGCGACAGGCTTTGTTGTACTCTTCAACGCTTATCTTCTTCCCGATGTCTTCTTTGGTGATTCCCAGTGTTTTTTCCACGCTGATTTCCACAGGCAATCCATGGGTATCCCAACCTGCTTTACGGGTAACATATTTTCCCTTTTGGGTTTGGTAACGGCAAAACAGGTCTTTGATGGTACGAGCCATAACATGGTGAATACCCGGGGTTCCGTTAGCCGACGGCGGGCCTTCGTAAAACACAAAGTGTTCCCGGTCTTCCCTGTTTTTGAGACTTTTCTCAAATATCTCCTCTTTGTCCCAAAAATCACCCACCTCTTTCGCCAGTTGTGGCAGGTCCAAAGTTTTGTACTCTTTATATTTCTTTCCCATCAGGATTCTGTTGTTAATTGATTGCCAATAAAAAAATTGGGTGCAAAGGTAAAGGAATTTTTTTTATGAAAAGATGAAATTTTCGCCGGTAAAAAGCATTCGTAAATTTTTAAAATGCCCGGGGTTAAAAAGGGAATCAATTAGTGTTTTATTCCGTCTTTTTTACCGGTTTTTCCTGCCCGGTTTGATAAAACCACAAGTATATCGAAACAGGATTTTGCTTAATTCCGTCACCATACTGACGAAATTAATTCAAATTCCGTCAATCAATTGACGGAAATTACTATTTCACTAAAAATATAATCACATCGTCGAGTCCTTGCCATACTTTAGGTGCCGTCAAACTTGTGCTACTAACTCCCATCCCGATTCCAAATCAACCTAAGGCAGAGTGGGAATCACTGCTTGTGCTACCCAACTCATACCACCAAACCCTCATGCTTCAGATCCGCCTTGGGCGAAGATAAATCTCCCCTCGTGCTTCTTTTCCGATTAAACATACGGTACGGAAAACATTCGGGGATTCATCGGGCGCGCACGCAAACCTGACGGATTGAACGCCGGTTTGCGGGATGGCTTTGACCTGACGGGTTGAACGAAGGATTTCGGTTAAGGCCCCCGTCAGGTCGAGTTGAAAAATCCGGTTCAAACTGATAACACATAATTTCCGGTTTTGGCGTGATTCACCTTTTTTCCGCACCGCACTCCGCAGAGCTGCGTACGGTGCTACAAATATGTCACCCGCCTCAGGCGGGCGAGCCCTCACACTACCACCCCCTCATAATTCAGAGGCATAATCAGATCGGCCATGTGGGATAGAATGCCGAAGAATCTCCCCTCGTGCTTCTTCTCCAATTCAACATACGGTATGGAAAACATTCGGGGATTCATCGGGTGCACTTGTAAACCTGACGGATTGAACGCTGACTCGTGGGTAAGGCCTCCGTCAGGTTGAAAAAATTCTGCAATAAAATTAACACAACATTTTTACCGGTTTTGTCATATTCCAATCCGTCTCAGGCGGAATCCTCTGAATTATGGGGTGTAGTATGTGTTGGTTAGTCCATCCCCACTTGCTTATTGAATACTTGTCCGCCGCAGGCTGATTGTTTATTGCTTATTTTCAGGTTCTTAGGTGTTATTTTCCGATCTTTCAGGTCTCCACCCGCAAGCCCACGGCGACCTAAAAGGTCATTATCTGCAAGGCCTATGGCGACCTGAAAAGTTTAGGCAACTCACACCACCAAACCCTCATTATTCAGAGGTATCATCAGGTTGGCCATATAAGTTGGAATACCGATGAATCTCCCCTCGTACTTCTTTTCCAATTCGACATACTGTACATATATCATTTCGGGGATTCATCGGGTACGCCTGCCCTTTGGCCTGACTGTCAACGCCCTCTGAATTGCCGGGTGTAGTGTGTTTTGGTTTGCAGCCCCGCTTGCTCATTCCACTTGCTCATTGAAAACGTGTCCGCTGAAGGCTGATTGAACATTGCTTATTGCTCATTTTCAATTCATTCCGAATTCTCCAATTTTTCATTCCTAAATAAATCTTAAATCGTTCAGCCAGAGGCAGACACGTAATCGGTGTTCGGTGTTCATCTCCTCTTCTTTAACCGGTTTGTTACTTCCCAATCCAGGGTTGAAATGGCCCGTATCTTCCCTTTTTAATTTTTTTTCCGGTTCAAGATAAAATCCGGATATCATTGGGATATTCAATATCCCTACGGATATCACATTTGAAGCTTGTTGATTATCTTTTCAAATTTATCCCGCCCTACCGCCACTCCACCACTGTCCCCCTCTCCTTATGCAGCATCTCCCCGGGTACCGATTGCCTGATACTTCCGGCCAGCGTCTCTATCATTTTTGTTTTGGCATAGCGCCGAGTGTAAACAAGGCTTACTTCACGCAAAGGGACAATATTTGAGAACCGTCGAACCTGCTTTTTGCGGTTTTCGTCAACCTCCCTTCCCGCCAGTTCGGGTATCAGCGTAAAACCCCCTTCCCGGTCAATAATTTTCATCAAAGTTTCCAGAGAACCCCCTTCAAATTCAAAGGGCAGCTTTCCAGTTTCCATATCGTGCAAATCGCACAAATTCACTACCTGATGGCGGAAACAGTGCCCGTCGCTCAACAACCAGATATCGGGTGTGGCAATATCCTTTATTTTTATCACCGGTTGCTCTGTAAGCGGATGCTCCCTGTTGGAGTAAATCATCATCTCTTCGTAATAGAGCGGATGCTCAATAACATTTTTGTTGTGCAGCGGCGTAACCAGAATGCCCACGTCAATCAAATCGCGCACGAGCATCTCCTCTATCTTTTCGGTTACCACCTCGTTGATTTTCAGTTGAACCAGCGGGTAACTTTTTTTATACTTCCCCGCAAACAGCGGCAACAAATAAGGCGCAATGGTGGGTATAACCCCGATGCGCAACTCGCCGCTCAACTGTTCTTTAACTTCGCCGACCAGCAACTCTATTTTCTTTGTCTCTTGCAATACGACACGCGCCTGTTCAATGATTTTTTTCCCCGCTTCGGTGGGAATTACCGGCTGTTTGCTCCTGTCGAACAATACAACCCCCAGCGATTCTTCCAGTTTTTTAATCTGCATACTCAGCGTCGGTTGTGTTACAAAACTCTTTTCCGCCGCTGTGGCAAAGTGGCGCCAGGTATCCACGGCCACCACATATTCAAGTTGTGCTATTGTAATCATGATGCAAATATAGAT
>JALVZH010000319.1 GCA_027022105.1 Bacteroidales bacterium | reverse complement strand
GCTACATTATACTTACCTGTTGTAATGCTGTCCATCGCTTCATACCCTATGGCAAGGTTGTAATACGAAGTTCTTGAAGCATATGCGGCCCTGTAACCGTAAGCCGTATTACCAAAACCGGTCGTATTGGAAAACAGTGCCGAATCGCCCACCGCAACATTCTGACAAGCCCTGTCGGTAGTATTGGGCTGGTTGTTGTACAATGCGGCATTTCCAATGGCTATGTTATTGGTATTCCACGGGGTGTTACCGTTGGAATATGATTGCATGAACAGGGCATGGTCGCCCACTGCGGTATTTTGTTGTGCAAAAGTATTGTTATATAAAGCCTTGTAACCCACAGCCGTATTATAAGCTCCTTCAATATTTTTTTCCAATGCCGAAACTCCTAATGCAGTATTGTAATTTCCATCTGTATTTTCGCTTAATGCATAAGCTCCTATAGCCGTATTGTAATTACCATTGTTCACCGATTTCAGGGCATTATAGCCGTATGCCGTGTTGTACATTCCTCCGGTGGTTGTTTTACCGGCATTATATCCGAAAAAAGTGTTTTTCAGCGTGTAATCAATCCAGCCCGCATTGGTATTGTTTACCCTGAAACTTAACGGAATATTGTCGGTGGTTCCGATAAAATTGGTTGCATTAGTAGTACCGCTGTTTCCTTCCAGTTTCCAGTTGTAATCCGAAGATGAAAAGATTTTCCAATGCGTACTGTCGTAATAATAAAACCCTTTTGTTCCGTCAGTCTGGTAAATCATCAGTCCGGTGGCTGGCGAACCGCCGTTTATGGCATCACGTTGCGCTTGGGTCATTCTCGGTATCAACACTCCGGACGTGGTGGTGCTTACATCCAACATTGCCGAATTGTCGGGAGAATTGCCCGATGAATTAATTGCTATCTGAGCATTGGAACTCACCCAAACCAGCACAAAAAATATGTATATTAATCTTTTCATAATCATCTGTTGTTTAAAAGTTTTTCCAATTGATCAACCTCTTTTCTCAAAATTTCCAGTTTTTTTAATTCCTGTTGCATACGGTTTATGGTTTCGTTCTGCCGTTGGATTATTTTTTGTTGTTCCTGTACGGCTGCCGTTAACGGAACAGTAAGCAATCCGTAACGGATACCCATTAAACCTCCCTTTTCGTCAGGTTTATCAACAATATCGGAATTCCAATCCGTTTTGCGTGCTGCTTCGTCAACATTTTGCGCTGTAAGTCCCGTATGCAAAATAGAACCCGCCTGCAAAGCCGCTTTATTATCAACGGTTTTCATACCCATCAAACGGTTTTCGGTTTCGATATCAATATTGTAAGTTACCGGTTCCAAACTCATAATGAATTGCAAAGCATTCTTCATGGGACTGATATCCTCTTTAAAGCGCTCGTCCGATAAAGCTGTCCACGCTACATTTCCTTTTATGGATGTAAAAGCGGCATCGCCTACTCTGATTGAATTATCACCCGAAGGTATCAGGTTTCCGTTGCCTCCCATTACAATACAGTTATATCTGTTGGCATTGTTCAGGGTTGTATTATACCCGATAAAGGTATTATAGTCTCCCGTTTCATTTCCTTTGCCGGCATAACTTCCTATTGCAGTGTTTCCGTTACCTGTGGTATTGTCGTAAAGAGCCCGGTATCCTATAGCAACATTGTAACTTCCCGTATCGTTATTATATAATGCTTCGCCGCCGAACACCGTATTTTCGCTACCGTTGCGGATGTCATACAGCGACATATAACCGCAGGCGGTATTGTATTTTGCCGTTGATGCCGAAAACATCGATTTATGCCCTGCACAGGTATTTCTTATGCCGTTGTATTTTGATTGTGGATTTAAATAATAGAGTGCATAATAGCCTATTGCAACATTGTGGCCTTCAAAAGTATGGTTGTTGTTGGTATAAGAATTGAAGTACAAAGCCTTGTTTCCGATAGCAATATTGTAACAACTGTATTTATTAACATTCAGAGAATTTGCTCCCAATGCGATATTGTTAGAACCATAAGTGTTATACAGCAAAGAATAATAGCCCGTTGCCGTATTATAATCACCTTTAGTATTGTAATACATCGAATAATAACCGATGGCAGTATTGTACGAACTGTCAACATACCTCAAAGTATAGGTTCCCATAGCAGTGTTTTCCGAACCGTCGGTATTGTTGTCGCCGCAATAATATCCGAAAAAGGTGTTTTTTTTATCGGCATCTATTCTTCCCGATGGAGCATTATTTACCCTGAAATTCAGAGGAACATTATCGGTAGTCCCAATGAAATTAGTAGTTGCCGAAAGCCCCTGATTCCCAGAGATTCTCCAGAAATCGGAATTACCGTCAGACAAGGCTTTCCACGAACTGCCGTCGTAGTAATAATATCCTGCCGGAGCAGTTGTCTGGAAAACCATCAATCCTTCGGCAGGCGATGATATATCACTTACCGAATTAACCCTTGGCGGCAAAAAGCCTTTAACCGTGCTCGAAACATCCAGCATTGCTGAAGGATCCGCCTCGGTGCCCGCAGTATTTACAGCCACCTGAGGAAAAACGGTAATGCCGGATATTATAAATAACATAATAAGGAATATTTGCTTTTTCATAATTATAATGGTTTGTTTGTTTTTGGCTCACAAATATATTAAGAGAGTTTATTTTTGTCAAGTCTTTCTAATCATTTAGACTATTACAGAAATTGAATTCACCTCGTGGGAACCGATATAAATCCGGTAAGGGTTAATAAATAGTGTTATATTTGCGTTAAATTCAATAATCATTTTTATGATAAAAATATTACGTTTCGTTTTAATGCTTTTCGTTGTATCTTTATTGCTTACTGGTTGTGCCGGCTCGGGAAAACTGCTGCAAAAAGGAAAATATGATGCCGCCATTGATAAATCGGTAAAAAAACTGATGAAAGACCCTGACAACAGCGATGAAATAAAAACATTAAAAAAGGCATATTTGTTGGCCAACAATAATGACCTTGATAAGATAAACAAACTTAAACTTTTGGGACAACCGGATGTTTGGCAGGATATCTATTACGCATACAAGAACCTGCACGAGCGACAAAAAAAGATTTTGGTGCTGGACGATGCAGTCTTGGAAAAGATAAATTTTAACAGGAAGAATTATACGGATGAAATGACCGAAGCACTCAAAAAGGCAGCGGACTACAACTATTCCGAAGCGGTTAAATTGTTAGGCACGGGCAACAAATACGATGCACGCAAGGCCTACGATTTACTTAGGTTTGTGGCGGAAAACCTGGGAAATTACAGAGGTGCCGAACAACTGCAAAACAAAGCATTGGCAGAAGGAACGGTAAATGTTATCTTTTACATGGAGAACAAATCCAAAACCGTTTTGCCCGAAGATTATGAAGAACAGATACTCAAAATAAGCCTTAAAGATTTGAACCGGCAATGGCTCAATTTCGACACACGACCTGTGGAAAGTACGGTTTATGATTATGAAATTGATTTGATTATCAAAGAGATTGATGTTTCACCGGAGCGTTTAACAGAGCAAAAATATACCGATACCAAAAAGTTTGAAGACGGATGGAGGTATCTTTTTGATGAAAACGGCAGACCTGTAATCGACTCTGCCGGACATCGGGTTAAAGTAAAGAAATACAAAACCCTGAAAGCCTTCGTTACGAAAGTTGATATGCTGAAAAGTGCAAAAGTCAAAGCGGTTCTTGATTATTACGATGCAAACGGGCAACTGCTAAAAACCTATCCGCTGATGTCGGAGTTTGTTTTCGAACACCATTTTGCAAGATATGAGGGCGACAAAGAAGCGCTGTCGGCAAAATCGGCAGAATTGATAAAATCGGCCCCCCTGCCCTTCCCCACCGATGAAGAAATTATTTTTGACACCTCCGGCGATTTAAAACAAAAGGCTTACGAGCTGATAAAGAAAGACCGGAATTATTTTCAATAAACAACCGGGATTTATAAATCAAGCTTCATCTGAATGGCTTCCACCTTTTTGCGCAACTCTTTCACCTCCTGTGCCAGTTGGTCTTTTTCCCTGTTGGGTTCGGGAACTTCGGAGCTGATGTAGTTTACAAACTTCCACACCTCACGAACCTCGTTTACGGGAAGCTCAAAAGGCAGATACAAGGGGTTTAAAGAGTGAAAAATCAACTTTCCTTCCTCTTTTATTTTGTTTTCCAATACCTTGAATACGACTCCGTCGTTTTCCGTAAGCACTATGTAAGCATGGTGGTTGCGAATGGTATGCCAGTCCTGGACAAACTCACCGGTAACGTACGAGCCGTCGGGAATGGGCAGCATGGAATCGCCGCTGACCTGAAACGTGCGGTACTTCTTTTGCTTCGACAAAAAAGGCAACTTAAAGGTGGGGAGCACCTTTATGTAATCGGGGTCGGCATAACCGGTGGCATATCCCGCTTTTGCCTTTTCGTTTACCAGCTCTATGTTCTCTTCATTGTCCTGATCTACCGTTGTGGCCAGCACCCGCAGGTTACTTCCCTTTATGTAAATATCGTAGCCGCGCTCCAGTTGCGACAACTGGCTTTCCGACAAAGCGGACAAATCAACTTTTACCAGCGTGTCTATGGCAATACCGTAATATTCGGAAAACTGCATCAGCACAGCGATACCGGGCTGTGCCACACCGTTTTCGTAACCGCTCAGAGTAGAGCGTTTCATTTTAAGGGCAAGGGCCACCTCATCCTGTGTGCGCCCTTTTCTCTTTCTCAGCAGTTTGATGTTGTCTTTAAAATACATGGCTTTTTATTTAAGTTTTATTTTCTGTTTTACAATACTCCTCAATCATTACCATTATCCGGTTTAATCCGAAACAAAATTATTCCGGCATTTTCTTGCTTTTTACTTTTTAATATGATTATATTGTAATCGAAAAATTGATTAAAATCACATCAAAGATAGGCAAAATATTTAAAATGTCAACATTTTCGTCAAAAAAAAGTAAAAAGATGGAAAACAGGAGCATTGCTCATTTAGATTTGGATACCTTCTTTGTATCGGTAGAGCGGTTGAAAAACAGCAAACTTAAGGGAAAACCGGTGGTGGTAGGCGGCATGTCGGACAGAGGAGTGGTTGCCGGTTGCAGCTACGAGGCAAGAAAATTTGGGATTCATTCGGCAATGCCGGTTCGCATGGCCCGCCGGCTCTGTTCCGATGCCGTTTTCATCAAAGGTGATATGGAGTTGTACAGCAAATATTCGCGCATGGTTACCGAAATCATTGCCGAACAGGCACCGCTATTTGAGAAAGCCTCCATTGATGAGCATTACATCGACATTACGGGGATGGATCGTTTTTTCGGTAACCTGAAATGGACACATGAATTACGCCAACGCATCATAAAAGAGACCGGATTGCCCATATCGTTCGGTTTGTCAACCAGCAAAACGGTATCGAAAATAGCCACGGGTGAAGCCAAACCCAACGGAGAGCTGTATGTTCCCGGCAACAGGGTAAAACCCTTTCTGTTTCCGCTTTCCATAGCCAAGATACCCATGATAGGGCAAAAAAACTACCGGCTGCTGCGCTCCATGGGGGTTGCCGACATAAAAACCCTGAGCATGATTCCTCCCGGGATGATGCTTCAGGTGCTGGGAAAAAACGGGATAATCATCTGGAAAAGAGCCAATGGTATTGATCCTTCTCCTGTTGTGCAGTATTCTGAACGGAAATCCATAAGTACCGAACGCACTTTCGACAAAGATACCACCGACCTGCAGCGGCTGCGGAACATCCTTATCGGTATGACCGAGCGCCTTGCTTTCGAAATGCGCAAAAAAGAGAAGCTTACGGGTTGCGTTACGGTAAAAATCAGATATTCCAATTTCGACACCCACACTTTGCAAAAAAGGATAGCTTACACCGCATTCGACCATGTGCTCATAGGCATTGCGCTGGAACTTTTTGAGCGACTTTATAAACGCCGGATGCTTATCCGGCTCATCGGCGTCAGGTTCAGTCATCTGGTAAGCGGAAGCCAGCAGTTGGACCTCTTCGACGAAAGACCGCAACTGGCCGACCTGTATCAGGCCATGGACAAGCTACGGATTCGCTATGGTAATTATGCCGTGCAACGGGCGGCAGGGATGGGGTGAAGAATGGAATAAAGTATATAGGTATAATACGGCATAACAAAAAAGGGAAGCCGTTTTTTTGACTCCCCTCTTTGCGGTCCGGACGGGACTCGAATGCTGACGAACTTCGTTGTCAGC
>JALVZH010000318.1 GCA_027022105.1 Bacteroidales bacterium | reverse complement strand
AATGGGCAAAATGGCTTTTTCAGCAAGGGACTTAAACCGTGCTGCCAAAATTTTCGAAATGATGTTGAACGATGAAAACACCACAATAATTTTAACCTTGGCGGGCAGCATTTTCAGTGCGGGTTTGAAAAGAGTGGTTTACGATCTTGTGGCAAACAACATGGTAGATGCCATTGTTTCTACCGGAGCACTAATGGTTGACCAAGACTTCTTTGAAGCGTTGGGATTCAAACATTACATCGGTTCGCCCAATGTTGACGACAACGAACTGCGGGAATTACACATCGACAGAATTTACGACACATTCATTGACGAAGACGATCTGCGCATTTGTGACGAAACGACGGCAAAAATTTTCGATTCCCTCGAACCGCGTCCCTATTCTTCCCGCGAATTGCTTTGGCATTTTGGTAAATATTTGGAAGAAAACGGCGGTCCTAAGGTTGATGATTCGGTGATTTACGCCGCTTACAAGAACGACGTCCCTATTTTTGTACCTGCCTTTTCCGATTGTTCGGCAGGATTCGGAATAATAATGCACCAAACGGCTTACCCCGACAAACACGTTTCTTTCGACAGCGGGAAAGATTTTCTCGAATTAACAAAAATAAAATTAGAAAGTAAGGACACGGGAATATTTATGATTGGCGGCGGTGTACCCAAAAACTTTACGCAAGATATTGTTGTTGCGGCGGACATTCTACAGGAAGATGCTCCGATGCACAAATACGCCATTCAGATTACAGTTGCGGATGTTAGAGACGGCGCTCTTTCCTCTTCCACATTGAAGGAAGCGAGTTCATGGGGCAAGGTTGCTCAAACCTACGAGCAAATGGTTTATTCCGAGGCAACTCTTGCTTTTCCGCTGATTGCAGGTTACGCCTACCACAAAGGAAGCTGGAAAAACAGAGCTAAAAAGGAACTTACCAAGCTTTTTGAATAATCTCTGTTTTTAACAATTTTAAACTTTCCGCCTTTTTAAAACTCGGTTTATAAACCGAGTTTTCTTTTTTGCGCTTCTTTAGTAAAAAAACGGGTATTACGTACGGAAATCAAACAAAATTTTCTGGCACGATATTTCCTTATTAATTAAGGAATTTTTAATAATATTAGCCAGGATTAAGCGGAGGGTTAATATTGTTAAACGGGGAAGTGTAATAAAGCACTTCCCCAAAGACTGACAAAATGGAGATGAAATGATTTTCGGAATAATAACGGGCATAATAATAGCTTTAATGATTTACATTTACCTTAAATGGCAAAAAGCTATTGAAGCAGATGCATTTGAATGGATGGACTCGGAATAGTACTACAAAAACTTTTGTGATTTACAGTTGCTAATGTTAAAATTTTCTATTTAAAGTAATTATTAAAATCAGCTTTAATATTCCGCTTCTTTCCCCTATTCTTAATTCATCTTGAAATAAACCATAGATTTAAAATCAGCAACAAAAGGTTTTAGCTTGTTTCTCTTTGGAGTTTTCCCTTTTTTAGCTAACAATTGGATTAACCGGATTTGCTACTCTTAAATTTTAAAAAACCCAGTTTCGTACCCTACAAAGTATGAGAATTTTGAGCAATTTATTAGCGCTATTGGTGTGATTTAATAAACAACATCATGTTTACCAATATCAATAAAAACCGCTTTACTTTTATTATCATCTACAAAATAAAATATCACTCTGTTATCATAATCAACGCTAAAACTCCACAATTCTTTTAAACTGCCCGAAAGCTTATGGGTTTTTATTCTATTATCAAATGGATTATTTGTAAATATCTCAACTCTATTCCAAAATCTTTCTTCTAAATAGGAT
>JALVZH010000317.1:3345-6245 GCA_027022105.1 Bacteroidales bacterium | reverse complement strand
TAATATAACAAGACCCACCCCTTAATCCCCTCCCAAGAGGGGAGATGGGTACCGTTAACCAAAACATAATCGTTAAATGGATGAAAAGTGTATAATATGAGTAGAATCTATATTGGAAACGCAAACAATTCCCCTCCTTGGAGGGCCTGTCCCGACTTTACGTCGTGAGACGTAGGGGCGGGTTATAAAATCATTATAAAAACACGAATTATTAACCAAAAAAACATAATCCCATGAAAGAACTAAAAAGAAACTTCGACATCCTTGACCAACTGGTAGAAAAATACAACATGGATGTGGCACTTTCCATAAAAAGAAACGGAAAGTGGGAAAACTTCAGCACCAACCAATACAAACAATTTGCCGATGATTTCAGCTACGGCCTTCTTGCACTCGGCTTTAAAAAAGGCGACAAAATCCTGACCATATCCAACAACCGTCCCGAGTGGAACTTTGCCGACATGGGAATGGGACAAATCGGTGTTGTCCATGTGCCGGTGTATCCCAACATGAGTGACGACGACCACAGTTTCGTCATTGATCACTCCGATGCGCGCATGGTAATTGTGTCATCGAGGGAATATTATCAAAAGATAGCACCACTGGTTAAAAATATTCCTAAAGTAGAAAAAATATATACATACGACAAAGTTCCCGGTGCCTCCCACTGGATGGAAATTATAGAACTGGGAAGAAAAAACCGTGATAAATATGAAAAGAAGTTACCGGAAATAAAAGATTCCATTGACAAAGACGACCTGCTTTCAATAATTTACACTTCGGGAACAACAGGCCGTCCAAAAGGAGTAATGCTGTCGCATTACAATTTTATGAGCAATGTAACGGCCACCCAACCCATTATCCCTGTTGATTATGGCGACAGTTTTCTTAGTTTTTTGCCCATGTGCCATGTTTTCGAACGGATGGTTAATTACCTTGTGCAATCCAAAGGGTTGAAGGTTTATTATGTGGAAAGTATAGACACAATAGGCGAAAATCTTAAAGAGGTTCATCCCAACGGTTTTGCCACCGTTCCGCGTGTACTGGAAAAATTGTATGATAAGATTCAGTTGAAAGGCAAGGAGTTGAAGGGTGTAAAACGCGCAATGTTCGACTGGGCGGTAAACCTCGGTTTGCGCTATGAACTGAACGGAGCCAACGGCCCCTGGTACGAGTTTCAATTAAAAATTGCCAACAAGTTGATATTTAGTAAATGGCGCGAGGCGCTCGGTGGCAATATAAAAGTGATAATTTCGGGTGGCGCTGCATTGCAACCGAGGCTGGCAAGAATCTTTAATGCCGCCAAAATTCCGCTTACCGAAGGTTACGGGCTTACCGAAACCTCGCCTGTTATTGCAGTAAACCACGCCAAGTATCCTTTGCTGCAATTCGGTACGGTTGGCCCTGTGTTGGATAATGTGGAGGTTAAAATTGCCGAAGACGGCGAAATCCTCATGCGCGGCCCCAACCTGATGAAAGGCTATTACAAAGACCCCGAACGTACCAAAGAGGCCATTGACGAAGAGGGCTGGTTTCATACCGGTGACATCGGTGAACTGGGCGAACACAGAATCCTCAGAATTACCGACCGAAAAAAGGAGATTTTCAAACTTTCAACCGGTAAATATGTGGCTCCCCAGATTGTGGAAAACAAATTCAAGGAATCGCCTCTTATTGACCAGATACTGGTGGTGGGCGAAGGCGAAAAATTTGCGGCAGCTATTATCAGTCCCGCTTTTGAATACCTGCATGGCTGGTGCTTCAAAAACAAAATAAAATTCAGGGATAATTCCGACCTGATACGGCATCCCAAAGTGATAGCGCGCTACCAGAAAGAGGTGGATAAAATAAACAAAACACTGGGACGCCACCAGCAGATTAAAAAGTTCGAACTCACCTGCCGCAACTGGACACCTGAAACCGGTGAACTTTCCCCAACATTGAAGTTAAAAAGAAACCACCTGAAAAAAATCTATAAGGTAAAACTCGATCACATTTACGGTTATACCGATGATTACGGCGATTTGGGTGTTCGGGAACAGGAAAAGAAGAAAGAGGAGTAAAATTCCTCAAACTTTCATGTTTTACAAAGTTTGAGGAATTTTATTATTTTTGAATCACTGAAATTGAAAACTGAAAAATGCAAAAGATTTTAAGAAAAAACACTTGAACGTGAACTCTTGCCTTTTAATAAAATTCCGGATTTTAATGAAAGAATGCTCATCACACCGGACTATGAAACAGGTAATAATAACGGTGTGAAAATGATAAATGCAATTGACCGGTTGTTGGATAATAAATATGAGTAAAAAATTGCGCATGAAAGTCAAAAAGTAATATTAAGTTCAATTGCACAGCATAAAAAATTGAAGTTCAGAGGTTTCAAAAAAACCATTTAACACTCAAATACATAATTGGAAAATATTCATTGTTACAGCAGAAGGATTTCCAATTCTAAACCTGCAGGTTTTGGCAGTTGTTTAATCCGTTTCCTTCCTCGGCAAACAAATCTTTTGTTATTTTTGGGCTGAATGTTTGAGGTAAAAGTACAAAGAAGTAAAATATTTAATAAGTTATAAAAGAAAGTAAATGAACTTTAAAATTAACACAGACTCTTTTGAAAGTGTTCAAGAATCATTCTCATCAATTGCAAATGAATTGATTAGTAAATATGAATTAATAATAAACAATAAAGTATTCCAATTCGTAGATATCGAATTTTATTTTTTCAGTAACGTTCACAAAGATGGATTTACAATGAGGCATACTAAAAAACCTGGAGAATTTGAAGCTCATAGATATGGTGTTGATATTTCACTTGGAAATTCAAAAGATGCTTTTGGTGGTATTTTATTAAAATCACTTCTGTCCGGAAAAAATATTATTTCAAAAAGTCAAAT
>JALVZH010000317.1:2694-3335 GCA_027022105.1 Bacteroidales bacterium | reverse complement strand
AGTTAATATTGCAGAAAATAAAGATGAAAGATTCAAAAATGCAAAATATAGATTTGTTTTGTTTGACAAAGAATTATTCAAAAAACTAAAAGGGAAAGAATCACTTTTAAAAAAATCAAATTTATCAAGTAATCAAATTCAAGAATTAATTGGGTATAAACTTTCGGTATGATTACCGATAGGGAAACAAATATTGTATATTTTAGTTCGTTAATATTGCAAATTAACAAGTACAAACCTTTTTGGAACAGGTTAAAGCCAATTTTATCTGAAAATAAAATAAACTACAAATTTATTGAAAACACTAGGGATATTTGGTGCAGAGATTATATGCCAATTCAAACGAATGAAAATGATTTTATTCAATTTACATATTTTCCAGATTATTATTTAACGCCCAAGTACATATCAAAATTAACAATCCCAGCAGAAATAAAAGCTGATTTTAAAGGAAACGTAAAAAAATCAAGATTAATTATTGATGGTGGAAACATAGTTAAGTCTAAAACTAAAATAGTCGTTACCGAAAAGATATTAAAAGATAATTCAAATCTTCTACCATCTACTATTAAAAATGAGTTGCAAAATTTGTTAAATATTAATGATATTTTTACACTTCCTAAATTTCCATATGATTATAC
>JALVZH010000317.1:0-2684 GCA_027022105.1 Bacteroidales bacterium | reverse complement strand
GATGGAATGGTTAGATTTGTTGATGAAAATACATTATTAGTTTAAGAATTTTCATCTTCAAGCAAAAGTTGGCAAAAGAAAATGAATTCTGTGCTTAACAAAATTGAAAAATCCGGAATTAAAATAATACCGTTTCCAGATGTTCAAATAGATGACAAAAACAAAGATGGAGATTATACGGCAAAGGGTAACTATATAAATTTTGCACAAATCGGGAATTATATTTTATTTCCACAATTTGATTTAAAAAAAGAAGATAGTCAGGCATTGAAAAAAATTACCGAAATATACACTGATAAAGATTACAAAATAATTCCTGTCTTATCAAATGAAATCGCAAATGATGGTGGTGTATTAAATTGCATTACATGGAATATTAAACAATAAAAAACTTTACAGAACCGGAAATAATCGCACATTGCCTTTATGAAATGATCTTTATTGGTTTTGAGGAAGAAGAAATCAGAGCACAATTCAAGTTATTAAAAGACGAGATGGAAGAGTTCGACAAAATGACTGAAAAGGAAAAGAAAGAAAACACAATAACCCTGGAAGAATTGGAAAAGAAACTAAACAAGAAAGGCGATAAAAAGTAAACACATTCATTTATTTATTTATACCGCGAATCTTGGTAAAAACTATGGTTGCCGGAGATTTTTACTGCAATTTTTCTCAACCTGCCGGATTTCCCACCCCCAAACCAACTTTCAATCCGACAGGTTCAGGTTAGAGCGATTGTAAATTCAAAAATCGGGTTTACCTTTGCAGCACATTTAAAATTAAGGAACGAATATTTGAAAAAAGAGATTAATACAAAAAAAATACGGGAAAAAGCGGTGCTGGTGGGATTGATAACACCGGCCCAGGACAGAAAAAAGATAGAGGAGTATCTGGACGAGCTTGCTTTTTTGGTGGAGACCGCAGGCGGTGAAGCGGTAAAACGGTTTACCCAGCCCGTTGACCATCCCAACGCCAAAACCTATGTGGGTGCCGGAAAACTGGAGGAAATAAGGGCTTACGTAAAAGCCGAAGATATTGATATGGTGGTTTTTGATGATGAACTCAGCCCGTCGCAACTGAGAAACATTGAAAAAGCGTTGGAGTGCAAGATTTTAGACCGCACCAACCTGATTCTCGACATATTTGCAAAACGGGCACGGACAGCCCATGCCAAGGTGCAGGTAGAGATGGCTCAATACCAGTACCTGCTTCCCCGCCTCACCGGTTTGTGGACCCACTTGGAGAGACAAAGAGGAGGTATCGGGCTTCGCGGTCCGGGGGAGACGGAAATTGAAACCGACCGCCGTATTATCCGCGACAAGATAGCGCTGCTGCGTAAAAAACTGGAGCAGATAGACAAACAGAAAGCCACACAACGGAAAAACCGCGGAAAACTGGTGCGCGTGGCGCTGGTGGGTTATACCAACGTAGGCAAATCAACCATTATGAACCTTCTGAGTAAATCGGAGATATTTGCCGAGAACAAGCTCTTTGCCACCCTCGATACCACCGTCAGAAAAGTGGTGATTGAGAATCTGCCTTTTCTGCTGTCCGACACGGTCGGCTTTATCCGTAAACTTCCCCACGGACTGGTTGAATCGTTTAAGTCAACACTGGACGAGGTAAGAGAATCGGATATTTTGGTGCATGTGGTGGATATTTCGCATCCGGAGTTTGAAGATCAGATGAATACGGTAAATGCCACACTTGCCGAAATAGGTGCCGGCGACAAAGATGTAATTATGATTTTCAACAAAATAGATAATTACCGGTACATTAAAAAGGATGAAGATGACCTTACGCCCGCCACCAAAGAAAATATGAGCCTTGAAGAACTGAAAGCAAGCTGGATGGCCAAAGAGAACCAGCCGGCCATATTTATTTCGGCAAAGACCAAAGAAAACTGGGATGATTTCAAGAAACTGCTATACGATCACATCAGGGTGGTACATGCCATTCGATATCCTTATAACGATTTCCTCTATTAGCATTCACGATACATTTCTCATTCGTTATCTTTTACAAAAAGCACGAGAAGAGCGCCGATAAACATGGAAATTCCCCCGATAATAAGGGCGTAAATGGCTTCGCTTTTGAAAAATGTTTCGAGGAAAAAGCCGAGGATGGCCGCTGCCACAATTTGCGGTAAGACGATAAAATAGTTAAAAATTCCCATGTAAATTCCCATTTTGTCGTGGGGCAGTGCATTGGTTAGAATGGCGTAAGGAATGGACAAAATACTTGCCCAGGCAACACCCACACCCAGCATGGAAAGAATAAGCCAATACTGATTGTGGATAAAGAATATGGAAAAAAGTCCGGCACCGCCGAGCAGCAAGGCAATGGCGTGTGTAATCTTACGATTTGTAACTTTTGCCATGGGGGTAAGCAGCCAGGCAACCGCTGCGGCAAAACCGTTATAAACGCCAAAAAGTATGGAAACCCAGTCGGCACCGTTGTTGTAAGCCTGCGAGGTAGTATCGGTAGTGTGGAATACATGTTCGGTAACGGCGGGAGTGGTATAAATCCACATGGCAAAGAGAGCAAACCAGGAGAAAAACTGTACAAAAGCAAGTTGGGCCATGGTTTTGGGCATGCCGAACATGTCGTTCATAATCTCCACCAGTGCATTGGATTGTTTTTTCAACTGAAAAGCTCCGGACGCCATCATAAGCAGTCCCAGT
>JALVZH010000316.1 GCA_027022105.1 Bacteroidales bacterium | reverse complement strand
TCTTACTCCCAGTGCATTACAGAGAGGTTCTTGGCGACACCGTCAAGGAGGGCTTCATATTGAAACGGAGCATTTTTAAGAAGTGCCTCGAACTTTTCACGCTGGAAAACTGGGAACGTGAGTCGGCAATGATAGAAAAGCTGAACATGTTCAAAAAGAAAAATTCGGTTTTCGCAACACAATTTATGGCAGGAGTGCGGGTGATTGAACCAGACAACAACAACCGCCTGCTCATCCCCAAAGACTTGTTGCAATACGGTGGATTTAGCAAAGATTTGGTACTTACCGAGACCAACAAAAGAATTGAGATTTGGGATAAAGCTGAATACGAACGGTTTATCGAAGAGCAACGCGACAATTTCGGGGATCTTGCCGAAGAGGTAATGAGTGACTTGGATATTGATTAAGCGTTAAAAATGGAGTACCATAATCCCGTATTGTTGCAGCAAAGCATCGCCGGGTTAAACATCCGGCCCGACGGAACCTATGTTGACGCCACCTTTGGCGGAGGCGGCCATGCCCGCGCTATTTTAGAGCGGCTAAGCAACAAGGGAAGACTTCTGGCATTCGACCAGGACACAGAAGCCAAAGAGAACCTCCCCGACGATCCGAGGATTACCTTTATCAATCAGAATTTCAGATACCTGAAGAATTTTTTACGGCTGTACGAAGCCCTTCCCATCGACGGTTTGCTGGCCGACCTCGGAGTGTCGTCACACCAGTTCGACAAAGCCGAACGGGGTTTCTCCACCCGCTTCGAAGGGCCGCTTGACATGCGCATGAGCCACAACCAAACCGTTACCGCGGCAGAGATTATAAACAACTACACACAGGAAGAGCTGGAATATATCTTCAAGATGTACGGCGAGCTGAAAAACCACCGCTGTCTGGCCAAAAACATCATAAACAGGAGAAAAGAAGAAGAGATAGCAACCACCACAGCACTTATCTCGGCAGTGGAGCCCTGCATACCGCAAAACAGAAAAAACAAACTGCTGGCCATGCTGTTTCAGGCTTTACGAATTGAGGTAAACCGCGAATTGGAAGCACTGAAAGAGATGCTGATGCAGGCCAAAGATGCATTACGTCCGGGTGGCAGACTGGTGGTTATTTCTTACCACAGCCTCGAAGACAGGCTGGTAAAGAATTTTATGAAAACAGGGAACTTTGAAGGGATACTGAGAAAAGATTTTTTCGGGAATCCCATCTCCGAAATAAGGCCCGTGCAAAACAAAGCCATTGTTCCCGGCGAGGAAGAAATTGAGAGAAACAGCCGTGCACGGTCGGCAAAATTACGCATTGCAGAAAAAACGGAAGAATGAAAGAGAACGTACTGATAGAAAAACCGGAAGAACAGGTTCATGAGCAGAAACCACAGCAGAACGAGCGCCCTGCAACAGGTATTCGTTGGCTTCAAAATCTGTTGGGCGGCGCCTATCTTGAAAGCGAAAAGAGTCTGAGGAACATCCCTTTTCTCTTTTTTCTCGCCCTGCTGGCAATCCTGTACATATCGGGCAACTACATGATTGAAGAGAACACACGGAAAATAAACAAACTGCAAAAAACGGTTAACGAGGCAAGGTTTGAATACATCACTCAAAAAGCCAATCTGCTTACAATGAGTCGCCTCTCGAAAATATCGAAAAAGCTTGAAGCAATGGGTATTAAAGAAAATATGGAACCGGTAAAGACTATTACCATAAACGAAAAAGAAGAAGACAATTAATTTTATGGATGAAAGAAAAGAAATAAGGTTGCGTTTGACACTGGTCTATTTCGGAATGCTGATTATTGGCATTTTGATACTGTACCATATTTTCTACATCCAGTTTCACGAAGGAGCCGGGCTGAAACAAGAGGCTAAGAAACTGAAAATCAGAGAATTTACACTTCCGGCAGCCATGGGCAGCATCCTATCCGACAAAGAGGCGCTGCTGGCAACCTCCATACCGGTTTTCGACGTTCACATGGATGTGGCCAACAGAAACATCAGCAATGAACTGTTCCGTCAAAAGGTTGATTCGCTGTCGCTCCAATTGGCATTGTTGTTCAACAAATCGAAATATTACTACAAAAAAATGCTGATAAATGCACGGCGCAAGGGGAACCGCTATTTGCGCCTTGCCGATAATGTTACTTACTACCAATTGAAAAAACTACGCACCTTTCCCATTTTGCGCAGGGGAAAAATGAAAGGGGGACTAATTGCAAGACGCAAAACCGTCCGTATCCATCCCTACGGCAGCCTGGCAGCAAGAACCATAGGTTACAGCAGCGATGTAAAAAAGAAGCATGTGGGCATAGAGGGGGCTTACCGCAACCAACTGAAAGGTAAAGACGGCAAAGAGTTACGGCGATGGATTAACCAAGGCGACTGGGTACCCGTTTTGGACGATGAAAATGTGGAACCGCAGGACGGATACGATGTGGTAACAACCATTAACGTAAACCTTCAGGATATTGCCGAAGAGGCTTTGAGAAAACAGCTTGTAAAACACGAAGCCGCCATGGGCTGTGCCGTCATTATGGAGGTAAAAACCGGCGACATCAAAGCCATTGCCAACCTGCAAAAGGACAAAAACGGCAACTACTCAGAGATATATAATATGGCCATCAACAAAAAGATAGAGCCGGGTTCCACCTTTAAGCTTCCTTCGCTCATGGCTGCCATTGAAGACAAAAAGATAACCCTTGACGACACTGTGGATGCCAGCAAAGGATATGTGGTTTTTTACGGACGCACCCTGCGCGATGTCCATCCCGTGGGAAACGGCCCCATCCCCGTAAAAGAGGTATTTGCCCACTCTTCCAACGTAGGGGTTTCGAAACTCATCTGGCGGTCATACAAAAACAATCCCGCCCAATTTGTTAACCGGCTCGATTCGTTCAGGCTGAACAAACCGCTTGGCATTGAAATTCCGGGAGAAGCAGCTCCTTTTATCAAGCATCCGAAGAGAAACAAAAGAAGCTGGTACGGCACCACCCTCCCGTGGATGTCGGTGGGATACGAACTGGAGCTTACCCCGTTGCAAATCCTTACCTTTTACAATGCCGTAGCCAACAACGGGACAATGGTAAAACCGCGCTTTGTAACACAAATAAGAGATGGCGGAAAGACAATCAAATCGTTTGACACCGTTGTACTTAAAAAACATATTGCTTCGGCGGAAACCATAAAAGCCGCCCGGGAGATGCTTGAAGCCGTTGTGGAAGAAGGTACCGGTAAAGCACTTAAAAACAAACATTTCAGTATTGCCGGAAAAACGGGAACGGCAAAAATTACGAAAAACGGCAGGTACATAAAAGGAGCTTACAACGCAACATTTGTAGGTTATTTTCCCGCCGGAAATCCGCAATATTCCTGCATAGTGGTAGTAAATCATCCCGTAAAAAACGGATACTACGGTGCATCTGCGGCGGCACCCGCTTTTAAGGAAATTGCCAATAAAATTTATGCCACATCGCTTGCTGTTAAAGCCGGTGATATTGAAAACGATACTGCCGTACATGATATCCCCGTGCCGGTGGCTGTCGCCGGAGCCAAAGAGATTAAAACGATTTACAAAGCCCTGGGTGTTCCCGTTTCCGATTTCATAAAGGACGAGGAGTGGGTTTCGGTAAAAACCGACAACAACAAAGTAATGCTCGACGCAGTGGAACCCGATGTGGCAACCATTCCCGATGTACGGGGAATGAAAGCAAAAGACGCTGTGTATCTGCTCGAAAACATGGGAATTGAAACAACCATAAAAGGAAGAGGTGTGGTTCGTTCGCAGTCGTTGAAACCCGGAAGCAGCATCAACGGAAACCGGAAAATTGTTTTACAACTATCGATTATGTAGCCGATGAACAGATTGCAAGACATATTATACAAAGCCGGAAGCGAAGAGATACGGGGTAACCTGCAAAAACAGGTAAAAGGCATCACCATGAATTCGCTGCAGGTTGAAAACGGTTATATGTTCGTTGCCGTAAAAGGTACACGCACCGACGGCCACAAATACATCGACAATGCCATTGAAAAGGGCGCTTCCGTAATCGTATGCGAAACCTTTCCCGGGAAATTCCACAAAGAGGTTACCTATGTAAGAGTAAAAGACAGCGCTTGAGCCCTCGGCGTTGTGGCTGCCAGTTTTGACGACAGGCGCTCGGAAGAGCTTAACCTGACAGGCGTAACCGGTACCAACGGCAAAACAACCATTGTAACACTGTTGCACAACACTTTCCGCTCGTTGGGTTACAAAACCGGACTTATTTCCACCATTGTAAACAAAATTGACAACAAAGAGGTAAAAGCCACCCACACCACCCCCGATGCGGTAAGTATCAATGCACTGCTTAGGCAAATGGCCGATGCCGGATGCGATTATGCTTTTATGGAGGTGAGTTCACATGCCGTAGTGCAAAAAAGAATTGCCGGACTTAAATTCACCGGCGGTGTATTCACCAACCTGACCCACGACCATCTCGACTATCACAAAACATTCAGGGAGTATCTGAATGCCAAAAAGAGTTTTTTCGACACGCTGCCCAAATCTGCCTTTGCCTTAACCAACATTGATGACAAGAACGGTGCGGTGATGCTGCAAAACTGTGCCGCACGGAAAAAGAGTTACGCCTTGAAGAACATGGCCGATTTCAAGGGAAAAATACTGGAGAACAGCTTTGAAGGATTGCACATGACCATCAACAACCGTGAGATTTATTCGCTGCTGACGGGCACCTTTAACGCTTACAACCTGCTCGCTGTTTATGCTACCGCTTCTTTATCGGGTATTCCCGATGAAGAGATACTGATAGAGCTGAGCAAACTTACCGGAGCGCCGGGACGTTTTGAGGTATTGAAATCGGGCAGCGGCATTACGGCAATTGTTGATTATGCCCATACCCCCGATGCACTGAAAAACGTACTGGAAACCATCAATGAAGTGCGTTCGGGAAAAGGTAAAGTGATAACCGTGACCGGCGCAGGCGGCGACCGCGACAAAACCAAACGTCCGGAAATGGCACACATTGCTTCCGTACTCAGCGATAAACTGATTCTGACCTCGGACAATCCGAGAAACGAAGATCCCGAAAAAATACTGGAAGACATGAAAGCCGGGGTGGACATCACCCGCAGAAAAAACATGCTGGTAATTACCGACCGCAAAGAGGCCATTAAAACGGCTGTTATGCTGGCCGAACCCGGCGATATTGTGCTGGTGGCCGGAAAAGGACACGAAAATTATCAGGAAATAAAAGGAGTACGACATCATTTTGATGACCGCGAAGTAATAATGGAAATATTTAAAAACATGTAAATTATGCTGTATCATCTGTTTAAATACCTCGATGAAGTATATGCCCTGCCGGGAGCGGGGGTATTTCAGTACCTCTCGTTCAGGGCGGCACTGGCAGTTATTACTTCGCTGGTTATCTCGTTATTGTTCGGAAACAGGTGGATCAGCTACCTGAATAAAAAGCAGGTGGGAGAAACCATTCGCGACCTCGGGCTGGAAGGACAGTTGGAAAAACAGGGAACCCCCACCATGGGCGGGTTGATTATTCTGGCATCCATACTGATTCCCGCACTGTTGTTTGCCCGTCTCGACAATATTTATGTACTGATGATGCTTTTTACCACCGTCTGGCTCGGCGCTTTGGGATTTCTTGACGACTACATCAAAGTATTTAAAAAGAACAAAGAGGGGTTAAAGGGAAAATACAAACTGGCAGGGCAAATCACCCTCGGGCTGATTATCGGTTCGGTGATGTATTTCAACCAGAATATTGTTACCCGCGAAAAAATCAAACCCGATACACAGCAGGTTTATGATGTACTGGACGTAACCGGAACCTCTTCGCCTTTTAAAATAGAAGACAAGCACTCCACCAAAACCACCATTCCCTTTGTGAAAAACAACGAATTCGACTATGCCGTACTGATGAAATGGATTGGCAAAGACTACCGCTCTTACGCTTTCCTGATTTTCATTCCGGTGGTCATATTCATTATCACGGGGGTAAGCAACGGAGCCAACCTTACCGACGGAATGGACGGCCTGGCAGCGGGAACTTCGGCCATTATCGGAGCCACGCTGGGTGTTCTGGCATGGGTATCGGGCAACATCATTTTTGCCGATTACCTCAACATTATGTATCTGCCCGATACGGGTGAACTGACGGTGTTTATCAGTGCTTTTGTGGGAGCCACCATCGGATTTCTATGGTTCAACACCTATCCGGCGCAGGTGTTTATGGGCGACACCGGAAGCCTTGCCATCGGGGGAATCATTGCGGTGTTTGCCATAATTATCAGAAAAGAGCTGCTCATCCCGCTGCTGTGCGGCATTTTTCTGGCCGAGAGCTTTTCGGTAATCGTGCAGGTGAGCTATTTCAAATATACAAAGAAAAAATACGGAGCGGGAAGGCGCATCTTCAAAATGGCGCCGTTGCACCACCACTTTCAAAAGCTGGGGTATCCCGAACCGAAAATTGTATTGCGGTTTTTTATCGTGGGTATTATGCTGGCGGTGCTTACGATAGTAACTTTAAAGGTAAGGTAGATGGCAAAAAAAGCATTCATGGCAGTGCTTGGAGGAGGCGAAAGCGGCACCGGTGCCGCAGTGCTGGCAAAGAAAAAAGGATTTGATGTTTTTGTTTCGGACAGCAAAACCATCAAAGAAAAATACAAAAGAGTTCTTAGACAACATGCAATAGATTTTGAAGAAAACGGGCACAACGAAAGCAGGATACTGACGGCAACGGAAGCAATCAAGAGTCCCGGGATTCCCGATTCGGCACCTTTGGTAAAAGCTTTACGAGAGCGGAATATTCCTGTAATTTCCGAAATAGAGTTTGCTGCCCGCTACACGGATGCAAAGCTGATTTGTATTACCGGCAGCAACGGCAAAACCACCACAACCCTTTTGCTGCACCATATTTTAAAAAGTGCGGGGTTAAATGTCGGTCTTGCAGGCAATGTGGGAAAAAGTTTTGCCATGCAGGTGGCCGGAAACAAGTACGATTATTACGTGCTCGAAATCAGCAGCTTTCAACTCGACGGAATGTTCCGGTTCAGGGCAAATACAGCCCTGCTGCTGAACATCACACCCGACCATCTGGAGCGATACAACTATTCCTTTGAAGAATATACCGCATCCAAATTCCGCATTCTTCAAAATCAGACGGCAGACGACTTTTTCATTTACACGGCAGACGATCCGGTTATAGCCGGCGAAATGAAAAAAAGAAAAATTGAAGCAAAAAAGGTACCTGTAAGCGATCATCCCATAGTGTGTGAGCAGGGTGCCTGGATAGAAAACGATAAAATAATATTTAAAAACGGTAAAAATATATTTAGTATGACATTGGAACAATTGGCATTACAAGGAAAGCACAACACCTATAACTCGATGGCTGCAGGTGTTGCCGCCCATTTAATGGAAATCAGGAAACAGACCATCAAACAGAGTCTTTCCAATTTCCAGAACATTGCCCACCGGCTCGAATATGTGGCCAGTGTGCATGGAATTGCCTTTATTAACGACTCGAAAGCCACCAACGTGAACGCCACCTGGTATGCCCTGAGCCATTACGACAAACCCATCGTATGGATTGCAGGAGGCGTGGACAAAGGCAATGATTACGAAATATTAAAACCACTGGTAAAGGAAAAGGTAAAGGCTCTGATTTGCCTCGGGCTCGACAACAGAAAGCTGCACGAAGCTTTCGAAGGGCTTGTTGACGTAATTGTGGACACCGAATCCATTGATGAAGCCGTATGGGAAGCCTACTATGCAGCCAAAAAAGGTGATACGGTACTGCTTTCACCCGCCTGCTCCAGTTTCGATTTGTTCGAGAATTTTGAAGAGCGGGGCGAATTGTTTAAAAATGCCGTAAAAAAATTGTAATAAAAATGGGACGGGTATTTGTATCTAAAGGCGATAAAGGTATATGGGTAACACTCATTATACTTGCCATTCTCTCATTACTGGTGGTTTACAGTTCCACCGGTGCGCTTGCACATAAAAAAGCGGGAGGCGATGTTACCCATTACTTAATCGTCCAGCTTTTTTATCTCGCTTTGGGGTTTTTTATCTTGTTTATTGCCAGTAAATTCCCGCCAAAATTTTACGCTTCCGTTTTCGGGTTCCTCTATATTGTCGGAATCGCCCTGCTTTTGTTTACATTGTTTTACGGTTCCGAACTCAACAGTGCCAAACGATCCATTCAACTGCCGTTTTTCAATATCAGCCTGCAAACTTTTGAAATAGCAAAGGTAGCTACCATCGGTTATCTGTCGCGTGTATTGTATAAGCATCCCGACGGATTTTCAAGTTTCAAAGAGGTAATTCTTAAGCTTTTTCTGCCCCTTGTTATCGCCACCATGCTTATAGCACCCCAGAACCTTTCCACGGCTCTTTTACTTTTTACCTCCGGGTTTTTTATCTTTTTTATAGGAAGGGTAAAGTGGAAATATCTGTTGATGACAGGGGGGCTTACCATTGGCTTTTTTGTCTTGTTTTTTGCCGTATTAAAAATGATGCCCGAACAAAAGCAGGGCCGGTTGGCCACCTGGCAGTCACGTATTAAAAATTTCAGAAATCCTGAACCCGATCCCGATAAAGTTTATCAGATAACCCAATCGAAAATTGCCATTGCCACCGGCGGCCTCGGGGGTAAACTGCCCGGCAAAAGTACCCAGCGCAATTTCCTGCCCCACCCCTACTCCGATTTCATTTATGCCATTATCATCGAAGAGTACGGCGCCATCCTCGGAGGGTTGGGTGTTTTAATGCTTTACCTTATTATACTTTTCCGGGGATTTCGTATTGCACTGAAAGCCAACACCGATTTCGGAACCTATTATGCTGCGGGCATCACCTTTCTGCTGGTATTCCAGGCGCTTATCAACATGGGAGTGGCCGTTGACCTGCTGCCCGTTACGGGTCAGCCTTTACCTTTGGTAAGCATGGGAGGAACATCCATTGTGGTAACATCGTTTGCATTCGGTGTATTGCTCAGTATAAGCAGGGATAAATACAAAACCCGGGAAAATAAATTGGTAACACAAACAACAGGAGAAGAGGAGGATGAGTAATTCCAAAATACATATCATTCTTAGCGGCGGCGGTACGGGAGGCCACATCTTTCCGGCGGTAGCCATTGCCAACGGACTCAAAGAGGAGTTGGGCAACCGCACCGACATCCTGTTTGTGGGTGCCAAAGGCAGAATGGAGATGGAAAAAATTCCCGCGGAAGGATTTCCCATCAAAGGACTGTGGATCAGCGGTATTCAGCGGCGTCTTACGGCTAAAAACCTGTTGTTTCCCCTCAAAGCGTTGGTAAGCCTCTGCAAAGCACGCAAAATCATCAAATCGTACAAACCGGCTGTGACCATCGGCACCGGCGGATACGCCAGCGGCCCGCTGCTCTATATGGCTTCGCGGTTAAAAATCCCCACACTGATATTGGAACAAAATTCATATCCGGGCATTACCAATAAACTGCTGGCAAAAAGGGCGGATGTCATCTGTACGGCTTACGAAGGAATGGAAAAATATTTTCCCAAAGAGAAGATTGTTGTTACCGGAAGCCCCATCCGCAAAGAGATTTTCCACTCGACAAGGACAAAAAAAGAAGCCGCTGCATTTTTCGAAATTGATGAAAACAAAAAAACCGTTCTCGTCATTGGTGGCAGTCAGGGTGCCAAACGTATCAATGAGGCAATAGCCAAAAATATTGATGATATTGTAACCTCCGAAACACAACTTATCTGGCAAACGGGAAAACTTTCGTATGAGGACAGTCTGGCCACAGCCCGTCAGGCAAAATTTAAAGAGAACATAAAGGTTTACGATTTTATTCGCAGGATGGACATGGCCTACGCCGCTGCCGACCTTGTGGTTTCGCGCTCGGGAGCCATTGCGGTAGCTGAAATTGTGGCTTTGCGCAAACCGGCCGTTTTCATTCCGTTGCCCTCGGCAGCGGAAGACCACCAAACCTATAATGCAAAAACACTGACAGAGAAAGATGCGGCACTGCTGCTTCCCGAAAAAGATGCGGAATCAAAACTACCGGATATGATACGCCGGCTGACGGAAGACGACAAAGCGTTGAAAACATTAGTTAAAAATTTGGAACAATTTGAAAAAACGGATGCCGTAAAAAATATTACAAAACTGATATTGAACATGATAAAGAAGAAATGAGTGTGAATTTTAAAAACATACATACGGTATATTTTCTTGGTGCCGGCGGTATCGGTATGAGTGCGCTTGCCCGCTATTTTAAGCTGGAAGGAAAAGAGGTTTACGGCTACGACCTGCACCGTACCCCGCTAACGGAACAGTTGGAATCGGAAGGCATCCGTATTCATTACGAAGACAATCCGTCGCTTATTCCGCAGGATACCGGACTTGTTATATACACACCCGCCATTCCCGCCGACAACAAGGAAATGATATATCTGAAAAAAAGCAACATCCCCATGCTGAAAAGAGCTGAGGTTTTGGGGTTGCTTAGCGAAGGGTATAAAACCGTTGCCGTGGCGGGAACCCACGGAAAAACAAGCATTACGGCTATGACGAGCCATTTGCTGGTTTCGACGAGCATACCTGTTATGGCATTTATCGGTGGTATTGCTCTTAATTTCAGTTCAAACTTTGTTCATTACCCCGGTGCTGAAATTATGGTAGTTGAAGCCGATGAATACGACCGTTCCATGTTGAAATTACACCCTTATCTCAGCCTCATTTCATCCGTCAGCGCCGACCACCTTGATATTTACAAAGACATTGACGACCTGAGAAACACTTTTGTACGGTTTGCAAATCAAACGGCTCAGGAGGGTGCTGTAATTCTGAATGAGAACGTTGACATTGACGGATTGCAAAACAACAGGATTTTGAAATACGGAACCAAAAGCTCAGGCAACGGTTATGCATCAGATGTGAGGGTTGTAAACGGCAAATTCACCTTTGCACTGCATTTCCCCGATAGTGAACCGGTAACCGTTACCATGGAAGTGCCCGGATTGCACTATGTTCAAAATGCGGTGGGAGCTGCCATGCTGGCATTTCAGCTGGGATTGAGCACAAAACAGATTAAAGCGGGGCTGGAATCATTCAAAGGGGTGGAACGCAGGTTTAATTTCAGAATAAGAACCGGAGATTGCATCTATATTGACGACTATGCGCACCATCCTGAGGAGATAGAAGCCACGCTGGAGGCTGCCCGCATGCTTTTTCCCGGCAAAAAAATGACCGTTGTGTTCCAGCCGCACCTTTACAGCCGTACCCGCGATTTTGCCGGTGATTTCGGAAAAGCACTGTCATTGGCCGACCACATTATTTTGCTGCCCATATATCCGGCACGGGAGAAACCCATTCCGGGAATCACTTCGGAGTATCTTTTGCAAAAAACAGAGAAGCCGGAAAAACAACTTTTGGAAAAAGAGGAGCTGTATGCCCTGCTGAAAGAAACAAAGCCGGAGCTGTTGCTTACGCTGGGCGCCGGAGACATCGGGATGATGACAGATAAAATTGAAGAAATATTAAAATTGGATTTAAATGGAATGTAAGTGTTAAACTATAAGTAGATTTTGTGTATTTGAGAATAAATATCTTTTTAATGAACCCACCCCTGCACCCCTCCAAGGAGGGGAATAATGGAATTTATTCTCAAATTCACAAAATCACAAAATTAGAGTTAATTAAATGAAAAAGATTCTGAAAATATCGTTTGTAGTGTTGCTGGCGGCAGGCATCCTCGCCCTTGCCGTTTACATTTACGGGCAGTACCGGAACCGTCCGGTGCAGGGGATAACCGTGCATATTTTCAGAGACAATCCGAAAAAAGGATTTCTGAACAGACATGAACTTTTGAAAACAATTAATAAGGATTCCGTACTGACAAAAAGCCTTGTAAAGGAGGTGGATTTGAAAAAAACCGCTGCATTGCTAAACAAAAATCCCTGGATTGAAAAATCGGACATCTTTTTTAACATTGAGGGGCAACTTATTGTAAATCTGAAAGAGAGAAAGCCCATTGTGCGTGTATTCAACAAAAAAGGAACCTCATTTTATCTTGACAAAAAAGGTTTTCTGTTTCCGGTAAGCAGCAGCTATGCTCCGCATACCCTCATAGCCAACGGTTATATTCCAAACATGCCGGTCAGTGGAAATGTAAATGACTCAACCCTGAAGAAATCGGTATTACACGATATTTTCCAACTGGCACATCTTATTCAGAACGACGAATTTCTTACATCTGCAATAAGTCAGCTTTATGTAAACAGCAAAAAACAAACAGACCTGATACCCGAAATAGGCGGACAAATCATCCGGTTTGGCAGCATAGCCGATGCCAAAACAAAACTGGAGAACCTGAAGGCTTTCTACAAAAAAGCATATATCAAATACGGAGGCGACCGGTACTCAACCATTAACCTTCAATATATTAATCAAATTGTATGTACTAAAAAACAGAGATATGGAAAATAAAATTATTGTCGGATTAGACATTGGCACAACTAAAATAGCCTGTATTGTCGGCAGAAAAAACGAGTTTGGTAAAATAGAGATAATGGGCTATGGTAAAAGCGATTCACACGGTGTGCGGCGCGGTGTGGTAACAAATATTGAAGATACGGTAAATGCCATTAAAGAGGCGGTGCACATTGCTTCGGAACAATCGGGCGTTGAAATAAACAACGTAAATGTGGGCATTGCCGGCCAGCACATCAAAAGTATGCAGCACAGGGGGACACACATCCGCGAGAATGCCGAAGAGGAGATTACCAAACAGGAGATTGACCAGTTAAGGGACAGCATGTATAAACTAAGCATGGCACCCGGCGACCAGATTATTGATGTAATTCCCCAGGATTATATCATCGACGATGAACCGGATATCCGTCAACCCGTCGGAATGCTGGGCAGTACCCTGTCGGCCAACTTCCACATCATTATTGCACAAACCACGGCAGCAAAAAACATTTACAAATGCGTTAAAAAAGCCGGTCTTGAAGTATCACAACTGATTCTCGAACCCATTGCCTCATCCGAAGCGGTACTGAGCGAAGAGGAAAAAGAGGCAGGAGTGGCACTGGTTGATATTGGCGGCGGCACCACCGACATTGCCATTTTCCATGATAACATTTTGCGTTGGACCGCCGTTATTCCTTTCGGTGGCGATATTATCTCGGAAGACATTAAAGAGGGATGTACCATCATAAAGCGTCATGCCGAAGAGATAAAAGTAAAATTCGGATCGGCACTGGCATCAAAAAGCCGTGAAGACGAGGTTGTTGCCATTCCCGGATTGCGTGGCAGACCGCCAAAAGAGATCAGTTTTAAGATGCTCTCATCCATTATTCAGGCCCGGGTTGAGGAGATTATTGAACATGTAATTTACGAGATTAAAAACTCCGGATACGGAAACAAACTGATTGCAGGCATTGTGCTTACAGGCGGAGGCTCGCTTTTAAAAGACATTGACAAACTGACAGCCTTCCATACCGGCCTTGATACGAGGGTCGGCACGCCCAACGAGCATCTGGCCAACGACAGCCCCGAAGAGATGGTCAGCCCCATTTATTCAACAGGTATCGGACTGGTAATCGAAGGTATTAAACGAAACGAACTTGACCTGAAAAGCAAAGAATTGGAATCGGGTACAGAGGAAAAAACCAAAGGAAAAGGTAATGCAAAGGAGGTTTCGTTTAAAAAAGACCTCGGATTGAAACGCCTTATGGATATTTTAAAAGAGTGGTGGTTTGAATCGGAAGCCGACAAGTAAGTAAATTAACTTTTAATTGTTGAAAATATTTTTTTCACTGACAGATATTTAGAATACATACAACTATTTTAGGAACCAAAAAACGATAAGCAAGATGGAATTAAAAAATAACCAGGAGCAACAAAGAAAAACATTGGGATTTATACCCAAACGCAAAACATCCATAATAAAAGTGCTCGGTGTGGGAGGTGGTGGCTCCAACGCCGTAAACAACATGTTCAAACAAGGCATTGAAGGGGTTGACTTTATTGTGTGCAATACTGACATGCAGGCACTTGCATCGAGTCCTGTGCCGGTTAAAGTACAGCTTGGCAACAGCGGGCTGGGTGCCGGAGGCGATCCTGAGAAAGCCAAAATTGCTGCCGAAGAATCCATTGAAAACATCAAAGAGGTTTTGGACAACGATACCGAAATGCTGTTTATTACTGCCGGTATGGGAGGCGGAACCGGTACCGGCGCAGCACCTGTAATTGCCCGTTATGCCAACGAACTGGGCTTGCTTACAGTGGGTATTGTAACGCTTCCGTTTAAATTTGAAGGACGAAAAAAATGGCAAAGGGCCGAACAGGGTATCGAGGAGATGAGAAAATATATCGACACCTTACTGATTATCAGCAACGACAAACTGCGCGATTTTTATAAAGACCTGAGCCTGGGCAATGCTTTTGAAAAAGTGGACAACGTACTGACCACAGCCGCCAAAGGAATTGCCGACATCATTACCGTTCCGGCCTATGTAAACGTTGATTTTGAAGATGTTAAAACCGTTATGCGCCACAGCGGCAAAGCCATTATGGGTTCGGCAACAGCCGAAGGTGAAAACCGTGCCCTGACGGCCGTAAAAGAGGCTATGGAATCGCCGTTGCTGAATGATAACGACATACGGGGAGCAAAGAAAATCCTTCTGTACATTACAACCGGTGCCAGCGATATTTTGCTGGATGAGATAATGACCATCACCGATTACATTATCGATCAATGCGGTACCGAAGCGGAAATAATATGGGGCAGAGGTATTACCGAAGAACAAACCGACAAAATTACGGTTACCATAATTGCCACCGGATTCAATGCATCCGATAAAGTTGCCGAAAAAATCCATATTCAGGAAAACACACCGAAAAAAGAGGAAGAGGTAAAAACACCGGCTCCCGAACCTGTAATGGCCGAAGCCGGAGGAGAAAGCGAACACTTATTCGGGTCGGATAACAATACAACGAATACGGAGCCCGATATACCTCAGAAGCCTGCTCTTTTTGAAGAAGCACCCGAAGGAGAAAACAATATGGAAGAACCGGTTGAAGAGACTCATAAAGAGGAAGAGACACAGGGACCGAAAGTTCATACCCTCGATGAAGAGGTGAACGACCCCGCTTTTGAAATTGCAGAACAAAACAGATCGGTTAACCGCACCATAGATTCTCCAGTAATTTCCGGAAAAAAAGAAAACAACAACGATATTCACGTTATAAAAAAGAGCAAACCTGAAATAAAAAAATCGGAACGCAGTGAACCTGAGAACATTCGTGAAGAAGAAACCCCGGAATACAAACAGGAAGTAAAATCAAATGAGCGTGCAAACAAACTGAGGGAATTAAGTCAGGTGAAATCGGTAAAAAAAAATTACATTGAGTTAGAAAAGGAACCGGCATACAAAAGAAAGAAAATACAACTATCGAATCCCACCTATTCATCGGATGACAACGTATCGAAAATGGGAATGGGAAAAGACAGCAAAGACAACATCATATTAAAGCCCGGTGCATCATTTTTGCACGACAGTGTGGATTAGATGAAAAAAAGTTTTGCCAGCGATAACTGGTCGGGCGTTTGTCCGGAGATAATGGAAGCGCTCCGCGAAGCCAACGCAGGGCATAATCAGGCCTATGGCGAACTCAATGACCCTTGGTCGGAAAGGGCTTTTAAAGCATTTCAACATCATTTCGGCAACGATATCCGTGTATTTTTTGTTTACAACGGCACGGCTGCCAATGTATTGGGCATTTCACACCTTATGCGTTCTTACCATGCGGTTGTTGCAGCAAAAAGTGCCCATTTAAACGAAGATGAATGTGCTGCTCCCGAAAAATTTGCAGGCACTAAAATTCTGGAGATAGAGACAAAAAACGGCAAGATTGCACCGTTTCAGGCAGAGCCCTTTTTACACAGCATCGGATTTCAGCACCATACCCAGCCAAAGGTAATTACCGTTTCGCAGGTTACCGAAATGGGAACCGTTTATACCCCGGAAGAAATTAAAGAGCTGGCCGCTTTTGCACACAGTCACAACATGTATCTGCATATGGACGGCGCACGAATCGCTAATGCCGCCGTTGCTTTGGATATGGATTTTAAAAAATTTACAAAAGATGCCGGTGTGGATGTTTTATCATTCGGCGGAACCAAAAACGGGTTGATGTTCGGAGAAGCGGTTGTGTTTTTCGACCAATCGCTGGCAACGGATTTTGAATACACCCGGAAACAGGGCATGCAACTGCATTCCAAAATGCGTTACATTGCCGCACAGTTTGAGCGGTATCTGATAAACGACCTGTGGAAAAAGAACGCACAAAATGCAAACCGCATGGCACAACTCCTGGCAAACCAGATTGATGAAATAAACGGATTAAAAAGAACACAACCGGTAAATGCCAACGGGGTTTTTGTCATCATGCCGCCACAGGTTATTACTGAAATGCAGGAGCACTATTTCTTTCATGTTTGGAACGAACAGACATCGGAAGTGCGGCTTATGTGTTCGTGGGATACAAACGAAGAAGATATAAAAGCGTTCATCGGTTTATTAAAAGAAGAGATGCAAAAGAAAGGCATAAAATAATGCGACCTGCACACATTTACCGTTGTGAACAATCTCAAATCTGCTCTGACTGTACCTTTTGCCAATCAAAGCAGAAATCAGCAGAAAACTTCTTTACAACTTATTTTTGCTGATATAACTAATAATTTCCTACCTTTACAGCTTCCATACCAACGGAAGCATTGTTTCTTAAAACAAAAACAATGGTATTAGTAGTAAATAACCTTACTTATGTTAATTCCGGAGAAATTAAATTCGGCTATAAAAAAGGTATTCTGGTATCAAGTCCGCTTGGATCCTGTGTTGCTGTTACATTTTTTAATATAAGCAGCAAATTTGGCGGTATGGCGCACATTATGCTTCCGGGAAAATCCGATGAAGGACAAACAAACTTTAAATACGCGAAAGATGCGATTGAACACCTGCTTTCCGGTTTTAACAAAAAAAAGATTCCGGGTTCGGAAATCAGCATTTGTATTGCCGGAGGAGCCAATGTTCTGAAAAAAGAGAATGACAAATTACCTGATAATATCGTTGAATCGGTTATAAAAAACTTAAAAGACAGAAATCTGGTGATAAAAAAAGCATCCACAGGCGGTTTTGAGAGGAGAACATTGCGTCTCGACCTGTCAAACGGAAATGTGTTTTATACCATAGGCGACAGCAAACAACAAATACTTTGGAAAGAAAAAGAGTTTACACTTTCACAATACTAAGGTTATGGAAAAAACAGATAACGACAAGAAAAAAACAAAAGAAACCGGACAAAACAAAATCGACAACACCTTTCGTACTGTTCTCCAATCAATGGACGATCTTGTTTTTGCATTTGACGCGGATATGCACTTTATATTTTACCATACACCGGAGTACAGTGATTTATTTCTCCCGCCCGAAACATTTCTTCAAAAGAAGTTTTCGGATGTAATGCCACCTTATCTGACAAAAATGTTTACAAATTCATTTATCAAATGTAAAAAAGGAGAAATTGATATTATTGAATATTACCTGAACATCGACAACAGGGAAAGATGGTTTACGGCAAAACTTTCACCAATATTAAATGAGGGTAACTTTGAAGGGGTGGTAGCAGTAATAAGAGAAACAACCCAACAAAAAAATCTTGAAACGAACCTGCTTACCAGCATTGAGGAGTTGAAAGCGGCAAACCAGCAACTTTCGGCAAGTGAACAACAACTGATTGCATTAAACAATGAACTAAAGAAAGTTAATGATGAGATTGTAAAAAATCGTGCACTCCTGCATTCCATTCTGGAAAGCCCCCATGGGATGATTATCTTTTCTTTGGACAAAAACTATTGCTATACTGCTTTTACCATACTCCACAAACAGATAATGAAAAAAATTTGGGGGGTAGATATTAAAACAGGAATGAACATGCTTGATATTATTTCCTATCCCGAAGACAGAAAAAGAGCAAAAAAGAACTTTGATAAAGCACTAAATGGAGAATCTTTAACCCTCATAGAAGAATATGGTGATGAAAAACTGAACCGTTCATTCTGGGAAAACCGGTACGCACCGGTTTATGACGACAAGAAAAACATTGTCGGGGTTTCCGTTTTTGTTATAGACATTACCGAACGCATGGAGACCCAAATGAAAATGGAAGCCTTAAACCAGCAGCTTACCGCTAACGAACAACAACTACGGGCAGCAAACCAGCAACTTACAGCCAGCGAACAACAACTATTGGCTAATGAACAGGCTTTGAGAAAAGAAAAAGAATTTTCAGAGAATATCATAGAAAATGCCAACTCCATGATAATCGTTCTGGATTCAAATGCCAATATTGTTGTATTTAATAAATTTGCAGAAGAATTAACGGGATATTTAAAGAAAGAGGTTCTCAATAAAAACTGGTTTGACTATTTTATTACTGAAAAAAAAGATGATGTACGCGAAGTATTCAACGAGTTAATCAATAAAAGACCTATAAAATACAACTTTACCAACAATATTACCTGCAAAGATGGTAGTGTACGAACAATTTCTTGGGCCAATACGGTACTCAAATCGAAAGACAAGACGGACATAAAAATTTTGAGTATAGGAAATGATATTACCAAGCGTTTAGAGGCATTACAGGAAGTTAAAAGACTATCCAAAGTTGTAGAAACCACACAACAAAATATTGTTATAACAACTATTGAAGGCACCGTGGTATATGTTAACGAAGCTTATTTAATAAAAAGCGGTTTTAAAGAGAACGAAATTCTCGGAAGATCAATGTTTGAGTTCAGTAATGAAGAAGGGATTAAAATCTTACGGGAAGATACCATTCCTGCATTACTTCAAAAAGGGCACTGGCAGGGTGAAATGAGTGTAAAAACAAAACACGGTAAAATATTTCCTGCAGATTTGGTTTGCACATTACTTACCGACGACAACAATAATCCCGAATATTTTGTAGCGGTATTTACTGATATCTCCGAACGGAAACGAAGAGAAGAGATTCAAAACATAATTTACAACATTACCACCACGGCAAACAGTGCTGTTGATTTGGAAAGTTTTATGGAAATAGTTCAGAATCAATTGGGTACCTTTATAAATACTAATAATTTCTGTCTGGCAATTTATGATAAAGATTCCGGTTCATTCAGCCTTCAATATTATAAAGACGAAAAAAACCGGAACAACCCTCGTCTTACGGGTAAAAACCTTATTT
>JALVZH010000315.1:766-1823 GCA_027022105.1 Bacteroidales bacterium | reverse complement strand
GGTCATTCAGGGGTACAGCTTGCTACCGTTCAGCGGCTGATTGATTTTTTCAATCACGATGTCCTGCCGGTTGTTTATCAGTTGGGTTCGTTGGGAGCTTCGGGCGACCTGGCACCGCTGGCACATCTTGCGCTGCCGTTGCTTGGGAAGGGTGAGGTTTATTATAAAGGCGAGAAGAAAGCATCGGGTGAGGTTTTGAAAGAGCTGGGCCTGGAACCCTTGAAATTGCAATCGAAAGAGGGGCTGGCGCTGCTCAACGGCACCCAGTTTATGAGCGCTTATGGTGTAACGGCTTTGTTAAAAGTGTTCCGCTTGTCGGAGCTGGCCGATATTATCGGCGCTTTGTCTCTTGATGCTTTCGACGGGCGTATTGAGCCGTTTTATGACGCATTGCAGCAAATCCGTCACCACAAAGGACAAATCCAGACAGCCCAGCGTTACCGCATGATTCTTGAAGGGAGTGAGTTGATTAACAGGAAGAAGGAGCACGTGCAGGACCCCTATTCGTTCCGCTGCATTCCGCAGGTTCATGGTGCTTCCAAAGATTCGGTGAACTACGTGGCTTATGTATTTTCCAACGAGATTAACGCCGTTACCGACAATCCCACCATTTTTCCCGATGACGACATGATTATCTCGGGCGGTAATTTCCACGGTCAGCCGTTGGCTCTGGCATTGGACAACCTGGCCATTGCCACTGCCGAATGGGCGAATATTTCGGAACGGAGAACCTACCAACTGCTTCACGGAAAGCGGGGACTGCCGCCGTTTCTCGTAGCCAATCCGGGGCTTAATTCCGGTTTTATGATTCCGCAATATACGGCTGCTTCCATTGTTAATCAAAACAAACAACTCTGTACACCGGCGTCGGTGGATTCCATTGAGTCGTCGCAGGGTCAGGAAGATCATGTGAGTATGGGTGCCAACGCCGCTACCAAAGCCTGGAAAGTGGTTGAAAATCTGGAACGGGTACTGGCTATCGAGCTCTTTAACGCTGCCCAGGCACTTGAGTTTCGCCGGCCTCTGAAATCGTCACCGTTTCTCGAACGATTTGTTG
>JALVZH010000315.1:0-756 GCA_027022105.1 Bacteroidales bacterium | reverse complement strand
TGATGGAAGGGATTTAATATCTTATTTTAGTTAAAGTTATCTATTGTTTAACCTTATGGTTAGTAGTATATTATCTGGAAAATCAGGAAATAAATTTTTAAAAAATTAATTCTCAAAAATCATATTATAAGGACGTTCAATCTCTTTTGCCAGTTGGGGGATGGAGATGTATTTGCTTTCCCTTTTGTATTCGCGACCGTCAAAAAAGATAATCAGGGTCGGATTGGCAAAAATATTGAACCGGGCAGTCAGGTTCGGGTGTTTCTCGGCATTGATAAAAGCCAGTTTCATCTTGGGAAATTCCTCGGTTACCAATGAATGAACTTTCGGACGCAGGCTGATGCAGGGCGCACATTTGTCGCTGTAAAAATAGACCATGGCTGCCTCTTCGTTGTTGATGTGTTCTTGAAGTTGTTCTAATGTTTCCAGTTCGTTGTACATAATCTACCGATTTTTTTGGCCGGCAAAAATACATATTTTATTCAATGTTGCAATGTGTAAAAATATTTTTGAATTGCGTCTATTTATGGTTATTTTTGTAAAACTTATTATTGAAGATGTTTTGGTTTTTCCGGTTTGATACTTTTTGTATAATAGATTGAAACAGTAAATTGAAAATATGGAAATAACGCATGATTTATATCTCGGTGATTGTGAAGAAATATTAAAGGAACTGCCTGATAATTCCGTTGATCTTATTTTTACTTCACCACCTTATGCCGATCAAAGAAAAACAACCTATGGCGGGATTCATCA
>JALVZH010000314.1:749-19342 GCA_027022105.1 Bacteroidales bacterium | reverse complement strand
CTGCTTGAGTCCCAAAGTAATACTCTTACTGAGAACGGGATCATCAAAACAGCACCTGTTGCAAAAATATAAAATTTTTTTGCATTTTTTCTTGGATTTTAACGGTATAACTTTCGGGTCTCCCCCCACAAGGCTTACCGCGACCCAAAAGGTAATTCCAATGCTGCTTTTCGCATCTCAATTCCGAGACATCGAAAGGTTGGTCATATGGAATAGCGTGTGAATCTCATACACGTAAGTCTTTTCCGGTTTAATGCATTACAGATATCCATAAATTTTTTTCTCACAGCCAACCGGTTTGATTTGTTCTTTTCACTATTTTTGAAAAAATATAAAATTATGAACCTCAACCTGCTTGATATTCTTATTTTGATTCCCCTGTTGCTTTTTGCCTGGAAGGGCTATAAAAAAGGGCTGATTATTGAAGTTACAACACTGGCTGCACTGATTCTGGGGCTCTATTTTGCCTTCTTTTTTTCCGATTTTGCCGCCGGTATGCTCACATCATCATTCAATATAAGCGAAAGGTATCTTGGTATTCTCTCTTTTGTGGCTACCTTTATCGGTGTGGTAATACTGGTTTTGGCGGTGGGAAAAATTCTTGAAAAATTTATTGATGTTTTAATGCTTGGCTTTCTTAACAAACTTGCCGGTGCTGTTTTCGGAGCCCTTAAAGGTGCGCTTTACGTCAGTATTCTTATTTTCCTTATTAATTATCTCGACAGCGGCAGAAGCATCATTAAACGCGATGCGGCGGCATCTTCCTATTTATACGGCCCTGTGGAATCGTTTGCCCCCATGCTTTATTCCAGGTTGCAACTCGAAAATTTTCATATCGAACTTCCCGATAAAGATGAAATCCTGAAAAAGGTAGTTTGATTACAGATCCTTCGGGAAAGCCTTAAACAGCATTTTGTGTTTTGCCAGGTGGATATCCGTCCATTTATCGGTTTTGAAACGTATGGCTACTATGCCCGAGGTGGGCAGGTTGTCGATTTGCTGTTTCGGTTTCATAAAATAGTTGGCAAAATCGGTAAAGGCAGGGTTATGTCCCACCACCATAGCCGATTCCGTTTCATCCGGCAGCCCGTATATTTCATCTAAAATATCATCTTCGTCGCAGCCATACAGCGATGGGGAAATTTTTATTTTCTCAACAGGATAATTAAATATCTCTGCAAATATCCGTGCTGTTTTTAAAGCCCTTACCGCACTGCTGCTGATAATAATATCGGGTATTTCCCCTTTTTTCTTAATGTATTCCGCCACTTTCCGGGTTCGTCTGATACCAACATCCAACAGGTCGCGGTCGTGGTCGGAAACGGTAATGTCTTCCCACGAAGATTTGGCATGGCGGGTGATAAAGAGTTTTTTCATCTGTTTTTATATTTCAGACTTCAAAAATAGGGTTTTTCTGTTTAAACTTGTTTAAAACCTAAACATTTGATAAATTATAAAATATTGAAACCCAGAAAAGTGAATATCTTTTTTTAATAAACCCACCCCTCCCCCTCCAAGGAGGGGAATAATGGAATTCATTTTCTGGGTTTCAATATTTTATACTCATTGTCATCACGTTAACTTTAAACAACTTCTATTTTTAATCATAATCACCACGTAAACTTTAAGCAAGTCCGTTCATATTGTCAATAACATTTGCTGCAAAGCGCCTCAAAGGTAAACAAAAACAATAACAGCGGGCGAGCCTGAAAACGGGAATAATTTACTATTTTCGCCTGTTTAAGAATGCCGTGGAAAAACAAAAGGGTTTTAAACCGGAATAACGAAATTGAGAGGGATGAATAATTTTTTTAAGGAAAACCGTTATGTGCTTGGAACTTTTGCGGTGGTGTGGGCACTGAGCGTTGTGTTTCAGGCTTTTGTTCCAAAATCCGCTCTTCATCTGTTCCTCAACCGGTTCCATGCACCTTTTTTCGACCTCTTTTTTAAATACCTCACCTGGCTGGGAAGCGGCTGGACCGTTGTTGCCATTATCCTGATTATGCTTTTCAGGCACGCGAGGACGGCAGTGGTTTTTCTTATGGGAAACCTGTTGAACACGGGCATTGTACAGGGCATGAAAAACTATCTTTTTTCCGGTGTTTTACGTCCTGCCGGCTCTTTTAAAGATGTGCAATCGTTGTATCTCGTTCCCGGCGTTGATATGAACATTCATTACAGCTTTCCGTCGGGGCACTCCGCTACGGCATTCGGTATTTTTGTTATCATGATTCTGCTTTCCAAAAAGCAATGGCAGAAATTCCTCTGGCTTTTTGCAGCCATGCTTACCGCCTACTCAAGGGTTTATCTTTCGCAGCACTTTTTTCAGGATATCCTTGCCGGGTCGTTTATCGGTACTGCCGGAATGCTTTTTGTTATTTGGCTGTTCCGGGCTTATCTTTGGAAAGAGAAAAGGGGGTGATATTTATCTTTTTTTGTTTTGGAATTTTAAAAATCCACCCGGATATTTGTTTTTATTTCTATTTGTTGCTATTTTTGTCAACAAATAGAAATAAATGAGGTATATTGAGTTTAAAGAAGTATTTAAAAACAGGATTGTTTTTTCGCTTAACGATATTAAAAAAACAGAACCCGAATTTAATCGAAAGCAACTCGTAGCATGGCAAAAAGCAGGATACATCATAAAAATAAGGAACGGTTATTATTGCTTTTCCGATGTAGATAAAAGCGAGTTGATGATGTTTTATTTTGCCAACAGAATTTACAAACCCTCTTACATTTCGTTGCACAGTGCATTGTCTTATTATAACCTTATTCCCGAAGCCGTATTTGGCATTACATCCGTAAGCACACAAAAAACCAATGTTTTTCATACACCTTTTGGAAGATTTGAATACAAAAACATAAAGCCTTCTTTGTTTTTCGGTTACCGGTTATTAACAAAGGAAAACCTGACAGTAAAAATTGCAGAGCCCGAGAAATTGATTCTTGACTGCTGCTATTTGATGAAACCGGAAACAGTTTCCGACTTCGAATCATTAAGATTAAACAGGGAAGAATTAATTCCGTTAATCGGAACCGAAAAACTTGAAGAATGGTTATCCGTTTATCATTCCAAAGTAATGAATCGCAGAATATCAACATTTAAATCATTTTTATATGCTTAATTTAGAACATATTAAATCGTATTATGATTTTCTGAAATTTAAAGCCGGGATTTCGAATGCTCATCAACTTTTAGACAGATTGGAAATGAAACTTTCGCAAATAAATATGGACGAAATGGCGAAAGATGTAGCCCCGTTTTTAATGAATCCCAATGACATTAAGAAAGTTACCCGTTTCGGGGAATATTTAAAATCGGTTGAATTATAAAATGTTACTAAATGGATTTGTTTAAAGTCTCAACATTAGATGAATTATAAAATATTGAAAACCAGAAAAGTGAATATCTTTTTTAATAAACCCACCCCTACACCTCCCGACGTAAAGTCGGGACAAGCTCTCCAAGGAGGGGAATAATGGAATTCATTTTCTGGTTTTCAATATTTTATACTCATTGTCATCACATTAACTTTAAACAACTTCAATATCTTCGCCGTAAAGCTCATCAATCAAATGCGCATATTTCTTCAAAATCACCCTGCGTTTCAGTTTTTGTGTCGGTGAAAGCTCACCCGTATCCGAAGACCACTCTTCGCAAACAAGTTTGAATTTTTTCACCTGCTGGATATGCCCCAGTTGGTTGTTGAGCCTGTCCACTTCACGCTGATAACGTGCAATAACTTTCGGATTGTTTATCAAATCTTTGTTGTCGCGGTATTTCACATTGTGCAGAAAACACCAGTTGTGTAAAAAGGTAAAGTCGGGGACAATGAGAGCTGCGGTAAATTTTTGGTTTTCACCCACCACCATGATTTGCTCTATGAACATGGATTCTTTAAAGATGTTTTCGATGATCTGAGGGGCAACATATTTGCCGCCCGAAAGTTTAAAAATCTCTTTTTTGCGATCGGTGATGCGCAACATCCGCTGTTCGTCCAGTTCGCCGATGTCGCCCGTATGCAGCCAACCCTCTTCGTCAATGGCCTCTTTGGTTTTTTCGGGGTCTTTGTAATAGCCTTTCATCACATTATCCCCTTTAACAAGGATTTCGCCGTCACCGGCTATTTTCACCTGAATGCTTTCATCCACATAGCCTACCCATCCGAAACGCACTTTGGGGTATTTCCAGTCGTTGGCCGCCACTACCGGCGATGTTTCGGTAAGTCCGTAGCCTTCCTGCACATAGATGCCGGCAGCCCAGAATATTCGTGCCAGGCGGGGTTGCAAAGCCGCCCCACCGCATATCACACCCAACAGTTCGCCTCCCAGTGCCTCGCGCCATTTGGAAAAAACCAGCTTGTCGGCAATTTTTAATTTCAGGTTATACAAAGCACTTCTTTCGGCAGGGTTGGGATCGAATTTATCCCCCACTTTTACAGCCCAGAAAAATATGGCTTTTTTCAATCCTTTCAACTCGCGTCCTTTGAGGATAATTTTGTCGTAAACCTTCTCGAAAACCCGCGGAACGGTGATAAAGGTATGGGCTTTTATCTCTCGCAGGTTCTCACCCATTTTTTCGATACTCTCGGCATAATTTACCGACAATCCTTTGTATTGCCACAGATAGTGGCCCGTACGTTCCAAAATATGGCACAAGGGCAAAAAGCTTAATGCCCGGTAGCCGGGTTTCAGGTACGAAACGTATTTTGATGCAAGTTTTACATTGCTTACCACATTGCGGTGGGTAAGCATAACTCCCTTTGAAAGTCCCGTGGTTCCCGATGTATAAATGAGTGTGAGCAAATCGTCGGGCTGAATTGAATCTCTCGTTTCGTTCAAAGCCTTGCGCAACTCCTCTTCTTTGCCGTTTGCCGCAGAAGTTATTTCGCGCCAGTTTTTGGCCCCTTTTACTTCATCTATGGTGTAAATTTCTTCAATGTTGTTTGTTTCTGTGGCAATGGGCTTCAGCCTGTCGTACAGCTCTTTACCTGATACAATAAGTATTCTGGCATCGGAATGAGACAGGATATGCCGGTACTCTTCATCGCTGATGGTAGGATAAATGGCCACATGGACACATCCTGTTTGTGCCATGCCGAAATCTATAAAATCCCATTCGGGACGGTTGTTGCTCACGGTGGCAATTTTATCACCTTTTTTAAAACCCATGGCCAGCAATCCCATACTGAAACCGTCAACCTCTTTGCGGTATTGCTCCGTGCTGAATTTTTCCCACTTTCCGTTTCGTTTTACCGAAAGGGCAACATCCGAATTGTACTTTTCTTCGGCCTGAGTCAGGATATCAAAAGTTCTGGTTACCTCTGTCATAGTATTTTTTTTGGGGTAAATATAGGGGAATTTGTTGAAATTGTTTGAAACTGCTGTGATGTTGATGTGTCAAAAAACAATTTCTATGTGATAACTTTTTCTTAATTCAAACAAAATTTGTTTTGGTTCAAAATCAATTCAGGAAAAATATTTTGTATTCTGCTGCTGTTGCAAGGTGGATGCAGCGCCTGGTTACAATAACTCAGGTACCGGTACTTTATTTATTTAGTTTGTAATAAAGTCCAAAGTTTGCTCCAATCGAATACTGATATTGCTTTATCGGAGCGTCAACAATTGGGGTTATTGAACGTCTAAATATTGGTTCAAGTTTAAAATCCAGTCTGTTATTGATAATGTAATCAATTCCGCCACCAATAAGAACAGCAAAATTAAGTCTTGACAATTCTTCACTACCTGAAGATGAACCGGTTTCATCTGAGCCGTCAAATATTGCTTTTGTCCGTTGATACAAATAGATATTTGTCGAAAATCCTGCCGATACAGATATTTTCACTTTTCCTTTAAAAACGATGTAATTTATTTTAACCGGTATGTCCAAATAGTAATAATGATAAATGAATCTGGCTCGATTTGTCGGTAATGCAGGGTCTGGCTCTAAAGGATTTAATTCCATCATTTTTGTTTTCTCTCCCTTGTTGGAATAATGTAATCCGGCTTCAAATGAAATACGATTCCAAGGTTCCAAAAGTAGTGAGAGTCCGGTTGTAAATCCATATTTTGGTATTTCTATTGAGTCTCTGTAATCAACAATCCACCGTATTGAGGTGTCGGAATTAAGTGAACGGTAACAGTAATCCGGTGAAAATATCACTCCCAGTGAAATTTTCTTTATCGAAACTATTTCAGAAGTCTGTCCGAAACTTATATATGCATTCAATATAAATATTGTTATAATAATCTTGTTTCTCATGTTTTTATGTTTTCTTGCATTGCTGGTAACTCTTACATATATACAACATTACATTTACTTTCTCATTACCCCATCCACACAGCCCCCATCTAATCTTTTACCTGTTGACCCCTGAAAATTTCCGGACAACTCCAAAATTTTGTAATACAATAAGGCAATATTTCAGATAATATTATCATTGTTTTGTAAGGGTTTCAAAAGTAAAAAATTTATGAAAATATTTAAAGAAAAGTTTCATGGGCAACAATAATCAGCCGGAAAGATGAACCGCTTTTAAATTTCCGGTTAAGATTTGTACTTTTGCGCTCATTGAAACCGTTACAACGGCTTTGATAATAAAGTTAACCTAATGATAATGAGTATAAAATATTGGATACCAGAAAATGAATTCCACTATTCCCCTCCTTGGAGGGGTGAAGGGGTGGGTCTATAAAAAGAGACATTCACTTTTATGGTTTCCAATATTTTACAATTCATCTATGTATAGAAACTTTAAACAAGTTAAAAAAAACAGAAAATGAAAAATAAAACACCGGGATACCGTACTTACCTGCCCATAGCCTTTGCACTGGTGCTGATAACAGGCATCATGCTGGGGGCGCTGCTGGGCAACAGAGAAAGTACTCCCCTCAACTTGATAATTCCGGATTCGGGAACCATGCCTGACAAGGTGGATAATATTATTGAATACATTGATGACAACTATGTTGACACGGTAAACCGGAAAGAACTTGAAACCGATGCCATCCGCGGAATGCTCGAAGACCTTGACCCCCACTCGGCCTACATTACAAAAGATGAATTTCACGAGATAAACGACCCGTTGATGGGCAGTTTTGAAGGGATTGGCATTCAGTTTCGCATTGAAAAAGATACCATTATGGTGGTGAATACCATTCCGGGAGGCCCTTCGGAAAAGGTGGGACTTATGGCCGGCGACAGGATTGTAAAGATAAACGACACGCTTGCAGCAGGAGTGAAAATAACCAATACGCAAGCCATCCATAAACTGAAAGGCCCCAAAGGAACCAAAGTAAAAGTAACTGTTTACCGGCGGGGTGTGCCCCAATTGCTTGATTTTACCATTACCCGCGATGTAATACCCACTTTCAGCATTGATATTGCCTATATGGTAAGCGGCGACCTCGGTTACATTAAAGTGAATAAATTTTCGGCCACTACCTATAAAGAATTTAGAAAGGCTATCCGCAAACTGAAAGAAGAGGGGATGAAAAGGCTGATATTGGATTTAAGACAAAACCCCGGCGGCTACCTGCAGGCGGCAATTGATTTGGCTGACGAATTTCTACCCGACGAAAAACTGATTGTTTATACCGAAGGGTTGCACCGCCCGCGACGTTATGCTTACGCCACAAGCAAAGGAAGCCTCGAAAATACCGATGTGGCCGTTCTGATTGATGAGGGGACTGCGTCGGCAAGCGAGATTGTAACGGGAGCATTGCAGGACAACGATGTGGGGGTGGTGATAGGCCGGCGCTCCTTCGGAAAAGGACTGGTACAGGAGCAGATACCGCTGAAAGACGGGTCGGCATTGCGCCTGACGGTGGCCAGATACTATACCCCTACGGGAAGGTGTATCCAGAAACCATATAAAAAAGATGATTTTAAAGATTATTACAAAGAGGCATACGAGCGCTACCTCGACGGCGAAATGGAAAACCCCGACAGCATCCGCTTTAACGACTCGCTGAAATACACCACTCCTAAAGGCAAAGTTGTTTATGGCGGTGGCGGTATTATGCCCGATATTTATGTTCCGCTGGTTACCGATACCGTGCACACTTTTTATAATCTAATGGTTAACAAGGGGTTTATTTACACTTTTGCTTTTGAATATACCGATAAAAACAGAGCCCGGTTGAAAAAATACAAAGACTTCGACAGTTTTAATAAAGGGTTTAACATGTCGGACTCACTTTACAACGAGTTGGTAAAATATGCCGGAAAGAAAGGCATAAAACAGAGCGACAGTAAAATTGCCGCTTCCAAAGAGAAGATAAAAATTTTGTTTAAAGCCTATGTGGGCAGAAACCTGTTGGACGAGAAAGGATTTTATCCCATTTATCATAAGATTGATACCGTTTTCAAAAGAGCGGTACAGGTAATGGAAGAGCGGAAACAGGAGGAGGAAAACAGATAGAATGAATAACCGGATTTACTCTCCTTTGGGAAAATAGACCAGTTTTACGATTTTTTCCAGCCACAGGGCATCGGTTTGATCAAAGGAAGCCTTTTCCGCACTGTCCACATCCAGCACTCCGACGGTGTTACCTGCTCTGTCTTTCAACAGAACCACAATTTCGGAATTGGAGCGCGAATCGCAGGCTATATGTCCCGGAAAAGTGTGTACATCTTCTACTATAACCGTTTCGTTACGGTTAATGGCTGCCCAACAGACACCGGTGTCTTTTTCCAGATCGATACAGGCCAGAGATCCCTGATAAGGGCCCACCTGCAGCCTGCCTCCCTGCAACAGATAAAATCCGGTCCAGAAAAAATAGTCCATTTTATGATGAAGAACGGCATTGATGGTCGCCATATTGGAAAGTGTATTGTTGCTGCTTTTTACAATTAAATCCTGTATCTGCTTGTATAACCTGCCGTAGCGTTTTTCCTTTTTTGTTTGATTCATGTCTCCCTTTTTTCAGCAAAGGTAAGACAAGAGCCGGATTTTAGATGTTTTTAGTTAGGAGGTTTAAAGGATGATGGGCGATTGAGTGATTGGATGAAAGAGTGAAAGGGGAGACCTGAAAGGCCATAAAGGAGAAAGCAAAACCCGGATAGAATAAGACAAAATCTGTTTCCGGGTATTTCCACTCAATAGAGAACAACCTTCTCCGTTCCGAGAATCTTCCCGTTACCTGTAAGAAGAAGGTAATAAATTCCCGGTGTAAGACGGGTTCCCGATGCACCGGTTCCATCCCAGTTTAAATGAAAACCGGAAGATACTTTCCCGCTGTATAAGTTGTTAACCTTTCGACCGTAACTATTGTAAACCGAAAGCGAAACCTCTCCTCCGGTAAATATTTCAATTCTACAAACATCATGAAAAGGATTTGGCGCAACCTTTAATATTTTTTCCTGAGGCAAGTCAGCATCCTCAATGCCTATATTGTTCCATTCGTAAGCACCCATATCTATTTTTCCGTTATAAACCCGCGGATTGCCGGCAATATCGGTTTCGGGCATGTGGTACAACAAAAAACCGGGCAGCTCCATTGTTCCTGCATCAATGCAGGGAGAAGAAGCACTCAGGCTGTAAGGATGAATAATATCGGCTGTATCATACAGAGGGTCTGATGCTATATTGGAAGAGTCGTAATAAAGATAACCATCATTAAAAATCTCAATCTCATTAATACCATTGTGGATATCCGAGTAGTATAGTTCCAACTCCCCATGAGCACCAAATTCATCAACATCTTTGTTGTAAAAAATAGAATTATAAGCATGCAGGGTAGATGGTTCAGAGACAAAAATATTTTTATCTTCATGTCTCCACATTTCATTATCCGAAAAAGTGCAATTAACCAAATAAACATTAAAATTCCTACTGACATGTATAGAGGGGGTGTAAAAATAACGGGTAAACCGGCTGGAATCAAATACCGAATTATAAATTAACACGCTAAGATATTTAACCGTATCACTTCCCGAATACATATATATATCTCCTCCGTTACTGTTAACATTGTTCGGATCAAACACATTATCCTCAAAAACGGAATTCATAATAAAAACCGTATCAAAGGTTGTTGAAACATAATAAGAATGTCCCAGACTTAATCCAAAACCGCCCCGGCTTCCTTTTATGTGCACCCTGTTTATAGTACTATTATTACAACAATAAAGTCTGATACCGGCCGTGTAAGTTTTTCCGCAACTGTATATGTTTACATCTTCAATTTTTGTATCATGATTTACAAACTCGTAAATACCTCCCGAATTAAAGAAAATATTATTTTCTCCATTGCCGTTTTGAAACGTCAGATTTTTTATGGTATAATGGTGTGTTCCATAATTTCCAAGTAAGAAATTATACTTGTTCTCACCGTCAATAATTACCGAATCACGGCTTTCGCCGCATAGTACCAATCCGGTTTTCATTTGCAGCGTAAGTTTTTCGCCATTGGTTGAATCGGAATAAACCCCGTTGGCAAGAAAGATTGTGTCCGGTGAGATGGTATCAGGTGTTGCTTTTAACAAAGCGTAGCTTATGGTTTTTAAGGGTGATGAAGGAGTTAATCCGTTATTTCCGTTATCTCCTTCAGGTGAAACATAAAGGTTTTGGTGTGTTTGTTCTATTTTGTGGTGGAGTATATTCATCTCCAAATTGTTATTTCCCTGCGACGGCGGGTTGAAAATATTACCCGACAATACATAGTAAGTACTCGGGTTTTGTACGGTAAAGGTATCCACATACACAGTCAGGTGTATAGAATCCAGGTTATTATAAATATCGGCTGCAGTAGCGGCATAGTTTTCATAAATATTGCACCGGTTTACCGAATCAAAAGTCAGATTTCCGTTTAATAAAAATAACCCGCCACCTTCTACGTAAGCATGATTGTGTTTTATGGTAACGTTGGATAAAAATGCATCGGAATAATAAATATATAATCCTCCACCATAAGTTTCTATTTGGTTATCCCGCACCACACAATTATAAATTTCTATCTGTGAGGATTCAATAAACAAACCTCCTCCACAAATGCCTCCGCAATTCGAACCGTTTCCATTTTTTATAGTAAATCCATTAATAATAATTTTGCCGGGGTTATTCCAATTCCATGTTTTTATGCAACTTCCGGTTTGATTTCCGTCAATCACCGTTTGGTTTATGTACGACAAATCGCCGGTGGTAAGAGTCAGGCTTCCGAGGGTTATGTTTTTGCTTATTATCTCTATATTTTCCACATAGGTGCCCTGCCAAACCAGCACCGTATCGCCGTTTTGGGCGCTGTCAACGGCTGCCTGTATGGTGGTGAAGTCGCCCGTACCGTCCTGTTTTACAGTGATGATTTGTGCAGAAACGGAAGTGGTGCAAAGCAACACGAAAGCAGGCAGGTAAAATATTTTTTTCATGAGTACATAGCTTTAATGTTACAAAATTAACATTTTTTCAAAGGGAAACCAAACAAATGCCATATGTAAAAATCATTTACTTTTGCCGTTTAATTTACAGGATATGTACAGAATTTGTGTGTTTTGCGGTTCGAGCATGGGCAACAAGCCGGTGTATCGTGAAGCTGCCGCCGAAGTTGCCGGATTTTTTATAAAAAACAATCTGGGGCTTGTTTACGGAGGAGCCAGTGTGGGATTAATGAAGATTCTGGCCGACAAACTTCTTGAAAACGGCAACGAGGTAATCGGTATTATGCCGCAACTGCTGATAGATAAAGAGGTTGCACACGAGGGGCTGGAAAAGATGATTGTTGTAAACAGCATGTCGGAACGGAAGCAGAAAATGGTGGAACTGTCCGATGCTTTTATTGCTTTGCCGGGCGGGTTCGGAACCCTGGATGAACTGAGTGAGGTAATGATTTTCAATCAACTGCGCATTTGCGATAAACCGCTGGGAATTTTAAATACAGCCGGATATTTCGATAAGTTGCTTACCTTTTTTCACCATGCCGTTGATGAGGGTTTTGTACGACAGGAACATGTTAAAAATCTGATTGTCGCCGACAACATAGAAACCCTTGTACGCAAAATGCAGCAGTATAGTCCGGTTTCCATGGGGAAATGGATTGAGGATATTTTGGATGAGTCGGTTAATTCATAATTATTGATTATTAAAAAAACCTGTGAGCAGCAATATCGAAATAGAACCCTTGAAAAACTGGCTTTCGCTTGACGGTAAGCCGTTGGTAATTGCCGGCCCATGCAGTGCCGAAAGCGAGCGGCAGGTAATGGAAACCGCCAAAGCACTGCTGGATGTTCCTTACGTTAAATACTTCAGAGCGGGAATATGGAAGCCGCGCACCCGCCCGGGCAGCTTCGAAGGCGTGGGCAGCGAAGGCTTTAAATGGTTGAAAAGAGTAAAAGAAGAGACGGGACTGAAAACCACAATTGAAGTTGCCAACCCACAGCATGTGGAAGAGGCCTGCAACAACGATATGGATATGCTTTGGATAGGCGCCCGCACGGTGGTCAATCCTTTTATGGTACAGGAAATTGCCACCGCCCTGAATGGCTGTGATGTTCCGGTAATGGTAAAAAACCCCGTAACCCCCGATTTGAAATTGTGGCTTGGTGCCATTGAGCGTATCGAACATACCGGAATAAAAAAGATTATTGCCATTCATCGCGGATTTCACTATTTCGAAAACTCACCCTACCGCAATGCACCCATGTGGGAAATCCCCATCGAATTAAAACGGCTGTTGCCCTCGCTACCCGTTATAGTTGACCCCAGCCACATTTGTGGAAACCGCGACCTGCTGGCCGAAATATCGCAAAAGGCGCTGGATTTGGAAATGGACGGCCTGATGATAGAAACGCACATCAATCCCGCTGAAGCCAAAACCGATGCTGCCCAGCAAATTACTCCCGAAGCATTAAAATCGCTCATCAAAAACCTGATTATCCGTGAACGTACGGGAACCATCGATTTTGAAAACAAACTGGAAGAACTGCGCACCGAAATCGACAAGCTGGACGGCGAACTGCTGCAAATACTTGCCAAAAGAATGGAAATTATCGACGCCATAGGCGAATACAAAAGCAAAAACCAAATTACCATTTTGCAAATGAAACGTTGGGCAGGCATCATACGCGACAGGCTTTCCATCGGCACCAATATGGGGCTTGACGAGCAGTTTCTTATGCAGTTGCTCCATCTGATTCATAAAGAATCCATCAAGCGCCAAACCGACATCCTTACCGGGAAAAAAAATAAGTGATTGGCTTTTGAATTAATCACCAAACAAAACAAGTTCAGTACCGACACTATAGTTTTCGGCAGTGCAATAAAAATCTTTTAATGTATATTTGTAAACCGAAGACTCATTAAAAAAACGCTTTATCAAAATCAATGTCAGAAGACCTTTTGTATCAGATAGGTATTAGTCTTATACCGGGAATAGGAGTGGTTAATGCCAAAAAACTGATTGCCTATTGCGGAGGTGCCGAAGCGGTGTTTCGCGAATCGAAAAGCAATCTGTTGAAGATTCCGGGCATGGGTACCAGACTTGTTAACAATATTTTAAGCCAAAATGTGCTGCACCGAGCAGAAGATGAAATCGATTTTATTATAAAAAACGATATAACACCGCTTTATTACAAGGATGAAACGTTTCCACAGCGGTTGCTTAATTGTTACGACCACCCCATTATGCTCTATTATAAAGGTACGGCCGATCTGAATGCCAAACGCATTATAGCCATCGTAGGCACACGGCGTGCCACCGCTTACGGACGCGAAAGAGTTAAAGAGATAGTGGCAGACCTGAAAGAGAAAGAAGTTTTGATAATCAGCGGGCTGGCTTACGGCATCGACAGCATAGCACATCGCAGTGCCGTGCAAAACGAAATCCCGACTGTGGGAGTGCTGGGTCATGGGCTCGACCGTTTATATCCTGCCGAAAACCGCAAACTTGCCGATAAAATGATTGTTAACGGCGGACTGCTTACAGAATACATTTCTCTCACCAATCCCGATCGTGAGAATTTTCCCAAAAGAAACAGAATTGTAGCCGGAATGAGCGATGCCATACTGGTGGCAGAATCGGACAAGCGGGGAGGCGCAGTCATTACCGCCGAAATGGGAAACAGTTACAACCGGGATGTTTTTGCCATACCTGGCAAAGCAGGCGATAAGTTTTCGAGAGGCTGCAATTTCCTGATTAAAACCAACAAAGCTTTATTGGCGGAAACGGCCGAAGATATTGCATATATCATGGGCTGGGATGATAAAAAAATCAATAAAAAACAGCAATTGGAACTGTTTGTCAACCTTTCGGAACAGGAAAAATTACTAACGGAGCTTTTGGAAGAGTACGGTGAAACAGGAATAGATAAACTGGTTATCAAATCGGGATTATCATCCTCGCAGGTTGCTGCAGCACTTTTAAATCTTGAATTTAATGGCATGATTACCAGCCTTCCCGGAAAAATATATAAACTTTTATAAAAAAATTTATATATTTGACACGAAAAGCTATTTCTAATCAAAACCAAATTGTCATGAATACATTGTTTACTTTACCCAAGCTGGCAATGGTACTTGCCATGGAAATGTTTAATGTTGAAATTACAATGACAGCAGGTCAGGTAATCTGGTTTTTTCTCATTATCTTTTTCCTCGGCTTTTTCTTTGGAATGTTGTATGCTCAATTTTCTTATTCAACCAAAAAGAGAGATTAATCACAGCCTGATATTTTATAAAACAAGAGTGCATATAAACGGGTTTTCTGTTATTTAAAGCAGAAATAAAGAGAAATATTTTGTACTTTTGGTCTTTCTAAATCAGGGGCTGTGATATTAAAAAAACACATTCTGTTTTTTCTTTTTTTAGGGTTTTCTTTTTCATGTGTTGCAGGAAAATCGCATAAAGCAGATACTACCGGCAGTCATGAATATTTAACGGGGCTTAGTAAGTTCATTTATACAAAAGGAGACAGTATAGTACCTCTTTTGGATTCGGTGAAAAGTGTATTGGAGCCGTATGGTCCTTCAATGGCACTTGCAAAAACCTATGAGAGCCTTGGAAATTATTATACGCAGCGTCAGATGTTTAAAAAAGCACTTGATTATTATGGAAAATTAAAAAGCATTGTTGCCGTTTTAAATAATCCGGGATTGGAAAATGAATATTTATTCAATATGGGCACATTGTACGACAACAAGGGACTTGTTGATTCTGCCGAGTTTTATTATACCCTTTGTTACAAAAGAGCCCTGCAAGAGAATGATTCACTTTTGTACCCCTCAATTTTGGCAAACATGGCCGGAATTCAATTCAAAAAAAACAATTATGATTCGGCCATTCAGTTATCTTATAAAGCGGAACCCTATTTTATTAAACAAAATAATCATTTCCGGCTGGCTGTTTTATATAATCATCTGGGCAATGCTTATATGAAGATTGAAAAATATAAAGTAGCAGACGATTACTATAAACTGGCGTTAAAACATGATTCTTTAACCGACAGGGTTAATTTAACAGCGATGATTTTAGCTAACATTGCTTACTCTTATCAAAATCAACAAAAGTATGATTCGGCTTTATATTACTACGACTATTTACTTGAAATAACAGATCCGGTTTCACAACCGCACTATTATTATGGAATGCTTATTAATGTAGGCAATCTGTATTTCGATATGGAAGATTATAAAAATGCATTGGAATATTATACAAAAGTTTATCAATCGCCTCTGTATGGAGAAGTTATGAATATTACTACAGCCGCTACCATTAATCTTGGGAATATCTTATTGAAATTGGGAAATTATGATTCGGCTGAGTATTTCATAAATAAGGGGATAATTCTTGCGAAAGAAAATAAAATGCTTGAGTTTTTAAGAAATGCCTATGATGTAAAGTTCGAACTTGATTCAATACAAAAAAAATGGCAGTCGGTAATATCCGATTTGCAAATGAAACACCGTTTGAGCGACAGCCTGATTAATGAAAAAATGATGAAAAGCATTGAGGACATGCGTATTTCTAAAGAGCTGGAAAAGGAGAAAGCAATTTCGGAATACCTGAAAAAAGAGAATGAACTAAAAAACAAACTTATAAGAAAAGGAACCACTTTAATAATTGTAATGGCATTGGCCATGATTTTTATTATTGCACTTTTTATTAAATTATACAATAGCAACAGAGAAATTAAGGGTCTGAGTGAAAAATTAAAGAAAAGAAATAACGAAATTAAAAAGGCGAATGAGCAACTTAAAAAAGCCAATAAAGAACTTGAAGAATTAAACAATATAAAAACCAAATTTTTTTCTGCCATAAGCCACGATTTGAGATCGCCTTTTAACAGTCTGCTGGGAATAACGGAAATGCTGCAAGATGAAAATTTTGAAAAAACGGAAGAGGAACAAAAGGAGATGATTGCCGTATTAAGAGGTTCCATTGAGAATGTTTACCGTTTGTTAGAGAACTTACTGGAATGGTCGCGGCTGCAAATGCAGGGTATTATACCCGATTTTCAAAAGGTCGATTTGTATGAAACCGGCAAACAAACCCTTGATTTGTATGCCCTGGCGGCTAAAAATAAAGAGATTGGTCTGAATTTCGATATACAAAAAGAGACCTTTGTTTATGCCGACAAGCGATTGCTATCTAACACGCTTAATAATCTGGTTAACAATGCCATAAAATTTACAAAAAGAGGCGGATCGGTAAAGGTTTTTGCAGAAAAAGAGAAAGATAAAGTAAAGGTATGTGTTTGTGATACCGGCGTAGGAATACCCAAAGAGAAGCTAAAAGATATATTTTCGGTAGTAAGCGACCACAAAACCTACGGCACCGAACACGAAAAGGGCTCAGGTCTCGGCCTCGGCCTGTGTAAGGAGTATGTGGAACTGATGAACGGTACCATTTCCATTGAAAGCACCGAAGGTAAAGGAACTACCGTTTGCTTTACTTTGAAAGCTTACAAAGAGTAAATCATTCTATTTCACACAACTGATTTTCAGATAAACAGGATTGTGGTCGCTGTTTTCAAAATTCAGATCGATGGTTTTCACGGTTATTACATTAATATTGGGTGAAAGTACAAAATAGTCAAGGCAGGTGGTTCCGTTTTCCCCTTTTTTAAAGGGCTGATAGTTTTGGCGGTTGGTGGGTGCCGAAGCATCAAAAGCCCACTTCCAGTCCTCCGGAAAAGTTTTGGTGCTCATTTGTACTTTGGAAGGGACAAAACGGTGCCCGTCGTAATTACCGGCAGGTTTGTAAAGCGGCGGGTTTGCGTTCCAGTCGCCGCCGGCCACCACGTAATTGCCTTTGTTGTACTCTTTTAACATCTTTTTCTTCATAATGTTCAGCTCTTTAACCCTGAGGAGGCTGTCATATACATAAGCCGAATTGTGGGTGTTGAGTATTACCAGGTCTTTACCGTTGTCTAACGGGAAGCGTGTCAGAATAAAGCAGCGGTCGAGCAGAAACAGTTTATCGGGCCAGGAGGCAATAAGCGGATAGGCATACCTTTTAGCTTCGGAAAACGGATATTGCGAAAAGGTCATCTGTCCGGCTTCCACCGACCCCATAGGTTCGTAAAGCGGGACGGGAACAAAAGGACAGTCGTAATTTTTGGCAAAAATACCGATGCTGTTCTTTTTTGCCCGGGTTATCAGGCTTACCTCGTCAATGCCGTAACTTCGGTGTGAATTTTTATCCACCTCCTGGATCAACCAAAAGTTGATGGTATCGTGACTTTTTACGAAATTTTCTATACCGTTCAGGTATTTTTCCACCATCTTCTTTGAGGGGCGCACCTGTTTTCCGCCGTCGTAAAAGAAATCCATTTCGGCACCCAATCCGGCATATCCTATGTTCCAGGTTATCAGATTAAAGGTGTCGCTGGCAATGGGTTGTGCTTCGGGTATGTTTTCAGGCATCAGGTTTTCCACCTCATCAGGCTGGTAGTCGGTTAATGTGATGTACAGCAAAAAGGCACCGAACGCCAAAATGACAAACAGTACAACATAGAGGATAAATTTCAGTATCTTTTTCATGATGTAATTTTTTTGATAAAATTATAAAAAAATTGATATTCGGTTTTTCGTTACGATTTCATTTATTAATTTTGGAATAAAAAAATATGAAATTGAAAATTTTAATTTATTTTATATTGATTTTTAGTTTGTTATATTCCTGTAGCAAACATGATACTGATGTTACGACCAAACCCGGGACGTTGGATTATATGGAATTGTTTAAATCGCAATCGCCTTTTTATAATTCCATTCCGTCAAATGCGCAAACAGATCCCAATTCGGAAATAATGATACAGGGCTTTGTGGAGCAATCGAAACAGGGGTTTGTTATAGCGGTAAAAAAATGGACTGTTGCGGTTTATAATGCCGATGCCAACACTCCTTTACATGATGTTAAATTAACAGCTTACTGGGCACCTGAAAACAAGCTTGTTAATGTTCCTATACCGGATTATGCCGAACCTGATCCTTCCGATGACGGCAGCATGGTAATCATTGACCAAAACAATGGCTGTATCTATGATTTTTGGAAAATGAGAAATACGATGGGAATGATGACGATGAGCACCCTCGATTTTGTCTTCATGGTTCTTTCTCCCGTGAATCAGGACGGTGATTCCAATCGATATCGAAG
>JALVZH010000314.1:0-739 GCA_027022105.1 Bacteroidales bacterium | reverse complement strand
TTTGGAAACTAATCGTATTTTTCCAAAAGGCTTTTCGGCCAGAGGGTCAGTATTCGAACTGCTTCAAGGTGTTATTTGGCCTCAGGAACTGGAAAAAGGTGAGATAAATCATGCCCTGATTTTTAGTTACGATTATACACGTTCAGGAGGTTTTGTTTCACCTGCCACCGAAAGTGACGGGACCTCCGATGGTATTGAAAATATTCCCGAAGGAGCTTTGTTACAATTAAACCCCGATTTGGATTTAAGTTTACTTAATCTTAATGATTATGAATTGACCGTGGCAAAAGCAATGCAGAAATACGGAATGTATTGTGCCGATGACGGTGGCGGAGTTCAGCTTTATGCAATAAATCCCGTTAGTTTTAGTAAAAATCCTTATGAAAACATTTGGGGTGATAAAACGTATGTTGATTTGAGCAAAATTCCTGCCGGCCAATTCAGAGTGTTAAAACTACCGCCCCAACAAAACAGTGAACCCGAACTGGTTAGCAATTCTTGTGCCGAGTTCAGATAAGTAAATATAAACTACATTTTCTCCTCAATCCATTCCCCGTTTTTCAGCTTCATCGCCGTTTTAAAACCGTACTCTTTCAGTTTTTGTTCGGCAACATCAAACATGGCATTCAGCTCATCAGGTTGGTGGGCGTCGGAGGATATCATTACCGGAATATTGTTTTCTTTGACTTTTTTAAGGGTAATTCCATCGGGAAAAAGGGAATCGGAACGCTTTTTATAG
>JALVZH010000313.1 GCA_027022105.1 Bacteroidales bacterium | reverse complement strand
GCATAAAGGTTCCCGCCGATATTACTGCCGACGGAAAGCTGGTAGCTTATCTTTGGAACAATCGTAAAAAAGGAGACATCTTTCTTGATGATTTGAAATTCAGGTTCGAACCGTTACGGAACCCCTCTTTTCTTCCCCGCGCAACATTTGATTTTGGAAACAGTATTGAAACAGGCCAAGAACTCATTTATAAAAATAAATTTTACACAATATTTTGGAATGATACCGGGAACACACTCACAATAACGGACAATAAGGGAAATCTGCTTGTCACGGGAATTAAATTGTTCTCAACATTTGTTACAAAAAACGGAGATACTATTGCTTTACAAAACAATTTACAATTTAAAAGATTTGCAAAAAAGAAGAAAGGAGCGGTTGTCTATCTCTATACAAAAACATCTGTTACAAAGCACCGGATTGAACTTCTTTGCAACGATAACACGCCGGTTATCAGATGGAAAGAACTTACCTTTGGACTAAAAAGTGCCGGAATCATCAGGAATGCCCTTATTTTTAAAAGCGGGCAGCCGGTTAAGGAGGTTTTCCGTGCCAACCGGAAACAGGATACATCGCGTTTTCAGCCGGAATACTGGCTTGACAAACAGGGTGTTCTTTTCGGCAACCGGAATGTTTCGTGGGGGATTTATTATGCGCCACGGGTCTCTTCCATCCAGCTCGATACAAGAAAAAATCTTTTGGTTGTAAATCTTGATTATGAAAAAGACCACCCCTTTATGCGCTTTCCGCTGGCACCCGATTCCGTGAACTGGAAGCTCGACCTTTCAACATCGCAATACGGGCGGGGACTAAAAATGCAGCACGAATTCAGCCTTTTTGCGGGAACAGGATTGCAGACCCTGCCCGTGGTAATGAAAAACCCCGGCGGATTCCCGGCGGTTTATATCTGGACCGAACATGCCGATTATACCGATGTCAGAACCAACCTGGCCACCTACTACGGCAATGAAAAAATAACCGATCCCGACAGTGCCGTGGGGGGCTTTGTCAAATACGGAATTCCGGTTACCAAGAGTGTTTTTTACGATAATCCCGATAGTGTTACCAATACCCTCGATTCGGAAGGTGCGTTTCAATCACTGGAATGTTCCATAATGCAGGATTCGCTGTTCAGAAAATATCTTTTTGATATAAAAGATCGTAATACGGAAGTTTGCCTGCACACCCCCGAGCAGTTTACCACCACGCGAAAGCGTCTTGAGACGGCACTGCAATACATGAAACGTAATTTCGGTTCCGAAACATGGATTGATCACGGAAACAACAACGGCCCGCAGAACAATCGCGAAGATTTGATTTGCGACGGTACGCTGAAAGATTCACCTTATTATGCATTGGATTTGTGGGAAAAATACGGCATAAAATACCTGAACGACGAGTTTTATGAAGAGATGAATACCTTTGGCGGCTGGCAGTTCGCTTCTTCCATAGAAAAACCCTACCGAGGTTTCGGCGATTTTTTTCCGAAACCCGATTACTGGCAACATCCTACACGAACGGGTACTGTTTATCATTGGCCCAATACCAAAGTTCTTTATGTGGAACGGAATTCCATGTGGGATTACTTTTTTAATCCGGTTCAGTTTGCGCTTTTTATTAACGGTTTCGGTGTGGAGGTGAACCACTGCTATCCGGCCCGGGTAAACCGCAAAAAAGCTTTTTGGTCGGTGAATGAAAAGGGTGAAATTGTTTCCGCACCGGGATTTGATAAAACCCTGCGTCGTATGAAAGAGCTGGAAAACAAAGGGTTGCTCTATCTCTCAACCCTCGGCGATTATCTCGACCGGCGTACGGCTTTGGATAAAATCAGCTATGATGTTCTGCCCGACGGAAGGGTGAAAATCACCAACTTGTCAGGAACAGACCTTAGAGGGATTTCTTTTGCAGTAAAAGCAAATGCCGTTTTGGTGAACGGACTGAAACCTGCCCGAAAACGGTTTGCTGACGAACTTATTTTTTGGTTCGATTTGCCCAAAGACGGATCGGCGGTGATTCGTACGGTGAGGTGATTTGTTTTTCTGTCTGTCATTATATCCCCAACTTATTGAAAATCACCAAAGAATCCTTGTCCATTTTGGAAAATGCAAACCATTTTTTACCCAAATCCTTTAACGATGCGCCAATATGGTACACATCGGTTTTGTCAATCAGCAGAAAACGATCATGCGAATTATTAAACTTGTTCAAGGTAAGTGCACCGTATTGGATATTGAATTTTTTGGCGTCTTCCTGCAAAGCCCGGGAGATATTTTTTGTGTAAATATCTACAGTAACACCTTTTTTCTTTTTAGTAAAAAGTGAAAGTACGGTTTCGTCCACATAGTTGTCAATGAGTACCAGACTTTGTTTGGCGCTTTTTACCAATTCACTGATAAATACCCATGCATCAAAGACTTGCCCGTTAAAGAAGATACCTTGTTTGGGCTGAATCTGTTTGCTTTCCATGGTTTTTAAAATTTTATTCAGTTTATTATCCGTTGAAAACTGTTTTATTTCAAGGTATTCAATTCGCTGAAATAAAACTGCATTAGTAGAGATGAATTTTCTCATGTTAACAAAAGCATTTATGATTTTAATGCTTGTCTCAATAGCAACATCACTATGCAACACGGCAGAAAGCATTGATACGCCTTGTTCGGTAAATACAAAAGGTAATTTTCTACGTCCGCCGCGAGTTTCTTTTGGTATCACAGATTGTGATTCCAAACCGGTTTTTTTTGATGTCACAATTTGTGATTTCAAAAAATTATATTCTTCCTCTAAAAGTTGAAACATAAATTCCTGCGGAAATCGTCGAAAATTCCGCTTAACCGCCTGATTTAAAACCCTCGTTTCTACCTGATAAAGTTCTGCCAAATCACTATCGAGCATAACCTGAACACCCCGAATCCTATAAATTTTCTGCTCAATATATTCCAGAGTTATAAAGTTTCTGTCTTTCATTTGTCAGCTATTCATGATATTCTTAAATCTATTAGGTTTTCACAAGGTATCAAAGGTATCAAAATTTACAATACCGACATTACAATTTCTTTTTTTATAAGATTATCCGGGAATTCGTTTGTATTACGTTTGTTTGCTCATGCAGTTGTGTCAGATAAACATTATGATAGAAGTCAAATCTTTGCCTTGCACTGTTTTACTTTGAAATCCTAATGCAATAATATAAAAAACAGTATCATTCTTTAATACTCACCGGATTTACTATTTTTGCCCTATGCAAAGCAATATTGTAGTAACCGGAACAGGCATTGTCACCTCAATCGGGATGAACAAAGAGGAGGTATGGCAATCGCTGAAAGAGAAGAAAAGCGGTGTGGGCCCTGTTTCCGTTTTGTCCACTGTTCACAAAGAGGAGTTTGTGCTGGGTGAAATTAAAAAGAGTCATAATGAACTGCTGGAGATGGCCGGGGTTGATGAATCGGAATATCCCTGGACAAGAACCGCCCTGTTGGGTTATCTTGCGGCACGCCAGGCATTTGAAGATGGCGGCGGAGAGGTGGCTCACCGGAAAACAGGCCTTGTTTCGGCTTCCACGGTGGGGGGAATGGACAGAAGCGAGCTGTATTACAACGAGTTTCTGAAAGGTACGGGGCACAAGCAGTATATCGACAGTCACCACGCCGGAAACAGCACCGAAATGATTGCTTTGCATCTGCACATTAATGATTACATAACCACCATAAGCACAGCTTGTTCCTCTTCGCTTAACAGCATAATGCATGCTGCACGCCTCATCAGACACGGTATTGTTGACAGGGCTTTGGCCGGTGGTACCGATGCACTGGCAGCCTTTACCCTCAACGGCTTTAACTCGCTGATGATTCTCGACCGTGAGCCGTGCAAACCTTTTGACGAAGAGCGCAAAGGATTGAACCTCGGCGAGGGCGCCGCATACCTGATGATTGAAAAAGAGGAAGATGCGTTACGAGAAGGCAAAAAGATTTATGCCGTTTTGAAAGGCTTTGGTAATGCCAACGACGCCAACCACCAGACCGCCACATCCGACGAGGGTGAGGGGCCCTTTCTTTCCATGGAAAAGGCGGTGAAAATGGCCGGAATCAATCCTTCGGAAGTGGGTTACGTCAATGTGCACGGAACGGGAACCCCCAACAACGACCTTACCGAAAGCCGTGCCCTGATGCGCCTTTTCGGCGACAAAATACCACCGTTCAGTTCCACAAAAGGATATACGGGACATACGCTGGGTGCTGCCGGTGCCGTTGAGTCGGTATTTTCCATTCTGGCGCTCAACAACCGGGTTGCCCTGCCCAACATTAATTTTGCCCGTCCCATTCCCGAAACAGGACTGGTACCGGAAACGGAAATCCGTGAACTACCCGGATTGCAATATGTGCTTACCAATTCATTCGGTTTTGGCGGTAACGACTCTTCCTTGTTGTTTTATAAACCTGCAGAATGATGAAAGAGATGTACATAACGGGAACAGGGGCGGTGGCACCGCAGGAGACACTGAACGGGGACAATTTTCTCCGGCAGGTAAACCCGCCGGAAGGGTATGCATTTGAGATTGTAAAACCCGATTATAAAAGTTTTATTCCCGCCAAAGCCTTGCGCAGGATGAGTAAAATTGTCAGAATGGGTGTTACGGCAGCCAAATCGGCCATGGCGGATGCCGGAATTGAGCAGCCTGACGCTATTATTACCGCCACCGGCATGGGAAGCCAGAAAGATACCGAAAAGGTACTCAACGGGATGATTCAAAACAACGAGGCGATGATTAATCCCACGGCTTTTATGCAATCGACACACAATACGGTGGGGGCGCAAATTGCTTTGGGATTGGGAAACAAGAACTACAACTTTACTTTTGTGCACCGGACTTTCTCTTTTGAAAGCGCCTTGATTGATGCGCAGATGTTGCTCACCGAACAGGGCGGAAATATCCTGGCAGGCGGTATTGACGAGATAACGGAAGAGAGCCGGCTGATAAAAAGCCACATCGGATATTACAAAAGAGAGCCGTTGCAGGGCGATTCCATTTTTGATGATTCGCAGCAGGGTGCATTTCCGGGTGAAGGAACCGGATTTTTTGTGCTTTCGGACAAACCGGGAAAGAAAAATTACGGTAAGATAAAAGCCGTGAAAACTTTTTTCAGACCGGAATCGTTTGAAGTGACACGACAAAAAACAGAGCGGTTTCTCAATGAAAACGGATATTCCGGCAAAATCCCTGATTTAATTCTGATGGGTTATAACGGCGACCCCGGTTTCGACCCGCTTTACCGTCAGGTTGAAGAAGTACTTTTTCCGGGTGGAAATACGGTGCCTTTCAAACATCTTTGCGGCGAATTTGATACGGCCACTGCCTTTGCCCTTTGGATTGCCGCCCGGGTACTCGAAACAGGTTCAATACCGGATGCATTGAAGGCCAATGGTAAAGAACCGTCCGGGGAACCCGGCTCAATTCTCATTTACAACCACTTCCGTAATATTAACCACAGCCTTATCCTGCTTGAACGATGAACAGGTTCGGAAAGGTTACCATATTGTTTTCGGTGCTTTTGGTGTTTACCGGCCTGGCGATTTACCTTTATAACCTCTCTTTCGGGTTGTTGCTCTTGCCTGTTGTTTTGTGGCTGCTCACGGTAGCAGCCGGCGTGTTTTTTATAGGGATGAACCTTTTTATGAATTGTAAAAACCGTTTGGAAGGCAGGGATTCCAGCGTAGCACTCACCTTTGATGACGGGCCTTCGGAACAGACGGAACGGATTTTGGATATATTGAAAAAACACGGTATTAAAGCAACGTTCTTTGTCGTTGGAAAAAATATTCAGGGAAAAGAGGCCGTAATAAAACGGATGGCGGAAGAGGGACACGAAATAGGCAACCACACATTGAATCATTCCGGCTTTTTCCCTTTTAAAAAGAGAGGCGAAATGGCTGAGGAGATAGAAAGGACAAACAGGTTGATAAACGAAATTACGGGCAAAACCCCTGAGTTGTTCAGGCCCCCTTTCGGTGTTACCAATCCCAATGTGGCCTTTGCCGTGCGTAAAACGGGAATGAAATGTACGGGCTGGAGCCTGCGGTCGCTGGATACGGTCATCTCAAATCCCGGCAGATTGTTGAAACGGCTGAAAAGAAAGACGAAAAAGGGTGATGTCGTGTTGCTGCACGACAACAGGGAAGTAACCCTGCAAATCCTTGATGAGTATATTCTGTTTTTGATAAAACACAAATAAAGAATAAATTACATATAATATTCGATGATTATATTGTTCTGATAATGAA
>JALVZH010000312.1 GCA_027022105.1 Bacteroidales bacterium | reverse complement strand
GAATATCAGCCGAGCTTGACGATTTGTTGCTTCCGTACAACATCGATTTATCCCTCTTCAACCTGATTGATAACAAAGGTTTGAAAGAACATATCAACAGAGCAGGTGTTGTTTTTTACGAGAGAGATAAATAAAAACGTATTCTGTTTTAAATCATTATCAATGCAAAACATAACTGTCAATTGGAGAAAGGGTGTTTGTAATGCGAAGAAATTTTACTGGAAACGTAAATTCCCCTCCTTGGAGAGCCTTTCCCGACTTTACGTAGGGAGGGTTAGGGGTGGGTATGTCAAATCATTTTTCAGGTTTCCAACATTTTACAATGATGAATTAATTTTGGCAAATATCAATTAATAAAAAATGATCTACGGCATAGGAACAGATATCATTGAGGTAAACCGCATTGAAAAACGGTTGTCGGGCAACAATGCTTTGCTCGAAAGGCTCTATACCCGGCGGGAACGCGATTATTGCGACAGCGCAAACAGGGTAAAATACCAGTGCTATGCCGCACGCTTTGCCGCCAAAGAGGCCTTTTTCAAGGCATTGGGAACCGGATACCGTTACGGAATGGCATTTCACGAAATAGAGGTGTTAAACGACTCGTTGGGCAAACCGTATATCGAACCTTCCGGCAAGGTTAAGGAATTTGTTGAACAAAACAACATTACCCGCATACACCTTTCCATTTCGCACATTAAAGAGACGGCAACGGCGTTTGTTGTGCTGGAAGCGGAATAATGATTTTGGCATTAATCACAAATCCGTTCATCTTTGATTGTAATCACTTAATAATACTTTACTTTTGTCCAATGACAAACAGGGATGTATTTGACAAAATGGATGAACTGGGACAGAAAGGAATCCCCTTTCTGTTTGCTGTTGATTTTGAGATGAATCATCCGTTTGCGGTGCCGTTGCAGGAGGTTGATAACTGTGATTTGCTGTTCAGGGTAAACGATGTTACCAATATGCCGTCAGCTCACAAGACGGACAAACCGTTGCATTTTCAATCGTTTCCCGTTTCAAAAAAACGCTATTGCGAGGCTTTCGGGCTGGTTCAACGGCACATAGGCAGGGGGGACTCGTTTTTGTTGAATCTGACAATGCCTTCGGAAATCAAAACCAACTTTACACTGAAAGAGATTTTCCTGAACAGCGATGCCCCCTACAAATTATGGCTTAAAGAAGGGATGGTTGTTTTTTCGCCGGAGATTTTCGTCAAAACCGAAGGAGAGCGTATCCGTTCGTTTCCCATGAAAGGCACCATGGATGCCTCCCTGCCGGATGCCCGTGAACTTTTATTGTCTAACCGAAAAGAGTTGGCGGAACATTATACCATTGTTGATTTGATTCGCAACGACCTGAGCATTGTGGCCAAAGAGGTGGCGGTGGAACGGTTCAGATACATCGACCGTGTAAAAACCCACCGGAAAGTGCTGCTGCAAATGAGTTCGGAAATCAGCGGCATTTTGCGGGCTGAATATCGCGGAAAGCCCGGTTCCATTATGAAAGTCCTGCTGCCGGCAGGTTCAATTTCGGGGGCTCCGAAAAAGAAAACCCTCGAAGTGATAAAAACGGCCGAAAAGTATCGAAGAGGTTGGTACACAGGTGTTTTCGGAATATTTGACGGAAATAATATTGATTCGGGCGTAATGATCCGGTACATCGAACAACAGGGAGATAAATTTTATTACAAAAGCGGCGGAGGCATTACGGCACTGAGCAACTGTGAAGAAGAATACAAAGAATTAACGGATAAAATATATGTCCCTTTTTCTTGAGACCATACGTTTTGAAAACGGCCGGTTCGACAATCTGCCGTTGCACCGGCAACGAATGGAAAATACGCTGGCGGAGGTTTTTAACGAAACAGCAGAGATTCCTTCTCCGGAAAACTATCTTTATGATATCCTGAAAAGGTTGAAATACTCTAAGAAAAAACCGTATAAATGCCGTGTGGTATATGGCCGGCAAATAAAATCCGTTGAATTTATTCCCTACCGGTTTCCGGAAATCTCCTCTCTAAAACTTATTACAGCCGATGATATTGATTATCATTTAAAATATTTGGAAAGGGATGCGCTCAATAGGCTTTATGCACAGCGGGGTAATGCCGATGATATATTAATTGTAAAAAACGGCCTGATTACGGATACCTCTTTTGCAAACATCCTGTTTTATAACGGCAGGCAATGGGTTACACCGGCAACTCCCCTGTTGAAAGGAACACGAAGACAACAACTGTTGGAAGATGAAAAGATAACTGCTGCCGATATCCGCCCCGGCGATCTTCATTATTTTACAAAAGCAAGGTTAATCAATGCCATGATACGCTTTGAGGATGAGGCGGATGTGGATATCGACCGGATTGGGTTTCAGGTATTATAATTTAAAGTTGCTTACCGAACCGGGATATCCCCGTTATTCCATTACATGGCCACGAATGCACGAATATATTGCCACGAATACACGAATACTGTTTTAGTTAAAACCATTGTCCCATCACTCCAACACTCCATTCCCCCGTCGCTCCAACCTTATCCCAGCCGTTCCCGTATTGAGTTTCGCAGTTCAGTTATGGTGTCGATAAAGGTGCGCTTTCTGGTATTAAGATGTTTGGCAAGTTGAAGTCCCTGGCGATATCCTATTTCAAAAATTTCATCGGCTTTACCAAAATCAAGAACTCCGAAATTTCTTGTTTCGGGAGGGTCGATAAGGTAGTCGCAGTAGTTCAATTCATCCAGAATGGTATTATACACCGCAAGATGATATACCCGCGAAGCAATGTCTTTTATCCGGTCAAATTTGGATATATTGGCAATGTGGTTTACATGCACGCCGATGGTTTTGTCGCAATAAGGTTTCAGGACTTTAACCGCCATATTTTTTGTGAGGCCTCCGTCAACATAGTGTGTGTTGTTGATAATTTGGGGTGTAAAAAGCAACGGGATGGAAGCCGACGCCAGTGTCCACCGGATAAACGGCCCTCCCGATTTAATCTCAAACCGGCCGGTATTCAAATTTGAAACAACGATAAAAGTGGGGATTTTGAGTGCGTTGAAATCATCGGCAGGGGCATATTCCCTGAAAACTTTTTCTACCCGGTCGAGGTCGAATATCCCCATGTCCCTCAGGTTAATATCACGGAATCGAAGGGGTCGTGCCTCTTTTTTTATCAGGTTTACCATCTCTTCATAAGGGATGCCCAAACCATAAGCTGAGGCAACAATGGCGCCCATGCTGACCCCCGAAATAACCGACGGTTCAATACCGTTTTCTTCAAGGGCTTTCAAAACGCCTATGTGAGCCACGCCTCTGGCCCCTCCCCCGCTGAGTGCCAACCCGAACCTGAGTTTATTCTTCATTATTTTGCCTTTACCAGTTTATAGTCCATATTAATAAGCAAATCCGCTTTCGGTTTTAACGATTGTACCGCCTTATGCTCCGCTTCCAGCACCCGCATACGCATCTCATCCGTATTCTCTTTTCCTCTTGCCGATTGTGCTTTTTTTGTTTCGTGGTATGTAAGCTCGATAAAAACATGCAAATCAACACCTTCGGTATTTATGGCGTACAAACCGTCCAGAACCATCATGTCGATTCCGTTGAAATCGGTTATGAGGGTATCCACCTGTTCGGTAACCAAATCAACGCAGGGCATGGACGACTTTCTGCTGTTTTTAAAATCGTCAACAGTGCGGTTCACAAGGTTCCAATCAATCTCATTGATGCCCACTACTTTGTCAACGCCATGTTTTTCACGCCATTCACGTCGTTCCAACGGATGTGTTTTAAAAAAATTATCGAGGTGGACGGGTTTGGCAAACAAACCGTGTTTTCTGAGTTCTTTGGCCACCACATGGGTGATTTCCGATTTTCCCGACCCCGATTCACCGGAAATGGCAATTATCTGTTTCTCTTTCTTGTTTTTCAATATCTCTTTAACAATTCCTTTGGCCACTTCGCGGTGCTTTTCCTGAATTAACAATACGTCTTCTAACATGATTTATTAACGTTTTAAAATGGTAAATTTACAAAACTTATTAAGTAAAACTGTCATTGGATAACTGCAGTATAGATTATACCCTTTCATTCTTTTGTTTTTCAGTTCATTCCAGTGAAGAGTCACTGCCAAAATTATATTATTTCGTAGTACTTTTACAAGTGGTTTGGATTTGGTGGTTACATTTGGATTGTATGAAATGATTTTTCTTTGCATTAATATTTTTAACGTTGTCCTGGTTATAGATAGAATAACCCACCCCTTCGCCTCCCGACGTAAAGTCGGTACAGGCTCTCCAAGGAGGGGAATTTTTTTCCCGATATAAACTCTTTTCATTTTAATCAATTTTCATCCATTTTACGGTTATGTTTTGGTTAACGGTACTGATCTCCCCTCTTGGGAGGGGATTAAGGGGTGGGTTTATTATGTTATTTATTTCCAATATTTTAATTTGTTTTTCCCTATTTCATTTGATGGATATAAATAAAAATGCTTTTTTTTACCTCTCCTAACCTCTCGGGTGAAATCAAAACAATAAATAAATCTCAAAAATCAATATAGCTTTGGGAATTGAGATTTATCAGCCTGAAGCAGACACGTTTGGAATTTGTTATTTGTCTTTTCCGATTTATTCAGCTTGGGCAGTTACCTCTTCCTCATAAAGTTTGCCTTTGAAATGCAACCTGAACTTCATTTTTTCCCAATTCTCCGGCAGATTGGGATTTATGCTCAACACCTCCTTTTTCAGGTTAACGCCACCGTAAGTACAAAGGGCAATCATCACTGTACCGGCCATTACGCCGGCGTGGATTCCTTCGCCTGTGGTGCCACCCTGGATATCGTTGTAATCGCTTTCCAGTGCATCTTTGTACAGCTCAAAACTTAGTTTCCGGTCACCGACCATTTCGGCCAGATGTGCGTGAACCACCCTGCTAAGCGTGGAACCGTGGGAAGTCCGTTGCAGGTAGTAATTCAGGTTTTTGGCAAGATAATCATCCGGCAGTTGATAGCCCATATCGGAAAGAAGCGAGTCAACCTCATCCTTTTCCAGGTTGTAAAAGACCATCAGCGTGTCGGCCTGTTTGGCTACCTTGTATTCGTCGGCCGACTTGCCTTCGGCTTTCAACAGGCGGTCCATGCGGTAAACATTGCCGTATTTTTTGCGGTAATAATCCCAGTCGAGTTCTTTCAAATCGAAATAGCCGTCGTATTGGGCAATAATGCCTTCGGGCGAAATAACAAGCCGCAGTTTTTTACGTATCTCTTCCCAGCGGTTGGTTTCGTCCATACGGAAACCGATTTTCTTTTCGAGAAATTTCAAAGTGTCATCGCCGGTTTTTTGCAGCATCGAAACCGTGGTTTTAAACAGCCAGGCCGCCATAATATTGGTATAGGCATTGTCTCTGAGCCCTCCCTCATCAGAGCCTGGATACATTTCATGAAATTCATCAGGCCCCATCACTTTGTCAATGCTGTAACGCTGCTCCTTTTCATCCCAAAAGGTTTTACTTTCCCAAAAGCGGCAGACCTCTATGAGTATTTCCAAACCGTATTGATTGAGAAACTGTGTGTCGCCGGTAATGTGAACGTATTCCCACACATTATAAGCAACGGCGAGAGACACATGACGTTGCAGCGATGAATAGTCGGGGCCCCACTCTCCCGAAACGGGATTCAGATGCAGTGTCTGGGTCTCCTCGCTGCCGTCGCTGCCGCTTTGCCAGGGGAACATGGCTCCTTTGTAACCGTGTTGGCGGGCATATTCACGGGCTTTGTCGAGCCGGTTGTAGCGGTACATCAACAGGGCGCGGGCGGTTTTGGGGAAATGAATTTCGTAAAACGGCAATACGAAAAGCTCGTCCCAAAAAACGTGTCCCCGGTAAGCCTCACCGTGTAGTCCGCGGGCGGTAATGCCGGCATCGATGTGCTCGTTGTGCGGCGAAGCCGAAACCAGCAGGTGGTACATGTGCATGCGCAACAGCTTCTGTGCCAGGCGGTCACCTTCCAGCCGTATGTCCATTTCCTTCCATATTTCCGACCAGACTTCGGATGAAGATTGAAAGTGATTGTCAAACGATTTGAGCCTTTCCGCCACATTTAAAGCGGTCATCAGGGGGTTTTCCTCTTCGCGGGAAGTAAAGATGGTTACCAGCTTTTCAACGGTTATTGAATTACCTTGGTTCAGAGTGGTTTCAAAAGTGGAAATGGCCATTCCCTCTTCCGTTTTCACCACAATATCTTTCTTATCAATTCCTTTTGCCTCCAGTTTGGCGGCCAT
>JALVZH010000311.1 GCA_027022105.1 Bacteroidales bacterium | reverse complement strand
GCGGTGTAATGCGTGGTGCCGGCGACACTTTGTGGCCCATGTTTTTTACCATTATTTCGCTGTGGATTGTCCGGATTCCGGTTTCCTATCTTCTTTCGTTAAAAACAGGGGAGGAGGGAATCTGGTGGGGGATCCCCATTGCCTGGTTTGTAGGGGTAACCCTCTCTTATGTCTATTATCGTACCGGGAAATGGAAAAACAAGGCGGTGGTAAAACGCCCGAAAATTTTTCCGGTTACGGAAGAAGATTAAAGCCCGTGCGGTTTGCCGTAACCTGTTATGCAAAGTATCTCCAGATAATATATATTATGCTGAAAACGATAAAAAATATAATTCCCATCCACGAAAGAATTCGTAAAAACCAACCCGGACGTGCATCTTTAGGAAAATGTTTGTTGGTAACCACTTCGTAGTTTATATAGGCAAATGCCGGAGTAGTGATAAAAGAGAGTGTAGTGGCAAGATCAACCATCTGACGCATGGATGAAACCAGAAAACCGATGATTAATAGTGTTCCTCCGGCAATTACTCCCAGCCATATATTGGTCATTTTTTGCGTTTCCTTCATTTTCGATGCAGCAGGGATAAGGTTTTTTATGGTGGGTGTCAGTACTTTTGAATAAGCATCAAGAACAGTGATGGTGGTACTGAACATGGTGGTAAAAGCAGCAATGGAAATAATCCAGAACGACCACTTTCCTATGCTTGTTGTGTACATGTTGATAAGCTGACCGGCAAATTTGACCCCTGAAGGCGAAAGTTTTTCTCCTGTTCCGTACATTACCAAAGCTCCGAGTGATAAAAATCCCAATGCAAGCACTGCCGTTGCTATATAACTGAAACGAAACTCAATCAGTGCATCTTTCAACGAGGGACGATATCCCAGCTCTTTCTGTTTTTCTATATTCCATACCGACGACCATACCGAAATATCAATTGGTGCCGGCATCCAGCCCACAAAGGCAATCAGAAAAAATACGGCAGTTTTATCATTCCAGTGAAAGTGTGCCAGTGCATCCGGTGTGACCTCTTTATGGATTCCAAGTGCTGCAAAAACCGCTGCAATGGTGGAAAGGGAAAGAAGAACAATGATGAACTTCATAAGTTTATCCAGAAATGAATACTTTCCCACTGCAAGGGTTACTATGCTTATTAATAAAATGAGCGCGCTCAGGGTTACTAAATTAACCGTTACCTTAAAGATAAAAGCAAACAATCCTACGGTTACCACCGTTACCGCTGCCTGAATAATAAACATACTGCCGAATGTGAGCAAAGCATACAGTCCTACCGCCCATTTGCCGGCTCTCCGGTATCCTTCAATCAGATTGTTGCCGGTAGCTGTGGCATAACGCACACCAAAATCGAAAAAGGGATATTTCAACAGGTTGGCGGCAATTAATATCCAAACAAATTCAAAATTGTACATTGCTCCTGCCCTGGTGGATTGTACAAGGTGGGAAACCCCCACGGCAGCTCCGGCATACAACAACCCCGGCCCTAAAACTTTAAAAAATTGCTTCATATCCTTGTATATTGATTTGCGAAAGTAAAAAATTGTTGAATATATCTGTTTCGCAACTATTATCGGGTTTATAACAAAGCAGACATTAAACAAGTTTAACTGAACAGGTCTGTAAAAATCAGAATCAGATTAGGAATCAGCTTGCAAAACAAACAAATATGGGTTAATGATTGCATTGTAAGTTTCGGATAAAAAAATTATTGCTACTTTTACACCCGCATAATTAATATGGAAAAAATGAAAAGGTTGTTTCAAATACTTCTTGTTCTTTTTGTGGTTTTACCGCTTTTGTCGGGGTTGTCGTCGTGCTCCAG
>JALVZH010000310.1 GCA_027022105.1 Bacteroidales bacterium | reverse complement strand
CCTTTCACGTTCCATTAAACCGGGGAGGAGCCGACAACACTTTTCATCTGGTTGATGATGAATTTATTGAAAGACTGAAACCCGGCACAACAATTATAAACGCTTCCCGTGGGGAGGTGGTTTCAAACAATGCATTGAAAAACGCTTTAAAACAAAAACGGATAAAAGCTGCCGTACTTGATGTTTGGGAAAACGAACCGAATATCGACAATGAACTACTCTCGTTGGTATCCATTGCCACACCTCATATTGCAGGATATTCAATGGATGGAAAAGTAAATGGAACTGCCATGTCAGTAAGGGCTATCAGCAACTTTTTTAACCTTGGATTGGCAGAATGGTATCCCAAACATATTCCTTTACCCGAAAAAACCGAAATCGAAATTGATTGTTCGGGGCTTTCATTACAGCAGGCTATCGGCAAAGCCATTGTTTCCACCTATGACGTATTACACGATGACAACAGATTAAGAAAATCTGCACACACTTTTGAATATCAAAGAAACAACTACCCTGTCAGGCGGGAGTTCAATGCTTTTAAAGTCAGGCTGACCAACGCCACAGTTGAAAGTGTGGATGCATTAATAAAACTGGGGTTTAAAATATAAGGTTAGCCTCAAACTTGTTCAGGTTGGGGTTGAGTCGAACAGTTGTTCGATACAACCCTCCTTATTCTTACCGCAACTCTTTTTGTTCTTTAAATTTAAGGTAGTCCTGCATCGTATTTATATTAACCAGCACATTGTCATTTTCCGATTCAACCTCTACCCTGCTAAATGATTTTAAAAACGTCTTAAGATTTACAAAAGGATCGGGTGAGGCCACAATTTGCCTCGCAACCTCTGCTGACAACAAAACAGGATGGCCGCCACGCCCTTGAAATACGGGAACTACATATCCCTTTACGGGCAACGCTGCCGCCATCTTCTGCAATAATTCACCATCAACAAAAGGATTGTCAATGTTATGAATAAAAACAGGGCTTTTCACCTTCATGGCTTTTAAACCCAGTTGAACCGAATAAAAGCGTTGCCATTCAGGGTGTGTGTTAACTACAACGGTTACATGCTTCTTTGCCACTGTTCTGTCGACCAAAGGGCTGTTTTCAGCATTCACCACCAAAACTATTTCCCTGCAACCAAAATGACTGTAACGTTCGGTTATAACATCCAAAAAAGTACGATTATCATCAAAAGGCAACATCATCTTCGGCCTGCCCATGCGCAACGAGCAACCGGCAGATAAAATTATCGCATTGTATGTTTTTAAACTACTCATGGCTATCATGCAAAAGTACGCTAAAACAGAAGATGGGTTAATATATTTTTGGAGTATTTCACGGTGACTTCAAGAGCCTATCCGGATTAATTCCTATTTTGATGCACTATTTAGAAACATATTGCTAATGTTGTTGAGTTTTGTCATGTTAGGGACAAAACCTGCTACATTTTGATAGTACACTGATTGGACTGATAGAACTGATTGTTATGATAGGAAAGAGAAAATCAGTTAAATCATAACAATCATAATAATCAGTGTCCTATTTGATTTGATAAAATCCTTTTCACATCAAAATAGGAATTAGCCACACAATCCGTTCCCGACCTGAAAGGTTTGGCAGAACAAAAAAACCCGCTCACAGGCGGGTTTTCAAAATATGTTGGGTAGTATTTTACATTTTCAGCTTACGGTCGATGTCTTCAACGTAAACCTTAAATTGTTTGTCGGTTTCCATCAGATTGTTTATGGTTTTAACGGCATGTAAAACCGTGGCATGATCCTTATTGCCACAATGAATACCGATGGTAGCCAACGAATTTTTAGTGTGTTTCTTCGAAAAAAACATG
>JALVZH010000309.1 GCA_027022105.1 Bacteroidales bacterium | reverse complement strand
ATGCAGGGCGAATCGGTAACATACAATGTGGCACCGTTGCTGCTGTTGTTCGATTTGGCAACTTTGGTAATGGCATTGGCCTCGGCATGCAATACATAAGGCTTGGTGGTGTTGTTTTCCTCTTCGCAAACATTTTCAAAACCCGAAGGCGTTCCGTTGTAGCCATCCGAAATAATCATACGGTCCTTTACAATTAAAGCACCCACTTTGCGCCTTTCGCAATAGGAGTTGTTGGCCCACACAAAAGCCATCTCCATATAGCTTTTATCAAATTTATTTTGTTTGTTTTTGTTATCCGGCATGTAACTGAAGTTTATTTTACAGCCGCAAAGTTAAAAAGTTTAAGCACACTATATTTTGTTATTTTTGACTCGTTAAAACAAGCAGCTATGTCAGAATTTATCAATAATACGGAAAACCGCATAAACGACCTTACAGCATTTGTAAACGGGTTGATTAACAAGGAAAAAGGCAGTGAATTGATTAAACAATATGCCGATGCCATCGACCATGTTCAACCCTTCGATGTTGTGGCTATGGTTGACCGTTTGATGAAACAGAATTTGAACATTGAAGAGGTTAAATCTGCCGTCAACAAAGCATTGAACATGCTGTATAAAGGCCTGATATCGGCAGAAATTCCCGATTACAGCGCCATCCCTTTTTTAGACAGCCTGGTTCGTGAAAACAATGAGCTGAATCATCGTCTTATGGAAATGCGTCCGTTGATTAAAGCCTTCAACCAAAAAAATATGGATGCCGAAGCAAGGCAGGATATTTTAAACGAAATCAGCGACAGGGTTTTCGAGTTACAGCAGTTTGAGGTTCACTATGTAAAAAAAGAGAATATTCTTTTTCCATACATTGAAAAATACCTTAAAGAGTATGGCTGCCTGCCGCTAATGTGGGCCTATCACGATGACATCAGACGATTTGCCAAAGAGATTATTGAAATTATTGACAATGAAAATACCGATCTTAAGCGGTTGAACCGGTTACTTGGCGACCTCTTTTTTGTGATGTATGCCATCAGGTTTAGAGAGGAGTATATTTTGTTTCCGGTAATTTTTTCGTTAATACCCGATACCGTTTGGGATGAAATGATGAAACAGTCGATGGAAGAAGGGTTTGCGTTTATTGAAAAACCCGATTTGGTTACCATTGCCGCCGAAAGGAAGACAAAAAACAATGAAACACAACAGGTTGCTACAATTACTGATCCGAATGCCGTTTTGGATATGGGTACCGGTTTGTTAAAACTGGAACAGGCTGTTATGATGCTTAACCATCTTCCGGTGGACATGACCTTTGTGGACGAAAATGATGAGGTGCGCTATTTTTCCACGCCCGGACACCGCATATTCCCACGCTCCAAAGCCATTATTGGCCGGCTGGTCGAAAACTGTCATCCCCCTTCAAGCGTGCATATTGTTAAGGAGTTGCTGGATGCTTTTAAAGCGGGGACAAAAACCAAAGAGAGTTTCTGGATTCAGATGGGGACTAAATTTATTTTGATACAATATTTTGCGGTTCACGATGTAAACGGCAATTACAAAGGAACCCTCGAAGTAAGTCAGGATATCTCGGAAATTAAAATGCTGGAAGGCGAAAAAAGATTGATGGACTGAGATAAGAGAGAGGAGGGAAAGGGAGAAGTTGGGAAAGGGAGAAAGGGAGAAGTTGAGAAGGGGGGCCGCGATATTTTTATGCCACTTGTTAGCTAATAACCTCGGCTATTCAATGTGGCTTTTGGTTGAAAACATTTCGGGAAATGTAATTTGATAAAAGTTGGCACACCCGTCTTCGGCTATATAGTCTAATAATATATCCTCCGAAAAAACAGGCCCTCCGCTTATGG
>JALVZH010000308.1 GCA_027022105.1 Bacteroidales bacterium | reverse complement strand
TTGTCATATCGGCAATGGAATTTATCTCTTTTTTGTAGAGCCAGTCGGCCAGTTGGGTTGCGGCAAATTTCGGCAAACCGAGCCCGGCCGTAATCATGCGCAGTTCGTCCAGTGTTTTTCCGAAAAGAGGTTCTTTCATCCGCCTTGTAATTTTGTGCAAAAATAGGCAGAATAAGAAAGCGGAATAAAGTGGTGTAAAAAAGAAGAAATTTTCAATGAACTTGTTTAAAGTCTAATAAAACAGTTGTAATATAAAATATTGGAAACCGGAAAATGAATTCCATTGTTCCCCTCCTTGGAGAGTTTATCCCGACTTTACGTCGGGAGGTGTAAGGGTGGGTTTATAAAAAAAGATATTCACTTTTCTGGTTTTCAATATTTTATGCTCATTTTCATCATGTTAACTTTAAACAACTTCTATTTTTAAATTACATCATTAACATAAAAACCGGCGGCAATAAAGTAGTCGGTATCAGGAATCCGCATAACAAACACGATTTTTTCCTCATCGTTTCCCGAAGAAGGATTGTTCCAGGTATATCGGTAGTAATTCGATCCGTCGTTTTTGGCAATATCAATCATATCCCTGATGATGTAATTTCCCTGGGTATCCTGAAGGTCGTAATCGTTTTGTCCTTCATGCGAAGCATCTGCACCGTGGGCAATGTTTATTCCGTCGAAATCGTTAATGAAGAAATAGCCCGAACCATTGTCAAAAAAGCGGATGTGGTCGATAAAAGTCCGGCAAAAAGCTGCTTTTGATGAATCGCTGTTGTAAATATCTTTAATAATTGCACCCATGCCTTTGGCCATTGTCCGTACAAGCTCTCTTAAAAGGATTTTGTCGGCTTCCTGCTTGTCGTAATATTGTACGGGCGGATCGCCGTAAAAACCGGTTCCGATAAACCATTGCGCTGCAGGAATATTGGTTACGTAGCTCAGTTTCCTCTCCACAGCACCTGTAGAAGGATTTTTACGGAAATATTCAACAAAACCGTGTCCCGAATACAAAACGGTTTCAACAATATCCTGAATAAAATATTTGCCGTTCAAATCCTGCACATTGATGCGTGAGGTACCTATCAGGTCGTGATTAATGTGTGCAACGCACCAGGCGTTATCCAGCGTTTCGATGAAGAAATAACCTGAATTGTCGTCGTAAAACAGTGCCGCATCCACAAACGTCTGGCTGAAAACAGCGCGGTCGGTACTGTCGGTAATCATCTCTGAAAATACTGACTGAAAACCGGTGGCAACATTTGTTGTATTGGTTTGAACAATTGTTTTGTCCAACTGATACTGGGAAACCTGAGTGTCAGGTTCGGGGCATTCGTCGCATTTGCACGAATAGAGGAATGAAATGGCAATACTTACCATAAATAAAATAAGGAAAAGCTTTTTCGTTTTCATGGTTTGAAAATTTGGGTTGTTAATATTTTTTTAAATATATGGCCGCTAATATAATGTATTGTGAAATAAAAAACAATTATATATGGCTGTGTCAGTTTAATTTAAATACAATCTTAATAATTCCGGGTTTTTCATAAATTATTTAATACGATATGATTTTAAATTGTTAATTTTGCACCTCAATACCTAAATTGTTTTTGCAATGGATGACAGCAGGGTAATCCGAGAACGAAAGACCGTGGAAGAGATGATAAAGCTTTATTGTCACAAGCATCACGGTACCTCGGGCAGGGAGTTGTGCCAATCGTGCAACGATTTGCTTTTTTATGCGTATAAAAAAATAGAGACCTGCCGTTTTTTACCAGATAAACCCACCTGTCGCAATTGTACTGTTCATTGTTATGCAAAAAGTAAAAAAGAGGCAATTCGTGATGTAATGCGTTTTTCCGGCCCCAAGATGATGTTCCGTTTTCCGGGTCTTACCACCCTGCATTTTATCGATGGCTGGAAGGACAAAAAGCGGATTGAAAAATTTCCGGTGGAAAAAAATCATGGTAATTCTAAACCGGCTTTATAACAGGAATGAGTATTTAACCTTAAACAAATCCATTGAAGTTGTCTAAAGTGAACATGATGACAATGAGTATGAAATATTGAAAACCAGAAAATGAATTCCATTATTCCCCTCCTTGGAGGGGGAGGGGTGGGTTTATTAATAAAAGATATTCACTTTTCTGGTTTTCAATATTTTATTATTCATCTAATGTTTAGACTTTAAACAAGTTTATTTTCTATTCTTCTACAATCATTATCAATTTTCTTTTTATCTTCGCATTGAAATTCAGTTGGCTATGCGTATTCATTTTTTTCTGCACGCCTCTTTTGAAATGCCGGGAAATTTAGTGCAACTGGCTTCCGAACGGGGGCACGCGGTCAGTTTTACCCGTTTTTATCTCGATGACGATTTTCCCGAAACCGGTGACCTTGATATGCTTGTCATTATGGGCGGCCCCATGGGTATTTATGAGGAAGAGCGGTTTCCTTATCTCAGGGAAGAGAAAGACTTTATCACAAAAGCAATTACGGACGACAAAATGGTGTTGGGCATTTGCCTTGGGGCACAGTTGATTGCCGATGTATTGGGAGCTGATGTTTACCCCAACGGGCGTAACGAAATCGGCTGGTTTCCGGTAGTGCCCGACAACAGTACCGACAGCGATTTTCTGGAACTCTTTCCCCGTGAACCGCTGACGGCTTTTCACTGGCACGGCGATACTTTCGATCTTCCCGACGGTGCACAACGGCTGTTTTCTTCCGAGGCAACGCTTAACCAGGGGTTTATATTCGGCGACAGAGTAATTGCATTGCAGTTTCACTGGGAAGTAACCCCTGAAAATATTCGGCAACTTATTGATAACAACAAAGATACACTGACCGGAGAATTTGTACAAAAGCCCGATGACATGTTGTCTCCAACCGGTAATTTCTTGTCCGTAAAAAAGCTAATGGAAAAAACGCTGGATTATTTTGAAGAACGGTTTCGTTATACGGCCGGATAATTTTTTTATTCTCTTGGTGCTTTTAGCCTTCCTTATTATCTTATCAAGACTCCACTTGCAAAGCCCCTCCGCGATACAAAAGGTCTGGTCTGAATCCCCAAAAACTTTACCTCTTCACCATTTTTTAAAATTTCCATATCACCTGCACTCTTATATCCGAGCGGTTGTTTCCCCTGATTTCGTCGGGGCCGTTTCCGATGGTCTGTTTAAAAAAGTAATGCGTTTGTGCATAGCGCAGCCAAAGGTTTACATGATTGCCGGCCTGCCATTTGAGCATTAGATAAAAACGACGGCCTTTGTCGTAATAGGCAGGAACGGTAAAGAGGTAAAGCACGTCGCTTTCGTAGGCATATATGCGGCTTTCCCAACCGTCGGTATCAAAAAGGGCAAAGCGCAGAGTGGCCTGCAGCGGAAATTTTTCCGGGCGGTAGAGAATATCCTGATAAGTAAGAAATCCCCGTTCTTCCCTGTTCTCTTTTTTATAAAACACATACTCCACCCTGTTTTTAAGAAACAGAAATCCGGTAAGTTGCCACTGCATGTTCCAGCGCCATTCGTAACGCTGCACGGGGCTCAGTTTTTTTATATAGGTAAATTCATCACTGCTGTTTTCCTCTTTTTGCTTGTACCTGAAACGAAGATACATTTGTATGGTGCGCATGGGAACATAATCCAACCGGACCATGGCAGCCCTGCCCGCCGAAGGGGCATCAACACGGTAACGAAGCCATGAATACCTGAAATAGTCGGTATAAGCGGCAAGGGTGAAGCGTTTGGTAAGCAGGATGTTTGTACCGAGATAAATCCCCGATTCCCCGACAGGATTACTGCTTTCGGTTACCGGATAATTGAAAAGATTGTGGTAAGAAACCCCGATGTTTCTGTAAAAAAGCGTGAATGAAAAGCGGTCGGTAAGAAAACCGTTTACTCCGCCAACGGCTGCGTGTCCTCCGGAGATGTTTCCCGAATATTCGCCGAAAAATTCCCATTTTCCGGCAACGACATTTGCATCCAAACCGTACACGGACAGGTTGCTTCCTCTGAAACTGAAATAACGGTACGGAACACTGTCGGGTACAAGGGGAGGGGTAAAGGTGTTCCGGTACAGGGTTCCACCTACGGCAATCCATTTGCCTTTGAATTGCAAGCGTCCGCCGTAAGTTGTTATGCTCATGCTGTTTTTGTTGGTCAGCTCGTTGAGGGTGCGGTGGTTTCCCGTCTCCTGCATTCCCGATATCTCATACCGGCTGAGTGTATCCGGCCGTTCAACAAGCGTGGCATCGGCCCTGTTGCGGGAGTAGAAAGCGGTTAATTCCAGATTCTTCCAGCCGCTTTGGATGGCTGCACCCCTGAAAAAACGGTTTTCATTTACCGAGGTGTTGGGACGCACTCCGCGACCGTACTTTTTTATCCCCGTGGCGTCGGAAGAAAAGCCGAAAGCCAGGCCTGACCAAAGAGTAAGTCCCTGCCCGAATTCCAGATGATAATCGCCGGCAATCAGTTTTTTTACCGGCCCCAAATCAGTAGCATAAATATAACCCGAATAAAAATCGAAGCCGGGTGTAATTTTGTCGCCCGCCATTTGCAATACTGTATCGGGAAGGCTGTTTTTCAGAAAGACCTCTCCGGCATCTTTTTCGGTGGTAAAACCAAATCTGAGTTTTTTACGATAGTCGAAACCGTAACGCAGATAATACTTTTGTATGTTTCCGAGATAAACCGATCCGGGTTTGGAAGGTGCCGAATCGGGGGGTAAAAGGTATCCTGCCGGCTTTTGAAATTGGGTACCGAAGCGTGCGATAAGCTTGCTTTTTCCCCGTTTAAAAACCTGATGAAAATCCGGAGGTTCCGCTTTTTTTACCTCCCTGACGGTTATAAAAGGCAACATGTTTTTCAAGGTTACGGCGTCAAAACCGTCAATGTATTTCAGTTCGTAAATAGTTTGCAAATGTCCGTATTTCAACAGGTAAACCCTGAGGTTGTCGGCCTGTGCCCGGCTAATGAGGTTCAGTTCGATAAGTTTTTCGATATCATCCTGATTGTTCAGGTTCAGCGGATGGTTGTGGTAATAGAGGTAATCGTCAACCAAGTCGGTGAAGTCGGGGGAAAAATCAATGCCCGAAGCAATGTCTTCAAGACGGTCGGTAATGGCGCCGGTAGCTGTCTTTGCAACGGTGTCGGGCGACTGGGCAAAAAGCGGGTGGAGCTGCATCAAAGCAACCCATATGAATGCCATTATGTATGGAAACCGCTTCATCGTAGTTTTCGTCAGAAATGAAATGAGAGGCTCATTACCGGTGAAAATCCGAGGCTTTCGTGCATTACGGCAGCCAAATCCAGTTGCAATTTGGACAGCTTCATGCCAAAGCCCATGGAAAATATTTCGCGGGAAGTGCCGAACCCTGCCCGAAGGAAAAACCGCTGACGGATAACATATTCCATTCCGCCGTGCAAAACAACGGGTTGCCAGTCGCTGCGCTTTTCCACTTCGAGGGTTGTGAGCAGCACCGGAGAAAAACGGTACGCCATTCCCAAACGGTAAACCGACGGAATGCGCTCGCCGGCATAATCGTCAAGCTTTATCATTACCGGATTGTAAGTCCATACGCCGAGGGTAAGGTTTCGATTCATATCCGCCTGCAAACCGATTTCAAATGTCACCCCCTCTTTATTGCCGTAGTTATCGCCGAGGGAGGTGCGCAGGTAATCTATTTGCAGCCCGATGCGCAGGTGTTCGCCAAAAGCTTTTGCGTAAGCCAGTCCGGCTTTCAGTTCGTTGTAAAGGCTGTAGCCGTAATAGTCAATGCTTATGCCTGTTACGCCGTATTTTACGGGTACAAGAACAGCCAGACTTTTGGTGCTCATGGCACCGGACATAAAACGGCTGTCGTAACCGATGCCCGCGGTTATTTTGTCGGTAAGGGCAAACCCCGCCTGATTGTTTTGGATGCTCCAGAGCCCCTGCAATGCAACGGAACACCGGCCCATACCCGCACTCCTGGCACCTGTTGTTGTCCCGCTTCCCCCGGCAAACAAACAATTGCCGTTTGCAAACAACAAAACAAACAGCAGAAACAGGAATCGCCGTGAAACTGATATAAAAGACATTGGTCTCCGGTTTTTATAGACTTTAGATTTTCGCTATAAAGGTAGGAAAAATTTTTTATAAATGGGGGTTTTGATATTTGGTTTGTTGATAGAATTAATATTGGAAGAAATGGTTTCATTATTCATTTTTGATTTTATGTTTTTTCCGTTAAATACCAACCCATCCAAAAAACCTTCCTCATCTGGTTGCTTCTCTTCTTATGAATTATACTATAAGCAAATATAAGCCATTTTGCCGCATGGTGAAAAATTGTGATTTATTAAACAGGAAATCCTTTGGCTATCTCTCCCGTTGAAAATAGATTTTTTTATTCATTCCCAATTACTTGTCTAATGT
>JALVZH010000307.1 GCA_027022105.1 Bacteroidales bacterium | reverse complement strand
GTATTATGCCTTTTTAATCTGCCAACAGTTTCTTTAGTGCTGCCGTAGTAATACTTGTTTCTCTTTTCCGAAAACAGGATGTAAAAGTAGTACATGGTGTAAAAATAAAAAAAGGTTGCTAAAAAATGGCAACCTTTTGTGGGAGTTATAGGATTCGAACCTGTGACCCTCCCGACGTGAAGTCGGGATGCTCTGATTCTTTATCCTGATAGAACTTTGTTTTTGTGGGAGTTATAGGATTCGAACCTATGACCCTCTGCTTGTAAGGCAGATGCTCTGAACCAACTGAGCTAAACTCCCAATATTTAAGAACTCATTCCGGCTGTGACCCTCCCGACGTGAAGTCGGGATGTTCTGAACCAACTGAGCTAAACTCCCGATATTATAAGAACTCATTCCGGCTGTGACTCTCCCGACGTGTGAGTCGGGATGCTCTGAACCAACTGAGCTAAACTCCCGATATTTAAGAACTCATTCCGGTTGTGACCCTCCCGACGTGAAGTCGGGATGCTCTGAACCAACTGAGCTAAACTCCCGATATTTAAGAACTCATTCCGGTTGTGACCCTCCCGACGTGAAGTCGGGATGTTCTGAACCAACTGAGCTGTAATCCCAATAAGAACTCTCGCGTTTTTGAGGGTGCAAATATACAGCGATATTCCAATTGTACAACTTTTTTATGAAAATATTTTTAAAAAAATCTTTTAGTCACCCCGTTTAAACTTTTTTACCTTTGCATTTGTTGAAATACAGCTACTTTGAAAAGGTATTCATCCATATTTGTTTTAATTGCCGGACTTTCGGTTTTTCTGCTTTCCTCTTGTTCTACAGGCAGGTTTATGGGGAAAAATGAATATCTTATTGCTAAAAACAACATCCGGTTTAATGAAAAAGCATCTTCTGTTGAGGCGAGTGATATTCGTTCATTCATTACTCCGAAGCCAAATAAAAAGTTTTTGATTTTTGACCTCAAAGTTTGGGCTTATTACAAGAATCTTAAAAAACCCTCTAAGATAAACGCCTGGCTTGATAAAAATTTTGGTGAGCCTCCTCATCTGTTTTTTAAAGCCGATGCCGAAAAATCGGTGAGAAAAATAAAACGGTATCTTGCCGATATGGGATATGTAGGGTCGGAAGTCAGTTATAAGGTGAAGTACATTAAACACAAAGCCTATGTAACTTACACAATACGGCTGGCCAAACCCTACCGGTACAAAGAGATTTTTTATGATATATCCGATACCCTGATTCAAAAATTTGTCATGCAGGGTTTGGAGCACTCTTTAATAAAAACCGGTGATATTTATAATGCCTATACTTTGGACGATGAGCGGGACAGAATTACACAAGATTTGAGAAACAACGGTTATTACTATTTTAACAGGAACTATATTCAGTTTGTAATAGACAGTAACTTTAATAATCGCTCAATGGCGGTTACGATGAAAATTTTTAACAGGAAAAAACTTGCAGACGGTAAAACACTTTTCCATAAACGTTATTTCATAAGGAATGTTTACGTTTATCCCCATTTCAATCCTCTGAGAACGGATTACGATACAGTAAAACACATCATAACTTTTCCTTTGGATACCAATAAGTATAACTATACATTTCTTTGTACTCCCAAACATATGTTTAAGGTTAAAACGTTTAACCAAAGTTTGACCATAAAACCGGGCAGACCTTATGCCGTAAAAGATGTACAGGATACCTATCGAAATCTTTTTAACTATTCCATATTATCCACGGCAAATATTTTATTTGATACGGTTGGCGACAACACAGGTTTGCCCCCCAACAGCGGTTATATGGACACTAAGGTTGAGGTAAAAACGGGAAAGCTGAACAGGTTCAGTATTGAGACGGTGGGTACCAACTCCAGTGGCGATTTGGGTATCAGGGGAAATGTTGTATTTATGAACAGAAACCTGTTTAAAGGTGCCGAAGTTTTGCGTCTGAGCCTGCTTGGTGGTTTTGAGGCACAACGGCTTGTAAATCCAACAGATTCAACTGATCAAGGCAGCTCGAATCTTTTTAATACCTTTGAGGCAGGTTTTGACGCCGCTATATTTTTCCCGAGATTTCTGTCGCCGGTAAGGCTGAAAAATTTTAATTTTAAATACAGGCCGAAAACAAATATGAATGTGGGTTACAATTATCAATTGCGGCCTTATTATTCCAGGAATATTTTCAACCTCGGACTTGGATACTCATGGCAGCAAAGCGAATTTATCAAACATCTTTTTACTTTGGTCAATCTGAATTATGTAAATGTAAATCCTACACCCGAATTTAAGGAGATACTGGATAACGAAACAAATCAACGTTTAAAAGAGCAATATTCCGATCACATGATCTTCGGTTTGAAATACAGCTTTATTTTTAATAACCAAACGCAAAACAGAAGGAGGGGGCATTTTAACTACATCAGGACAAATATTGAGAGTTCAGGTAACCTGCTCTATTTAATGGATAATCTGACCGGAGCACCGCTGAACAGTGAAGGGTTTTACGAATTTCTCGGTGTAAAATACTCTCAATATATCCGTTTGGATGTGGATTACCGGCATTATTACAATTTGTCGGAAAATGGTGAAATGGTTGTGTTCCGGGGGATTGTCGGTACAGGAGTGCCTTTTCTCAATTCCAACGATATGCCGTACGAAAAAGGGTTTTATTCCGGTGGTGCCAACGGAATGCGGGGTTGGCGGTTCAGAACGCTGGGGCCGGGTGCTTTTGCCGGTACAACCGACTATGAGCGCCTGGGAGATATACAACTGGAAGCCAATGTGGAATACCGTTTCCCGGTTTATAAATATTTTAAAAGCGCATTGTTTGTCGATGTGGGTAACATTTGGACTTACGGTAATAATGAAACGTTTCCCGGAGGGGCATTTCACTTTAACAATTTTTATCAACAACTCGCTATGGATGTGGGTACGGGAATCCGTCTCGATTTCAGTTATTTTATTTTCCGTATTGATTTTGCCATACCTGTTATTGATCCGGCTTATCCCGAAGGTCAAAGAATAAGAGTTAATTATTTGCATTTCAGAGATATAGTGGGTAATTTCGGGATTGGATATCCATTCTAACTTATTCGAGATGCCTGAAAAAGAGATTGTATATAAAGAGATAAAAAGGTATTTCGGATTGTTGCCTACCGGTGATCAGGAAAAGGTAATAAATCATCTTTCCTCATTTTTAATAAGTAAAAAAGAAAATCCGTTATATCTTCTTAAAGGGTATGCAGGTACCGGTAAAACAAGCCTTACGGGGGCATTTGTTAAAATGCTGTATTCCAACAGGATGAGGTTTGTATTGATGGCACCCACAGGCCGTGCCGCAAAAGTGCTGGCGGGTTATACGGGTTTTGCGGCTTCCACCCTGCACAGGCGTTTGTATCGTTTTGTTGCCGACAAAGAGGGTGTTTTGCGTATGACCCGGAACAAAAACAAACTCGGCAATACGGTTTTCATTGTGGATGAAGCCTCTATGATTAGTAATGAAAGCAGGGAGGCGGGAAGTGGTAACCTTTTGGATGACCTGATGAACTATGTTTTTTCACAAAAAGGAAACAGGCTTCTGCTGATAGGCGATACGGCACAGTTGCCACCCGTTGGAACACCTTTGAGTCCTGCACTCGACATAGAGTATTTAAAAACTGCATACAATCTTACGGCCTATTCATATGAGATGACCGAGGTGATGCGTCAAACCCATGATTCGGGAATATTGACCGCAGCTACTATCCTGAGAAAAAAAATTGAAAACCGGGATTTTACTCCCCCCTTTTTTAATCCGTCAACATTTTTCGATGATGTGGAGGTTGTCCGCCGGGCCGATGAATTTGAAGAATATCTGCAAGAGGCTTTTTACGGTGGCGATACGGAAAACAGCGTTATTGTCTGCCGTACAAACAAAAGAGCTAATCTTTTTAACCGGCAGGTGAGAAGCTATATTTTACAAAGGGAAAACCTGCTTGAAGCCGGCGACAGGATTATGGTGGTAAAAAACAACTATTACTGGCTTGATGACGAGGAAAATCGGGGCGGGTTTATTGCCAACGGCGATATGGCTGAGGTAATCAGGGTGATAAAAACGGAAGAGATGTACGGGTTTCACTTTGCCAATGCGGAAATCAGGTTGATAGACTATCCTGAGATGAAAGAGATAAGTGTAATGTTGCTTACCGATGTTATTGATGCCGAAGGGCCTTCTCTCCCCGAAGAGCAGCACAAAAAGCTGTTTGATGCGGTAATGGAAGATTATATGGATATTCCCAGCTACAGGAAACGGGTTGCCGAAGTGCGGAAAAATCCCTATTACAACGCTTTACAAATCAAGTTTGCCTATGCCCTGACCTGTCATAAAACCCAGGGGGGACAGTGGCCGCATGTTTTTATTGACCAGGGATATGTTACCGAAGAAACTCTTGATACGGAATACCTCCGGTGGCTCTATACCGCGGTTACACGTGCCACAAAGAAGGTCTTTCTGGTGAATTTTAATGAAGAGTTTTTTAATGAATCCGCTTTATAAAAATTTCCTGCTGTTTATTCATTTCGGCAAACAATCCGTCGCCGGCGTTGAGGTAGTGAAGTTGTTAAAAAGGCAGTTGTATTTGTGGTTGGAAAAGAGGCGTTAGCATAAGATTCCCACTCCGCCTAAGGCGGACCGGAATTGGGACGCGGGTAGTATTGTGAGCCGGCTGCTACCGGGTTAATCCGCCTCAAGCGGTTGCAGGTAGGTTGCGGGTTAATGAACCCTGCAGGTTGATTATTGAATGAATATAAACTGGCGTTGTTGCAGCCTGCGACAATTAAGGAGAAAAGAAATACATACTTTATCTACTTTAATTTTAACAAATGAATGAAGCTCTCATCCAAAGGTTTTCTGTCGGATGTTACAATTATTATCAGGAATTTATTTCTTTTTTTATTTTTATAGAAAGCTATCAGTGTTCTTTTTACGCTGATAAAATCAAACAACACCAAAGGTTCATCTTCAGAATTAGATAGCAGCATTTTAGTCAAATTTCCAAAATAAACTTTACAATCAATGGTGTCTCTTATAAGTTTCAGTTGTGCATTTTTATTAAATTCAACTCTCAAATTATTTTTAAACGTGAGTTTGTTTTTGATGCTGATAACAGGAGTATTATCAAGATCTTCATTTAATACTATACCTTGAATGTTTTCGAATGAAGGGAATTTGAAACGAAAACCATAGTTTATTTTATTAAATTCAATATTATTTAAATCCTTATATTCGAATATTTCAATATATGTATGGTTTTTTAAAAGATAACTGTAATACTGATCACTTTTTCTTATCTGCCCTATACCCGAAAATAAAGTATCCAATTTTATTGTATCGTTCAAAACCCATGCATATTGTTGATAATCATCAAATACTACGGAATATCGATACTTTATAAAATTAAGTACAGGACGTATAATTACAAGATAAATCCCAATCGTAAAAATACCGGAAACAATAAAGTTTATAATTTGTCTCTTGGAGAAATTCATTTTTTATTATATTATTTTAATAAACAGAAACAAGGCTGGTGCTAAAGTAATGAAATTGTTATAATGGCAACTTTATTTGAAGTTGAAAAAAGGTACAAGCAAAAGGTTCCCACTCCGCCTCAGGCGAATCGGAATTGGGACGCGGGGAGGGGTGGCGTTGGAATATCCTTTCAGGTCGTGGTTGGCCAAATGGGCGGAGTCCTGAAAGGATGAGCCCGGGGGAAAGTTGGGAAGGTAAATTGAATAATGAACACCGATTAACGAATACGTGTCTGCCTCTGGCTGAACGAATTCCGATTTATTGAAAAACGAGGAATTAAGGATTTAAGAAAGAATTGAAAATGAGCAATACTCAATGCTCAATGAGCAAAGGGGTAGGGCTAACCAACATACACTCCACGCCGCAATTCAGAGGGCTCCGCCTGAGGCGGACTCCGATGAATCTCCGAAATGTTATCCTGTACGTTATTTAATTGGAGAAGAAGTATTAGGGGAGATTCTTCGGCATCCTTTCCCGCATGGCCGGTCTGACAATGCCTCTGAATTGTGAGGGAAGGGGCTAACGAAGAATCTACAATGGATTTAATTTCATTTATGTTGATTTGAGGCAAAATGTAAATGTGAAAGAGATTCCTCTCCGCCTGATGCGGTTCGGAACGTGACAAAACCGGTAAAATGTGTTTTTAAAATCCCGTATTTAAAAAGGATGATTGCATGGACAAGAGATTCCCACGCCATTCCACCCTGCCCGGACTGCCTTTCGATGGATCGGAATTGGGACGCGGGGGGTGTGTGTGAGTTACGCTAATCTGCCTCAGATGGATTCAGGTGGGTTGCGGGGTAGCGAACCAGGCGGGTTGATAGCAATATAAAGGGTCATAGCTGCGACCTGAGACAAGTAAACGGAGAATAATCAATCATTTTTAGTGCTGAACAGAGATTATAAAAG
>JALVZH010000306.1:1451-1903 GCA_027022105.1 Bacteroidales bacterium | reverse complement strand
TTCCGGCATGCCGCGTCACCCTGCTGCTGTTTAAATCGATATTTTCGCCATCGATGACCAGAGACGAAATTTCCATTCCTTTGTTCACATCGGCCGGTGATATTTCAAACATCCTGGCCCCTCCTTTTTTATTGATGTCTTCGAAAACATAAAATACGAGCTCCGTCAGGGTGTCGGGGCTTTTGTTGACGTAATAAATCTCCTCCTTTCCCCGGAGTTTTCTTTCAGCGGCAACAAGCTCCGCCTCAATGGTATAATTGGCGGTATTTTGCCAATAATTCAAACCGGGAATCCCTTCCGCATCCCGGCTTTTTTGTTGATAGGCTTTTTTAATTTCCTTAACCATAAACAAGGACTCCGTGGATTGAGCCCCGGCCGTTGAAACCAGCAATAAGATTACTGCTGACAATAAAAAAAAACGATTATACATAGCTGTTTGATTTATCATTGGG
>JALVZH010000306.1:0-1441 GCA_027022105.1 Bacteroidales bacterium | reverse complement strand
TCTTGAACAAAATAGCTTCGCATCTTTCAGTCAATTTATATCGTCACAACTCCATAGCGACACCGGACAAAACTAATGAAAAAAATCAGTTCCAAAAAGAATGAAATTCAAAAAGTAATCAAGAGGTTATTAAAAATCCGGGGCCCTGATACAGAAGGATTGCAGCAAGCCGGAAAAATTCTATCTTTGTGCTATGCGAAAGACCTTTTCAATTTTTATGGAAAAGCTGGCCGTGGAACGCGACGATATCGTTTTTATCACCGGCGATTTGGGATTCAATGCCTTTGAAAACCTGCGAAACCTTATGGGAGAACGGTTTATCAACGCCGGAGTGGCCGAGCAAAATATGGTATCGGTGGCGGCGGGGCTGGCCTCGCAGGGTTATATGGTTATTGTTTACAGCATTGCCCCTTTTTTGGTTTACCGGGCTTTGGAACAGATTCGCAACGACGTGGTTTTTCACCGGATGCCGGTATTTTTTGTGGGAAACGGAGGCGGCTACGGTTATGGAATTATGGGCTCTTCGCACCACGCACTCAGCGATTTGGCGGTGATGTCGTCGCTTCCCGGAATGACCTGTTATGTTCCGGCTTTCAAGGAAGATGTCGTGTCCATGACGGATAAAATTTTACTTGAGGGCCGTCCTGCTTATCTGCGGCTCGGACTGGGGACCCCCTGCCCCGAAAATTGCAAACCTTTGGGTAGCTTTCATCGCATTTTGGCCAATCCGGTTTCAAAGCTGACCGTCATAGCCCAGGGACCTGTTATTAACAACCTGCTGAACCACAAAGACTTTGATACGATAAAAAACCATATCGACCTTTTTGTTGCCACCCAAATGCCGATAAACAAACTTGATTTGGAGGTGGAGATAAGCCTGAAAAAGACAGGGCGACTTTTTACCTTTGAAGAACATGTTAAGGAAGGCTCTATGACTTCCTCCCTCATCCTGGAGGCCTATCGCAGGGGGCTGCAGCCCGGAGTTTTCAAATCGAAATTTGCCGTGGGATATCCCGACAACCAATACGGAAGCCAGGTCTATCACCAAAAGCAATCGGGGCTGGACGGCGACACCTTAATAAATGATATCGTAAAAATCATAGCCCTATGAACATAGCGGTCATCATTCCGGCCTTTAACGAGGAAAGCAATATCGAAAAGGTGGTGGAGAGCATCAGACAATTAAAAACAGAAGACCGGTTTTTTCCTGTTGTGGTAAACGATGCATCCACAGATGCCACTTCGGACAAAGCACGCCGGGCCGGTGCCGATGTGATTGATTTGCCGGTGAATCTGGGCATTGGCGGGGCCGTGCAAACCGGGATGATTTATGCTTATGACCAAGGCTATGACGCTGCCATTCAGATTGACGGCGACGGTCAGCATCCGTCAGGATTCATTCCCGAACTCTGTAAAATCATCCGCAACGATGAGGCCGATG
>JALVZH010000305.1 GCA_027022105.1 Bacteroidales bacterium | reverse complement strand
AAATGTAGTTTTGCTTTTAAATAGTTTGTCAGCCTTTCGGTACCCCGTTCCAGATGAAGCCATTCGCCTATTAGTGCACCGGTAATCAGGCTCAAAACCATGTGCAGTACATGAGTTGTTTTTAATGCCATCGATACCCCGAGAAAGAGTGTGAAAAGCCCGATAACCTGAAAAAAGATGGTTACAAATCTCGTTGGGAGCTTTTTGTTCAGTAAAAGGCCAATGCTTCCGCCCAAAAGAATGGTGGCTATGTTTGCAAGTGTTCCTGAAATAATCATGCTGCAAATGTAATCGAAATTTGAAGTTAATTTTGGTAAAAGCATTTGTCTGTCCGTGATATTTCCTTAGTTTTGTTACGCAAAAAAGAGTTAAAACGATGAACAAGCAATTTTGGATGGTTACAGCATTAACGGTACTTATTATTTTTTCATTAAGTGCTCAAAATCAAAGTGATATAATTGGCAAGCAAAACCCTGAGTTTACTGGCGATGTAATGACACCGGAGGTATTGTGGACCTTTGGCAGGCTGAGTGATGTACAACTGTCGCCCGACGGAAAAACGGTTTTGTACGGCATTACTTATTACAGCAAAGAGCAAAACAAAGGAAACAGGGAGTTGTATGTTACTGATATTGCTTCAAAAGAAGTGGTACGCCTTACCTATACTTCAGGAGGTGAGTACAATGCTCAATGGCGTCCCGACGGTAAAAAGATAGGTTTTCTGTCGGCACGGAGTGGTTCGATGCAACTATGGGAAATGAATCCTGACGGTAGCGACCCTGTTCAAATAAGTAACATTGAGGGGGGAATAACAGGGTTTAAATATGCTCCCGACCAGTCGAAAATTTTATTTACCAAAGAGGTGAAACTGGATAAAACGGTTCATGATATCTATCCCGATTTGCCCAAAAGTTCGGGCAGGCTGATTAACGACCTGATGTACAGGCACTGGGATACCTGGGTTGACAGTTACAGTCATATTTTTGTGGCAGCCTATGATGGAAAAACATTGGGTGAAGCCATAGATATTATGAAAAACGAACCTTACGAAAGTCCCATGAAACCGTTTGGCGGTATGGAGCAAATCACTTTTACACCCGACAGCAAAGCAATTGCTTATACCTGCCGTAAGAAAAAGGGGAAAGAATATTCGCTTTCAACAAACTCGGATATTTATTTGTACGACATCGCTACCAAAAAAACCGTTAACCTGACAAAAGGAATGCTTGGATATGACGTAAATCCCGTCTTTTCACCCGACGGAACCAAAATGGCATGGGAAAGTATGGAAAGGGACGGATATGAATCGGATAAGAACAGGCTTTTTGTAATGGACATGGCCACCGGCGAAAAAACCTATTTTACTAAGAATTTCGACCAAAATGTTCATGGATTGGCATGGGACAAAAAAGGGAAATCAATCTATTTCATCAGCGATTGGCATGCAGTGGATGATATTTACCGCCTTGACATTAAATCGGGAAAAATTGTAAAAATTACGGAAGGGATTCACGATTATACATCCGTTATTCCCAACGGTAAAAAACTGATTGCCACTAAAATGAGTATGTCCCAACCCATTGAAGCCTATTTGGTGGATGCCAAAAAGGGAACGGAAGAGCCTTTGACTTTTGTAAATAAAGAGTTGCTCGACCGCCTCACCATGGGAAAGGTGGAAAAACGGTGGGTAAAAACCACGGACAACAAGCAGGAACTGGTGTGGGTTATTTATCCGCCTCATTTCGATCCTTCAAAAAAATATCCGGCATTGCTCTATTGCCAGGGTGGGCCGCAGGGAACCGTCAGTCAGTTTTGGTCTTACCGCTGGAATTTCCAGATGATGGCTGCCAACGGTTACATTATTGTGGCACCCAACCGCAGGGGACTTCCCGGTTTCGGGCAGGAATGGCTTGAGGAAATCAGCGGCGATTACGGCGGGCAAAACATGAAGGACTACTTTTCCGCTATCGATTTGCTGAAAAAAGAGCCTTTTATTGATGAAAACCGTCTTGGTGCAGTGGGTGCGTCGTATGGTGGTTATTCTGTTTACTGGATTGCCGGACATAATCAAAGCAAGCGTTTTAAAGCATTTATTGCACACGATGGAATGTTTAATCTGGAATCGCAATACTTGGAAACCGATGAAATGTGGTTTGTTAACTGGGATTTGGGCGGCCCTTTTTGGGATAAAAACAATGAAATTGCTCAAAGAACTTACCGTGAAGCCTCTCCCCACCGTTTTGTTCAGAATTGGAATACTCCTATTCTGATTATTCACGGGCAGAAAGATTACCGTATTCCTGTTACCGAGGGAATGCAGGCTTTTGATGCGGCTGTATTGCTGAATGTTCCTGCGCAGTTTTTGTATTTTCCTGATGAAAATCACTGGGTGCTAAAACCCCAAAACGGGATTTTATGGCAACGCACATTCTTTAACTGGCTCGACAAATGGTTGAAATAGGAATTTGTTTTCCGGTTTTTATTTAGAAACTTGATTAAAGTATGAAAAGAAAGTTGATGCAGGCGAGAGTTGTTTTGACGATTGGAATTTTAATTGTTTCAATAATAAATGTAAAAGCAAACGGTTGGGAAACTGCGGAAGATTCGTTAAAATCGCCCGTTAAAAAAGATACGGTAAAAAAGAAACGTCTGACTTATAAAGCACTCTATACTTTCGGTATGAATCAAATGGCTTTTTCCAACTGGGCTGCCGGCGGTGAAAGTTCGTTATCGGCAAAAGCTACTGTTGATTATGACTTGAAATATACAAAAAAGAAATTTACTTTTGATCATACTGCAAAACTGGCATTCGGGATGGTTGGTTATATCGACAAGCGTGTTGAAAAGACTGATGATAAAATTGATTTGTTGGTTGCCTTTAGTCATAAATGGAGGAAATCCTGGGATTTGACGGGGCTTATTATTTATAAATCCCAGTTTGCCAATGGATACAAGTATCCCGACGATTCAACGCTTATATCTGCTTTTATGGCTCCGGCTTATCTGACAACATCAATCGGCTTTAATTACAAACCGGTTAAAGAGTTTCAGGTATTTTTAAGTCCTGTTGCCGGCAAATTGACCTTTGTGATGAATCAGGCATTGGCCGATAAAGGGGCTTACGGCGTTACCCCGGCTGTTACCGATTCACTTGGGAACATAATGGTTCCCGGAAAAAATTATCAGGGAAAACTGGGTATAAATATCGTAACTTCTTATAAAGGGAAATTGAGTAAAAATATTGATGTGAACACAGCGCTTAACCTCTACAACAATTACATTGATCCCGATCCGGGAAACCGGTGGAATATTGATGTGGATTGGGATAACAGACTGATATTTAAGTTTAACAGCTTTTTTGCCACCATTCTTTATTTTCACCTAAAATATGATGATGATGCAATAATACCCCAATATAAGATAATAGACGGCGAGAAGGTTAAAGTATCGGAAGGGCCTAAATTGCAATTAAAAGAATCACTGGGTTTAAGTTTTACTTATAAAATTTAAACCTTTTATAATAAAGTGCGTATAACGAAATACTTATAATAAAAATAATAGAATTTATTAATAAATTAAAATCGAATAGTTATGAATATTACAATGGTGGGTACGGGTTATGTTGGTTTGGTAACCGGTGCCTGTTTTTCTGAAGTAGGTTTAAATGTTACCTGTGTTGATATTGACGAACAAAAAATTGAAAATCTGAAAAAAGGAATATTACCTATTTATGAGCCCGGACTTGAAGACCTTGTAAAACGCAATGTGGAAAAAGATCGTTTGCATTTCTCTACAAAACTGGCAGAAGTAATTGACGATACCGATGTGGTATTCGGTGCTGTGGGAACTCCTCCCGACGAAGACGGAAGTGCCGATCTGAAATATGTCCTTGAAGTGGCACGTGAGGTTGGCCGTCATATGAAAAAGTATATTCTTATGGTTACAAAAAGCACTGTTCCGGTTGGAACAGCCGAAAAAGTGCGTGCTGCCATTAAAGAAGAACTTGATAAACGTGGTGTGGATATTCCTTTCGACGTGGCTTCCAATCCTGAATTTCTGAAAGAGGGTGCAGCTGTGGATGATTTCCTGAAACCCGACCGTATTGTAGTAGGGGTAGATTCGGAAAAAGCTGAAGATATTATGAGTAAACTTTACAAACCCTTTACGCTAAACGGACACCCCGTAATTTTTATGGATATTGTTTCGGCTGAAATGACCAAATATGCAGCTAACTCAATGCTGGCCACAAAAATCAGTTTTATGAACGACATTGCCAACCTGTGTGAGATTGTCGGTGCTGATGTGACGGCAGTAAGGAAGGGTATCGGCTCCGACAGACGTATCGGACCCTATTTTATTTATCCCGGTACCGGTTATGGCGGTTCGTGTTTCCCGAAAGACGTAAAAGCATTAATAAAAACCGCCGAGCAGAAGGGTTATCCGATGGAGGTACTTGTTGCTGTTGAGAATGTGAATGAACGGCAAAAGGGAGTGCTTTTTGCCAAAGCGAAAACATATTTCAATGGTGACCTTAAAGGAAAAACTTTTGCACTTTGGGGACTTGCGTTTAAACCGCAAACCGACGATATGCGCGAAGCCCCCTCTTTGGTTATTATAAAGCGTTTGCTCGAAGCCGGTGCAAAAGTGAAAGCTTACGATCCGGTGGCTATGAAGGAAGCCGAACGTATTCTCGGCGATTCGATTGAGCTGGTTAAAGACCAGTATGAAGCACTTATTGATGCTGACGGTTTGTTCCTTGTTACCGAGTGGCCCGAATTTAAATTCCCCAATTTCAATGTTGTGAAAAAGCTTCTGAAAACTCATGTGATATTTGACGGAAGAAATATTTATGATCCGCAGGAATTGAAACAAATGGGGATTGACTACCTTGGAATAGGCAGGAAAAACATTTAAAAATCCGATTAACTTAAATGTCCTGTTGCACGGTTTTGCAGCGGGACATTTTACTATAAAATTAAACTTATGAAAAGAATACTTGTTACCGGCGGTGCCGGTTTTCTCGGCTCACACCTTTGCGAGCGTTTATTAAAAGAGGGAAATGAAGTAATATCGCTTGATAACTACTTTACCGGCCAAAAAAGAAACATTGTTCATCTTATGGATAACCCCTATTTTGAGGTTGTTCGTCATGATGTAACCATGCCCTTTTTTATCGAAGTGGATGAAATTTACAATCTGGCATGTCCGGCTTCACCCATTCATTACCAGTACAATCCCATTAAAACTGTTAAAACATCCGTTATGGGTGCCATTAATATGCTGGGACTGGCCAAGCGGATTAAAGCCAAAATCCTTCAGGCCTCAACCAGCGAAGTTTATGGCGACCCGCAGGTACATCCGCAAAAGGAAAGCTATTGGGGGCATGTAAACCCCATAGGATTGCGTTCGTGTTACGATGAAGGAAAGCGTGTTGCCGAAACATTGTTTATGAATTATCATCACCAAAACAATGTCAGGATTAAGATAATCAGGATTTTTAATACTTACGGCCCAAGAATGCATCCCAACGACGGCAGGGTGGTTTCCAACTTTATTGTCCAGGCATTGAAAGGTGAAAATATTACCGTTTATGGCGACGGTGGACAGACAAGGAGCTTTCAGTATGTTGACGATTTGATAGAAGGAATGATCAAAATGATGGGAACGGGAGAAGATTTTACCGGCCCTGTAAATATAGGTAATCCCGGAGAGTTTACCATTCTGGAACTTGCCCAAAAGGTTATTGAACTTACAGGAAGTAAATCCAAAATAGTTTTTGAGCCATTGCCTTCCGACGACCCCATGCAGCGGAAACCGGATATCTCTTTGGCAAAAGAGAAACTGAACTGGGAGCCCAAAATTCATCTTGAAGACGGTTTGAAAAAAACCATTGAGTATTTCGATAACCTGTTAAAAGAGAACGGCTGACAATGAAGCGAAAAGTGTTGATAACCGGAAGTAACGGGCAGCTTGGGTCGGAAATCAAACTGCTTTCATCAAACTATTCGCAATTGGAATTTTTATTTACGGATGTGGAGGAGCTGGATTTAACTGACGAACAGGCTGTTCGCAAGTTGTTTGAAAAGGAAAGGTTTGATTATTGCATTAATTGCGCAGCTTATACGGCGGTGGACAAAGCGGAGGATGAAGAGGAACTTGCCACATTGATAAACAGTACAGCACCCGGTTATCTTGCTTCCGTATGTAATGATTTTAATGCGCTGCTTGTACACATCTCAACCGATTATGTTTTCGACGGAACCAATTACAAGCCTTATGTGGAAACCGATACCCCGTCGCCTGCATCGGCTTACGGACGTTCAAAACTAAAAGGAGAACAGCAGGTTCTGAATAAAGCTTCAAGGGTAATTGTTGTGCGTACCTCGTGGCTCTATTCGGCATTTGGAAATAATTTTGTGAAAACAATGATGCGGCTTGGCAAAGAACGTGATGCACTCGGTGTGGTTGTTGACCAGATAGGAACACCCACCTGTGCTGCCGACCTGGCCGGGG
>JALVZH010000304.1 GCA_027022105.1 Bacteroidales bacterium | reverse complement strand
CTCATTATCTGAAACGCATTGAGATTAATCAACGCTATTAACTTTGGAGATTCTTCGCCATTCCTGCCCGCAGGCTTTTCAGGTGGATGGCTCTGAATTGTGCGGATGGAGATTGAGGTTACGAAAATACAATTTTCAAAGACTCCGGCAAACACAAAAACTCTCAGCCCCACTCCCCGCCAACTCAGAGAAATCATGTGGGTTGGAAATTGGCCGGGCGATTTTGAAGAGTCTCCTAATTGCTAACTGTAAGAATTAATCAACGCTATTAACTTTGGAGATTCTTCGCCATTCCTGCCCGCAGGCTTTTCAGGTGGATGGCTCTGAATAATGAGGATGGGGATAAAGGTTACAAAGAAACCATCGTATATCCTACGGGAAGCAATAGAATCTCCAACCCCAACCATAACCAACTCAGAGAAATCATGGAGGCCGGATATCGGGCTGGCGATTTCGAAGAGTCTCCTAATTGGTAACTGTAGTAATTAATCTTCGCTATTAACTTCGGAGATTCTTCGCCATTCCTGCCCGCAGGCTTTTCAGGTGGATGGCTCTGAATTGTGAGGATGGGGATAAAGGTTACGAAAAAGCAATTATCAATAATTTCGGAATGCACTAAACCTCCAACCCCAACCCCTAACCAACTCAGAGAAATCATGTGGGTGGAAAATTGGGCAGGCGATTTCGAAGAGTCTCCTTATCTGAAACACACAGGGATTAATCAACGCGAATTACTTCGGAGATTCTTCGCCATTCCTGCCCGCAGGCTTTTCGGGTGGATGGCTCTGAATAATGAGGATGGGGATAAAGGTTACGAAAACAAACTATCATCAAACCACACTAAAATAGCAACAACCATTTGTCCCTTTCCCAAAATCTCTTATTTTTGTTGGTAAATAAAACAGATAAAATTATGACGTTTACCGAAAAAGACCTGAAACAGTTCGAATCGAAAGGAATATCGAAAGAAACCGTTGAAAAACAGTTGGAAAACTTCAAAAAAGGATTTCCATATGTCCGTTTGAAAGCCCCTGCCACAGTGGGAAACGGACTTATCTCATTTAAAGAGGATGAAGTAAAAGAGCTGGAAAAATATTTCAACGAAAATAAAGACGATTACGAACTATTGAAGTTCGTTCCCGCTTCGGGAGCTGCCAGCCGGATGTTCAAGCATCTTCTGGCTTTCCGGCAGCAATATACGGGCAGTCAGGAAGATAAAGAGAAACTGCTTTCCGACCACAGCTTTAATTCGGTATGGTACTTTTTTGAAAACATAAAAAAATTCGCTTTTTACAACGAACTGAAAACGGTACTGCAAGATGCCGGTTACGACATTGAAGAATTGTTGAGGAAAGAGGATTACAACACCATTCTCGACTATTTCCTCACCGAAAAAGGGATGAATTATGCCCGCATGCCAAAGGGACTACTGCTTTTTCACGACTATCCCGACGGGCCACGCATGGCCATGGAAGAGCATTTGGTAGAAGCTGCCGTTTATGCCTGCGACAAAAACAATGTGGCCAAAGTCCATTTTACCGTTTCCCCCGAGCACCAGCAGCGTTTTGAAGAGGTCTTTGCAGAGAAGAGGGGCAAATACGAAAAAGCATATGAGGTTACCTACGAAATCGGTTTTTCACAGCAAAAGCCTGAAACCGACATGATTGCAGTGGATATGAACAACGAACCGTTCAGGGAACCCGACGGTACCATCCTGTTCAGGCCGGGCGGTCACGGTGCTTTAATTGAGAACTTGAACGACCTGCAGGGCGAGATTATTTTTATTAAAAACATAGATAACATTGTTCCCGACCGATTGCGCGATACAACCTATTTGTATAAAAAAGTAATCGGCGGTTTATTGTTCAAACTGCAGGAAAAAACTTTCGATTATCTTGAATTGCTGGAAGACGGCAATGTAACCGAAAACGAACTGGCCGGGATAGTTACATTTGCCAAAGAGCAGTTGAATATCTTTATTCCCACCGCCTATGAGGGATTTGACAAAATGGAGAAGATTGATTTTCTCTACAACAAGCTGAACCGTCCCATACGGATTGCCGGAATGGTAAAAAACGAAGGTGAACCGGGTGGCGGCCCCTTTTGGGTGGAAGACGAAACGGAAGAACGTTCCCTTCAAATAGTTGAAGCTTCGCAGATTGATTTTAATAACCCCGGACAAAAAGAGATTGTTTCCAATGCTACCCATTTTAATCCGGTTGACCTTGTTTGCGGTGTGCGCAACTACAAAGGCGAAAATTTTGACCTGCGGGATTTTGTTGACCCCCAAACCGGATTTATTTCACAAAAATCGAAAGACGGAAAAGACCTGAAAGCACAGGAACTGCCGGGCCTTTGGAACGGTGCTATGGCTCATTGGAACACCGTTTTTGTGGAAACACCATTAATAACTTTTAATCCGGTGAAAACCATAAACGACCTGTTGCGTCCACAGCACCAGCCTGAATAGAATGAACTGCACATCCGGCCTGTTTTACTACTTCTTCTTTCTACTTTCTACTTTAAACTTTAAACCTCCCTTAAGGCCTTATGGTAATAAACGTCGGTGCAGGCTTTACTTCGCCGCCGCTTTGATACCAGGGACGGATTTTGGCTTTCACGTCCAGTTTTTTCAGTTTCTCTTTGTTTTTGCTGTCGAGAACAAATGCCACCAAATCGTTAAGCGATTGGGAGGTTATCACTTTCAGAAGGTCGAAATTTATCCTGAGCGGAAAAGTGGCGGATGAACCCGGAGCCACTTCAACACGCTGGTTCAGCTTACCCGACCCGTAAGATACATCTTTCATCAACACTTCCCAGTCGAGACCCGAAATGGCGGCGGTTTTGGTATTCGGGTTATCGGCTTTCAATGTAACGGTAAGATCGGCAGGAAGGTTTCCCTGTGCCAAAGCTTGTCCCAGCATAAGCATTTTGCCCATATCCAGGTCGCTTTCCGAGTGTATCTTCGACAGGTCGATTCCGGCAATACTGTTAACCGACACGTTGGCAATGCTGAAATTGCATTCCGCAAAACGCTGCATCTGTCCCACCTGTTCCAAAACCTCACAGGAAGTAAGCAGTGAAATCATTGCCACAAGCAAAATCCATAATTTATTTCTGTACATAGCGTTCATTTTATTGCGATTTACCTGCAAAACTATTTAATTTCATAGATTAAGTGTATTTTTGTGGAAAATAAATCAATTGATCAGAAATGAATAAATCTTCTTTGTATCCGGTTGTTATTGTTTTTTTGGTAATATTTATTTCCGGAAACCGGATGAATCTGAATGCCCAGGAGTTGAACCGCATCGACAGCAAAGGGCAAAAACAAGGAAAATGGGTAAAAGAGTATTCCAACGGTGCCATTCGTTACGAAGGGACATTTAAAGACAACAGGCCCATAGGGGAATTTAAATATTATTACCCCAACGGAAAACTAAAAGCCGTTACCCTTTACGGCAACGACGGCAGAACCGCTTATGCCAAAACTTTTCAGCTCAACGGACGAATGCTTGCCGAAGGAAAATACATTGACCGTAAACGCGACAGTACCTGGAGATTTTACAGCGACACCGACAGCACATTAATCTCGGAAATTACCTATAAAAACGGGGTTTTAGACGGTAAAAAGATCATCTGGTTTCCTGAAAACGGAAAACCTTCGAAGATTATTGAATACAAAAACGGCAAAAAAAACGGCCAACTGCAGGAATTTTATACCGACGGAAAACCTGCCCGACTGGAAACCTACCGAAACGATACACTCAACGGGCCTTTCAAAGTATGGTTTCCCGAAGGCCGGTTACAAATAGAAGGTTCCTATAAAAACGGCTATCAGGACGGTGTCTGGAAAACATACGATAAAAACGGAAAATTGATTAAACGGGAAACTTATTCCAAAGGCTTTTTAATAAAGTCCCCCGTAAAATAAGAAAAAGTTTTTTTAAAGTTAATGTAATGAAACGAAATCTGTTAATATTCATTTCCATATTGCTTCTTGCATCCGGTGCAAAAGCGCAATACCGCTGGATCCCCAACGAAGTTAAAAAAGCGGTAAAAAACAAAACCCGCACCTGGAACGGTACCCCCGGCATCAACTATTGGCAAAATCATGCCGATTACCGGATAGAAGCCACATTGATTGCCGACAGCAGTTTTTTAACGGGAAAAGAGACCGTAACCTACTACAACGACAGTCCCGATACGTTGAAATCGCTCATGGTGCGTCTTTATCAGGATTTTTACAAAAAAGGAGCAAAACGTGACTGGAACATAGGTCCCGATGATATTACCGGCGGTGTGGAAATAAAACAGGTAAAAGTGAACGGCAAAAATGCAAAACTGCCTGAAAAATTCGGCAGGTTTTACTACGGTACCAACAGAAAGCTGAAATTAAAAGAACCGTTGCCGCCCGGAGATTCCGCAGTCGTTTCATTTTCATGGAAATTCCATATTCCGCAGGTAACCAAAAACCGGATGGGCAACTATGGCAAAGGCAGATTCTTTATCTCTTACTGGTATCCGCAAATAGCTGTTTACGACGATGTAAGCGGCTGGGACAGAATAGAATTCTCGGGTATAACCGAATTTTACAACGATTTTAACAACTACGATGTAACCGTTACCGTTCCCGGGGGTTATGCAGTGTGGGCCACCGGTCATTTACAAAATAAAGCGGAAGTGTATTCGCCCGAAATAGTACGCCGTATTGCCAAAGCAGAAAAATCAGATAAGATGATACACATTATTACGGCAAACGATTGGAAAAAGAAGGGTGTGCTGCGCAAAAAAGGCCCGTCCGAATGGCATTTCAGGGCCGACCGTGTTCCCGATTTTTCTTTTGCAGCCATGCCGGGTTATCTGTGGGATGCATCATCCGTCATGGTCGATTCCGTTAGCCGGAGAAGAACATTTTTGGATGCCATCTATCCCGAAAATCCGGTAACTTTCGACAAAGCAGCATATTATGCCCGCCAAAGCATTATCTATATGTCGCATTACTGGCCCGGATATCCCTATCCTTATGAGCACATGACTTCCGTATCGAACGGTACACCCGACGGCGGAATGGAGACCCCCATGATGGCCGACGACGGCGATCCGGAAGATACCCTTTCCTGTGCAGGGCTGGTTTTTCACGAGATATCCCACAGCTATTTTCCATTTTTTATGGGAACAAACGAGCGGAAATACGCTTGGATGGATGAAGGATGGGCGGCTTATTTTACCGGAATTTTTGAGGAAGAGGTTTATCAATACAAAAAATATTTTCCTCGCAATGTAAACTTTTTTCAACGCCTTAACGGGAATGAGATGGAAATGCCGCTCATGTTTCCATCCTGCTTTTTCAGCGATTTCAAATATTACAGGGTACATGCCTACACCCGTTCTTCGCTGGCTTATAAGTTTTTAAGGGAGGCTATGGGCGATTCGCTGTTCCGCCTCGCGCTGCACACTTTTATGAAACGGTGGAACGGAAAACATCCTTTGCCTTACGATTTTTTCAATACTTTTCAACAAGTGTCGGGAGAAGATCTCTACTGGTTTTTCAATCCATGGTTTTTCGACAGGGCAACAGCCGATATGGGTATTAAAAAGGTAACGCATGACAATAAAATCGTAATCGAAAATATTGGCGGATTGCCGCTTCCCGTGCATGTTACCGTAATTTACGACGACGGTAGCAGCGAGGTGCTTACCATGCCCGTTATTGCCTGGAAAAACGGAATTAATGCAGTGGTGTTGCAGGCCGACAAAAACAAACGGATTGTAACCGTTGTTTTGGGTGATAACAACATACCCGACACCAACAGCGATAACAACCGCTTTGAAATGGAGCCTTAGCAGGCAACCCATTGAAGAGGAAGTATGTCTTTATAATTTAGAATAAATATTAATAAAGTTGTGTAAAGTTAACATAATGATAATGAGTATAAAATATTGAGATTTTTAACAAATTAAATAAAAATAATACAGCATGAAAAAAATTACCGGCATAATACTTTTGCTTTTTGTAATACGGATTGTCGGTGCACAAGTAGCCCCCGACAAATATTACATCCAGTTTACCGATAAGAATAATTCGCCTTACACTTTGGATCATCCCGAAGATTTTCTTACACAGCGGGCCATTGACCGGCGACAGGCGCACAATATTCCCTTTGACGAAAAAGATTTACCGGTAAATCCCCAATATCTTCAAGGTGTTGCCGATGCAGGTGCGCAGATTTTAAATCCCACGCGCTGGTTAAACGGCGTTACCATTTATACCGACAGCGATTCCGTGTTAAATGCCATTCAAAACCTGCCTTATGTAGATCATACGGTTTTTTTAAAAGGCGGAAACACGGGGGAGAAACCATACTTTAAAAATGAAACCGTTGAAAAAGTACCCCCTCATTCCCAAAAGAGTACTTCCGGAACCTTATCTTACGATTACGGTGAAGCCTATAACCAAATTGCCCAGATCAACGGAATCGGACTGCACGATATGGGCTATCGTGGCGAAGGAATGGTTATTGCGGTTCTGGATGCAGGCTTTACCG
>JALVZH010000303.1 GCA_027022105.1 Bacteroidales bacterium | reverse complement strand
CGCGTCAAAACGCCCGTTCATTTTGGCCATATTCACTTCGCTCTCGGCCTGTAATATTCTGCGATGAAAATCCATTCCTTCCGAAGTGTTCATTTTGGCCTCTTCAATGGCTTTTTGTACCGGAATATCGAAATAGGGCGTAACGGCGGGTGGTATCAACTCAACTTCGAGGGTGTCTTTCAGCCTCAGATAGGATTTAAACAAAAAAAGCCTGTGGTTGTAATTCAGTTCGGCATTTTCAACCGAAGCATCAGCTTTTAACAAGTTGAGTTCCAGTTGTAACAAGTCGTTTTCTGCAATTTTCCCCAGATTGTATCTTCCTTTGGCAATATGATACAGCGTGTCGTAATTGTGGTAGTTTTTGTAAGCAATCTCCTTTTCGATTTGTGCCGACAGAAGCGAAAAGAAATAGTCAACGGCTTTAATGGCAATGTCTTCACGACTTTCAAGGTATTTTCTTTTTGCCTGTTCGTATTCCAGCGGGTTTAGTTTTTTTTGCCATTTATAAGGGTTATAGCTAAACAATGGTTGTCTGATTCCGATATTAATAATGTTGCTTAAAAACTGTTGACGTATCGAGTCGGCAAGGTAGTTGTTCATTTGTGCCAAACCGCTGCTTACAAAAACCTCACCTCCCGTAAGACCTATTTTTTGCCTCAGCGACAAATCCAGCGAGTAATTGGTAACACTTTGCGGCGTATAGCTGATGGAGCCGTCCTGCGACGGAACTGCCGAAATACTTCTGTTCAGGTCGGGCAGGCTGCCGCTGAGCATAAGATTGGGCAGGTATTGCGCCCTGAAAGAACGGTATTTCCAGTATTCGCTTCTGAACCTGTGAATGGCCATCAGTGCATCGGGCGATTGTTTTTGGGCAATGGAAATAACCTCTTGCAAGGTGTATTGAACCTTTTCCTGTGCTGTTGACGCTAATGAAAACGAAATGAAAACGGTGAAAATGAATAATTTGATAAAAGACTTCGGATGTTTCATTAAATACGAATTTTGTTTTCAAAAATAACTCTAATTTTTCTTTTTTCGTGTGTTGTTTTGCTTTTCTTTCGTTCTTGTAGCGAAGATACCGGTTTTTTTAGAATTTCTATAAATAATTGCGTTAACAACAGGGGGCAGCGAATAATTATAAATTTGCCTGACTACAATCATTATTGTGATGCTGATGAAAAATCGGGGCAAGAGTTTTACGGGGATATTAATTATAAGTCTGTTTTTATCAATAACATTGCATGCACAGGATGCCGGCAAAAAGAAACTGACCGCATGGCCGGTTGAAGGGAAGATTGATTTGAACGGTATTTTGGACGAACCGGAATGGTACAAAGCGCCCCATGCCACCAATTTTATTCAACGCGAACTTCACGAAGGAGAGCCGGCAACGGAAAAGACCGAAGTGGCTGTTTTGTACGATAAAAAAAACCTTTATATTGGCGCATGGTGTTTCGATTCGCAACCTGATAAAATCATTGCCAACCGTATGAAACGTGATTTTGAATATGAAGCCGATGATAATTTCAAGGTAATTTTCGATACATACGGCGACAACAGGACGGCTTATCTTTTTATTACCAACCCCAATGCAGCCCGATTTGATGCCATGATCTCCCATTTCGGCGAATCGTATAATGTAAACTGGGATGGCGTATGGAACGTAAAAACCACAAAAACTGACGAAGGTTGGTTTGTGGAAATGGAAATACCTTTGTCAACACTGCGATTTAAAAAAGGAGAAAAACAGGAGTGGGGCATCAATTTCGAAAGGGTAATTCAGCGCAAACGCGAAGAAGACCTGTGGGAAGGATGGAGCCGCGACGGTACCTTTACCATGGTGTCGAGGGCGGGAAAATTAACCGGATTGTCAGGTTTGAATAAAATTTCTTTGGTAGAACTGAAACCTTACGGAATAGCAGGTGTGGGTTTTGCGAAAGACGAAAACCCCAAAATACTCGGAAATATTGGTGGTGATATTAATTATTTGATTACCCCTACCTTAAAACTGAATATCACTTTAAATACCGACTTTGCACAGGTGGAATCGGACCGGATGCAGGTAAACCTTACCCGTTTTTCGCTCTATTATCCCGAAAAACGTGAGTTTTTTCTGGAAGGAAAAAATTACTACAATTTCGGACTGGGACACAGAATGCAACCTTTTTACTCACGAAGAATCGGACTTGCCGAAGATCATTCGGTTATCCCCATTATAGCCGGAGCAAGAGTAATGGGAAAGGCCGGGAAAACTTCCATCGGGGCCATGTCCATTCAAACGGCCAAAAAAGATACAATCCCAACGGTTAACTATTCGGTGCTGAGGGTAAAACAGGATGTGCTAAAGGAATCAAGCGTGGGATTCATTGCAATAAGCAAACTGGAACCGGGAAGAGAAAATTACACCTATGGTGCCGATTTTACCTATTTTACAAGCCATTTCAGTAAAGGGAAAAATGTTGCCGTGGGGGGTGCCGTAGCGCAAACTTATACTTCTGACAAAGAACAAAAAACAGGTACGGCCGGCAAAATATATGTGGATTATCCCAACGATTTTATCGATTTTTATGCTACATGGGAATATTCGTCTTTTGGTTTTAACCCTGAAGTGGGATACCAGCGGCGTACAAACTACCAGATGTATAATGCCGATATGAGAATAATGCCGCGAATTGCAAAAATCGGTCTTGTTAAAAAATTCAATTTCAAACCTTTTGATTTTAATTATTTTATTGATAATGCCACACACAAAATGCAATCGCTGTGGTCGGAATTCAGATTGCTGGGCTTTGAAACCAAAAGCGGTGAGGAGTTTGAATTTAACCTGCAACGAAAAGCCGAAAACCTAACCCGGCCTTTTGAAATACACGACGGTGTGGTGATAGAGCCGGGAGAATACTGGTTTACCGACTGGGAACTTCAATTCAGTACTTTCGATGGCAGAAAGTTGTACGGAGGTCTGTTTGTTAACCGGGGCGGGTTTTATAACGGGAATCAGACAATTACGGGTACGCAACTGGCTTTGCAACCCAACCGGTTCTTAAAACTTTCGGGGCATTATGCCCGGCACGCCATCTCGCTTCCCGCGGGTGCCTTTACGGTGCACGAATTCAGCGGACGCATCGATTTTGCCCTTAGTCCCGATTTGTTCGGCTCGTCGCTTATTCAATGGAACAATGAGGAAGATGCAGTATTAATAAATTTCAGGGTAAACTGGATACCCAAACCGGGAACGAACCTCTATTTTGTGGTCAATCAGGGTTATGATACAGAAAACAAAACATTCGTTTCAAAATATACAACCGTGCAACTGAAACTTATCTGGCGGTTTGTGTTATGAAAATTCATGTCTCCCTGATTGTCCAAATCAGGATAGTAAATATCACTTTAAACAAGTTTATTATTAAAACTGCCAATACCAAAAAATATTTACCTCTTTTTAACCCCTGTTATTACAATTTCCGTTCTGCGGTTCTTGGCATCACAGGCTTTGGTTTCTTCGCGGCACAAAGGTTTCTGGAAACCATATCCTTTATAGGTAAGCCGTTCTCCGGTAATACCGTTGTTTATTAAAAAATCATATACCGCCTTTGCTCTTTTTTGCGATAGCGTAAGATTGTATTCAGTACCTCCTTTTCTGTCGGTATGGCCTGCTATTTCAATTTTTACCTGCGGGTTCTTTTTTAGAAAATGCAGCAACCGTTTCAGTTCGGGCATGGCTTCAGGTTTCAGGTCGGCTTTGTCAAAATCGAAAGTAATGTTGTACAAATTGGTGTAACTGCCTGTATCAACGGGCTGCAGCAAAAATGTATCCCTGATGCTTTTGAAATCATTTTTGTTACGGGTATCAATGTTCTTCGACAGGAAAAGGTATCCCGTCCTGCTTATATTGATTCCGTAATTAACCTTTGGGTGCAACACCCTTAAAAATGTGCCGTTTAGAGCATCGGAACGGGTTGAATCCAATTGCAGTCCTGTTTCAAGGTCGGTGAGGACAATATCGGCATCAAGTGGTTTTCTGTCTTTTGCCGACAAAACAACACCTTTTAAATAAATGAGATGTTCCGGTGCAACTTCGGGTACCAGCCGTGTATAAAAGATATCGAAATTCCTGTCAGGCCGGTTTCTGTTGCTGCTGATCCATGCCGACCGTGCATCCAGTCCGATAACGATGTTAATATCATCGTAACGGCTGTTGTAGGGAATTCCCATATTTTCCGGTTCCTGCCAATGGTCTGCGGAGTCAAGCCGGGTAACAAAAAGGTCGAACCCGCCCAGTCCGTAATGGCCTGTGGATGAGAAATAGAGCGTACTGTTATCGCCAAACAGGAGGGGAGCCATTTCGTCGCCGGATGTATTTATTTTATCACCTGCATTTTCCGGTTCATTCCAGCCGCCCAAACGGTTCCGTGTGGCATACCATATATCCGAACCGCCAAAACCACTGCCTCTTTTTGAGGTGAAAAAGATGATTCGTCCATCCGATGATATTGCCGCCTGCGAATCCCATGAAGGACTGTTTATGTTGGGCCCTGCATTGTGGGGCGGTAACCATTGGTCACCCTGTTTTACGGAAAAGTAGATGTCGCAACTCCCCATGCCCGTGGGCAGGTAACAACCTGTAAAATAGATGATACGGCCATCGATGGAAAAGTTCAGTGCTCCCAGGTTTGTATTCCGGGGTAAATCCAAAATCTCAGGTGTCATCCATACGCTGTCGGGTTTACGGGAAACAAAAATCTTCTCTACAAACCTGCGTTCATCAGGATTTTCCGTTTTTAACGGGATTTTCCGGGTAAAATAGAGTTCGTCGAGGTCTTCGTTAATGAAGTTTACATATTCATCAGCCAGAGTGTTTATGTCGTTCGGCAGGGGTTTAAAAGCAGCAGGGCAGGGGTGTGCGGCAATCTCAGCGGCAACTATTCCTTTTTTCAGCAGGGTTTGGGCTCTTGTTTTCAATCGCAGGGTGTGCAAGTCGAAATGATTGATATAATACAAAAGGGATGAGACGGTTTTTTGGTATTGTCCGGTTTTAAAATAGAGTCCGGCAAGGTTATAAAAGGCAGGGGGGAAGCCTGTGGAATCGTAATGCAGGAAGTTTTCATAGCTTTTTATGGCCAACAGTGTATCGCCGAGCTGGTTGGCAATTTCCGCCCTCAGCAAAAAGGCCTGATTAAATGCCGTATCGGCTCGAAGTACGTTGTTGGTAAGCCGCAAAGCTTCATTTAGCCGTCCCGAACGATATTTCTCTTTTGCCCTGATAAACAGTTTTTCCGCCCGTTTTCTGTTTTGTCCCCGCAGGTTTGTTGCAGGAAACAGAAGGATTATTGCAATGAATATGTATGCCGCTTTTTTCAATAGAGTGTGTTATTACGGCAAAAATAAGCAAAACGGAGGATTAGGGTATGTCCTTGTGAATTTAAACCAACTAAACTCGGGAAAGCAGCAAAATCCTTAGCCCCCACCCCCGCCAACTCAGAGAAATCATGCGGGCCGGATATCGGGCTGGCGATTTCGAAGAGTCTCCTAATTGGTAACTAATGGAATTAATCTTCGCTATTAACTTTGGAGATTCTTCGCCATTCCTGCCCGCAAGGCTTTTCGGGTGGATGGCTCTGAATAATGAGGATGGGGATAAAGGTTACAAAGAAACCATCGTATGTCCTACGGGAAGCAATAGAACCTACAACCCCGCCCCCAACCAACTCAGAGAAATAATGTGGGTGGAAAATTGGGCAGGCGATTTCGAAGAGTCTCCTTATCTGAAACGCATTGAGATTAATCAACGCTATTAACTTTGGAGATTCTTCACCATTCCAGCCCGCAGGCTTTTCAGGTGGATGGCTCTGAATGGTAAGGAGGAAAATAGAGGTTACGAAGAAAATCACCGTCCTATATTTCAAGTTCATCATACAAATCCTTCCATTCAGGATTAAATTTGTTGATTAAATCCATTTTCTTCTGCCTACTCCATCCTTTAATAATCTTTTCGCGTTCTCTTGCCTCTTGTATAGTAAAATGTGACTCATAATAAACAAGTTTATTAAGGTTATATTTTGCACTAAAAGCATTCGGGAAATACTTTGTCTTGTGCTGATAAATTCTGGTTGCGAGATTTGTTGTTGAACCTGTGTATAATACTGTGTGATATTTATTAGTTATGATATAGGTATATCCTCCGCGTTCCATAATATTTGATTTTACTTCAAAAATAGGAATAATTTGATTTATTTGATTATAACTTGTTTTTATCATTCTGTCAAAAGAAATAGTGAGATTAATCATCGCGAATTACTTCGGGGATTCATCCCCGCCTCAGACGGGTCTGAATTGTTAGGATAAAGATAAAGGTTACGATGAAACCATCGTATGTCCTACGGGAAGCAATAGAATCTCCAACCCCACCCCCAACCAACTCAGAAAAATCATGTGGGTTGGAAATTGGCCGGGCGATTTCGAAGAGTCTCATTATCTGAAACGCATTGGGATTAATCAACGCTATTAACTTCGGAGATTCTTCGCCATTCCAGCCCGCAGGCTTTTCGGGTGGATGGCTCTGAATAATGAGGATGGGGATAAAGGTTACGAAAATAC
>JALVZH010000302.1 GCA_027022105.1 Bacteroidales bacterium | reverse complement strand
TTCAGAATCAATTGGGTGCCTTTATAAATACTAATAATTTCTGTCTGGCAATTTATGATAAAGATTCCGGTTCATTCAGCCTTCAATATTATAAAGACGAAAAAAACCGGAACAACCCTCGTCTTACGGGTAAAAACCTTATTTCCTATGTGGCCAAAAGGAAAAAACCTCTGTTTGCCACATATGAAATGTTGAAAAAACTGATTGATTCCGGTGAGATTGAGAATATCGATGAAATACCGCAAATATGGGTGGGAGTTCCTCTGTTACTTAACAGAGAAGTGTTGGGTGTAATGGGATTGCAAAGTTACACCGACAAAAGCGTTTATAATGTTCAGGACATCAAATTCCTGATGATTATCGCACATCAGATAAGCCTGCTGATCGATCGTAAAAGGAAGGAGAAGAAACTAATTAAGGCTCTTGAACAAGCAAAAGAAAGCGACCGCTTAAAATCAGCTTTTCTGGCCAATATGAGCCACGAAATCAGAACCCCCATGAACAGTATTCTCGGTTTTACCGACTTGCTGCAAGACCCCGGGTTTACCGAAAAGCAAAAACAAGAGTTTATTCAGATAATCCGGAAAAACGGAAACAGACTGTTGAATACTGTAAATGACATCATAGACATTTCGAAAATAGAGACAGGACAGGAAAAGGTTACCTTCCAGGAAGTTGACGTTAATGCTATTCTCAACTCCATGTATCAGTCTTTCAGATACGAAGCGAAATCTAAAGGACTGAACCTATCCTGTAATACCTTTTCCGGCAGCAAAAAGCTATTGGTTAATACCGACAAACACAAACTGGAATCAATCCTGACAAACCTGATAAAAAATGCCATTAAATACACCCGCAAGGGAGGTATTGATTTGGGCTGTAAGCTGATCTCGGAAGGAGAAAAGCAGTTTATTAAATTTTATGTCACCGATACCGGCATCGGAATTCCCGAAAAGAGACAGAAAGCCATTTTCAACCGGTTTGAACAGGCTGATATAGAAGATTCAATGGCACTACAGGGATCCGGTTTGGGGCTCTCTATTTCAAAAGCATATGTCGAAATGCTGGGAGGCAACATATGGGTAAACTCCATCCCGTCAAAAGGCTCAACATTCTATTTTACCATTCCATACAGCAAAACCCTATCGCAACATGATAACACAAACAAAACAGGAACAGCAGTAAAGCATTCTGATACGGGTAGTAAAAAGATGAAAATTCTGATTGTTGAGGATGATGACACAAGCACTCAACTGTTATCAATCATTTTCCAAAACAAAGACTACGAACTGTTTTATTCGAAAAACGGAAAAGAGGCTGTGGAAATCACCAGAGAGAATCCGGATATTGATGTTATTCTGATGGATATAAAAATACCCCTAATTGACGGTTATGAAGCCACACGCAGAATCCGTAAGTTTAATAAAAAAGTTGCCATTGTTGCACAAACAGCATATGCCTTGGCCGGAGATGATAAAAAAGCGTTCGAAGCAGGTTGCGAATATCATATTTCAAAGCCCATAAACAGGATTGAACTTCTAAATATTATTGAAGAAATTAAAAAAAGAAAAAAATAGCTAAATCTTTTTATGGTTTTTAAAAACGCTGACGTCCTTCACATTACATAGTCATCAGAGAGTTACTTTTATCGCTTTAATATTTATTACCTTTGTGCCAAAATGATAAACGGGATGAATGAAAACCTGGATGCAACGGGAGAACATCTGAGTAAGGCTGAACTGGAAATCGAAAATGTTTTACGGCCGGGAAGGTTCGAGAGTTTTGCCGGACAGAAAAAGGTGGTGGAGAACCTTCGTATTTTCGTACAGGCTGCCAAACAGCGGGGCGAAGCACTGGATCATGTATTGCTGCACGGCCCTCCGGGACTGGGTAAGACAACCCTCTCGCATATCATTGCCAATGAGTTGGGGGTAAACATCATCACCTCATCGGGCCCCGTGCTTGACAAACCCGGCGATTTGGCTGGCCTGCTCACCAACCTTGAAGAGAACGACGTGCTTTTTATTGATGAAATTCACCGGCTTAGTCCCGTGGTAGAAGAATACCTCTACTCGGCCATGGAAGATTTCAAAATAGACATTATGATAGAAACCGGGCCCAACGCCCGTTCGGTTCAAATAAGCCTGAGCCCTTTTACACTTATCGGAGCCACCACCCGCTCGGGACTTCTTACCGCACCGCTGCGTTCGCGTTTCGGTATCAATTCGCGTCTTTCGTATTACGATACCCCTACCCTTGCGGGAATTATCGAACGTTCGGCTTCTATTCTTAAAGTTGAAATTGACCATGATGCCGCGGTGGAAATTGCCGGACGCAGCCGGGGCACACCACGTATTGCCAACCTGCTTCTTCGCCGTGTTCGCGATTTTGCACAGATTAAAGGCACCGGTGTTATTGATATGGACATTTCGCAACATGCTTTGGAGGCACTGAATGTGGATAAATCGGGGCTGGACGAAATGGACAACAGGATTTTGTCAACCATAATCGAAAAATTCAAAGGCGGCCCGGTGGGTATAACCACCATAGCCACTGCCGTAGGCGAAGAGGCCGGCACCATTGAGGAGGTGTACGAACCCTTTTTGATACAGGAAGGCTACATTATGCGGACACCGCGCGGACGCGAAGCCACCGACCTGGCGTACAAACATCTGGGTTTGGAGCGCGGACCGCAACAGGGAAGGTTGTTTTAAAAGTTAAATATAAAAATGCCTGTCAAATCCCTTTACCTGAACCAACTTACCGAATCCATACAACAAAAGGCACTGGAACTCGGATTTTCGGGTTGCGGATTTTCCAAAGCGGAAAAGGTGGAGAAAAAAGAGACTGATTATGTGGAACGGTGGCTCTCGGAAAAGAAACACGGCACCATGAGCTGGCTGGAACGCAACAAAGACAAACGCTACGACCCGCGACTGCTTTCGGAGGATGCCAAAACGGTAATTTCCGTCTCTTTCCAGTATTTTACAACAAAAAAGGCCCCCGAATCATCAAAATACATTTTCTCAAAGTATGCCTACGGAAAAGATTATCATTTCATTATGAAAGAGCGGTTAAAGGAACTCTTAAAATTTATTGAAGAGAGAACCGGGCCGAGAAAAGCAAGGATATTTACTGATTCGGCACCGGTGCTTGAACGCTATTGGGCACAAAAAGCGGGACTGGGATTTATAGGTAAAAACACCTGCCTGATTAACCGGAAAAACGGCTCTTTCTTTTTTATCGGTAACATTCTTATTGATCTGGAATTAAATTACAACACGGAAATATCGCCAAACTTTTGCGGTACCTGCACCCGCTGCATTGATGCCTGTCCCACAAGCGCCTTGCAACCTTTTGAACTGGATGCACAAAAATGTATTTCGTACCTTACCATAGAATACCGTGGCGAAAACATTCCCGCTGCATTTAAACACAAAATGAAAAACCGGGTTTTCGGGTGTGACATTTGTCAGGATGTGTGCCCCTGGAACCGCAATGCCCACGAACATACCGAGCTTGCTTTTGAACCTTCGGAACAGTTTTTAGCAGTTACCGACGAGCAACTTGAAAATATGGATAAACCCCTTTTCAAAAAACTGTTTCGGCATACTGCGGCAGAACGGGCAGGGTTTAAACAATTAAAACGGAATATTGAGTTTATTTGAAGTCTATACTAATTTTTCGATACCTGAAACCCAGTATAAAGGCAGGTTTACGGTTTTCCTTTCTTTTCCAATTCAATAAATCGGTATATATTTTCCGTTTCATTGTTTTACACTTTGAATTATCTCCAAAAAATCGTTACAAACATACAAATTTATCTCCAAAAAATCGTCACACCAACGATATTTATCTCCAAAAAAGTGTTATAATCCGGGATATTTATTTCCGGAAAAGTGTAAAACACAAAGAAAAAACAGGCTTTTTTTAAGACCGGAAGAATACCTTATATAATTATTAATCAATCGAATACCAAGGATGCGGCACCAATAACGGCAACACCTGGGTTGTGCACCGGAATAATTTCGAGGTTATCAACCACATCTTTATAAGGAAACCGGCGAACCGACATCCACATACTCTCTTTAAAATAGTCGAACGATTTGGCAATTGAACCGCCAAGCATAACCGCTTCGGGAGCCAGCATATGGGCTGCAATTTTAACGGCCTCTCCTATGTGAAACCCGAAAACATCGAACATTCTGAAAGCTTTGCTGTCTCCTTTTTGAGCCAGTTCAAAAGCCTCCTCACCCGTCACATCATATTTTCGTTTGAAAAATTGCCCACTGCAATAGTGCTCAAGAATGCCGTCGCGATAGGGAAGATATCCGAACTCGCCGGCACCGCCGCCCACACCTTCGTAAAGATGATTGTTGATAATAATCCCTCCTCCAAGACCGGTACCGAGGGTCAGTCCCACTATGTTTTTGTAATTCTTTCCTTCGTCAATATTTTTTGCTCCCAATGCAAAGCAGTTTGCATCATTGTTTACATAAACGGGTTTATCAAAAGCATGTTCCAGTATTCTTTTTAGTTCAACATTTTTAAACGAAGGAATATTGCTGGCAATGTGCACTATTCCTTCCGTTGTATCTACCAGTCCGGGAACTCCGACACCTATGCCCGAAACCGATTGAACATCCAATACCTCTTTGCATGCTTTTATAATGGCATTGATTACCGTCTCCTGATTTTCTCCGGCTGGTGTAGGTAATGTTTTTGTTGCAGTAATTTTATTGTCAGCCACAAGTCCGGCTGTAATTTTTGTTCCGCCAATATCGATACCTACAGAAATATTGCTATGCTTTTGCGCCATTGTTTAATTCCTTTTAACTTGTTTTAAGCTATAAAAATCAGACGAATCATAAAATATTGAAAAACTTCTTTATTAAAAAATGATTTTTTACCGAAATTATTAAATTCCCTCCATTGATTTTTCCAGTTCCCTTGCCTGACTAAGGAAAGTGTCCACATCCATCATTTTAAAATAGAGCAGTCCGTGCGCTGCCCGCAGACGGGGAGAAGGATTTTCGTAAAAAAAGTTCTTTCCCAATAAAAGTTGTATCTGTTTCATCTGTTCTATCCATATTTGCTGCGAAAGGGTGCTGAATTTGCCGTCGAGCATATAGCTCGGGAACGAGGCTTCCACCTGGCTCAGATAGCAATCGGTAAATGCTTCGTCGAGGATAGCCAAAGAATTTAAGGAAACCGGCACTATAACATCGGCTTCGGAAGGGTGAAAGCGATACCACACATTGCGGTAGCCGATAATGCGCAAATCCGACAAATCCTCTTCTTTTCTCCAGAGTCTTACCGCTTCGGCAATTGCCTGAAGCACTTTATAATGTGTATCCGGCCCGCTTCCCTCGGGGTCGAGTGCAAGACTTATCACCGTAGGCTTCAGTTCTCTAAGCTGCCGGAGCACAGGCAACACATCCCTTTTTCGTTCGGGACTTTCGGTAAAAATGTCACCGGTATAAAAACCAAGTCGTAAATGGTGAACATTTTTTACCTGAACCCCGAAGTGAGCCCATACCAACTCCTCTTCAAATTCGCGAAGCATTCCTTTGAGCTTTTGAATATCGGGAGGATTTTTCTCACCGTCGTAAGAATTTTCCAGTATTTCAATATCTTTTTTAATCTGCTCTTTTAACTGCTGTGTATTTTTTATACCGTAAATTTCAACCATCACCCTGACCAGCCTGTGGCTTAAACCGCGACGGCGTTCATGTGGTTCACCCGAAGCCACTTTCTGCAAATAGTGGTGAACATCTTTATCCCATTTCAATTTATAACCCTCTTCATAAAAATCGGGGTAATGTATCATCTGTATCTCATCTTTATAAAGAAAATAGAGCACATCCCTGAGGGCATTGATGATAAATTTATTGGTAACCGCCGTAAATCCCGATGTCAGGATACTGAAATCGAACCGGTTGGTAGCCTGTCTTAACTGATGTGCGACGTAAGGCAATATTCCAAGCATAATATCGTCGTGATGCGGTCCGGTATGATAAAACCGCTGTTCCTCCTCTTTACGCATGCCGAGGTCAATCTTTTTCAGTATCGATTCCTTCACTTCATTAAAGGTACTTTCGCTCAGATTTGGTATTCTGCTGCAATAAGCATCCTTTTTTAAATCTTCGAGGGAAAGCCTGTCGGCATATTTTTCCTTTTTTTGCAGGAGGTCAAAAACAGCCCTTTGGGTTTTTTCCTCGTTCCACTCTCCCGAGTAATATTCTTCTATACTGTCTTTCAGTTTAACAGCGGCGCCTTTTGTAAGGTAAAACCGGCTGTTTTTAAGTTTTTGCAACGCTGTAGCCGGATAAAGGTTCGAAGGTTCGTTTTCCAGTGCATTTTTTACCACATCGGCTTTTGCCTCTCCGGCGGCAAAGATAATGGCTACCGCTTCGGGATTGTAGGTTATGGTTTTAAGCCCTATGGTAATTACAAGCCTGTTTTTCGAAATTTCAATTCCTCCCAAATCGCCGGCTGCCACCGCCTGGGTTTCGAAATTGGTTTCCATAAGCCGTGTGGTGGAGTAATGGTCGGAACCCTTTATATTAAAAGCTATATGCCCGTCAGGGCCTATTC